>NZ_JBQQCB010000068.1:0-58700 GCF_052246675.1 Nonomuraea sp. KM90 | reverse complement strand
CCCCCCCCCCCCCCCCCCCCCCCCCCCCCCCCCCCCCCCCCCCCCCCCCCCCCCCCCCCCCCCCCCCCCCCCCCCCCCCCCCCCCCCCCCCCCCCCCCCCCCCCCCCCCCCCCCCCCCCCCCCCCCCCAGATGGTATTGGGTCTCGTGGGCTCGGGCTCGGGCTGGGGGTCCGGGTCCGTCGGGTCGCCGGGGTCGCCGGGGGCGGGGTCGGTGCCGTCCGTGGGGTCGTCCGGCGGCAGGGGCGACGGGGTCTGCGTGATGGGCGGCTGCGTGCCCGCCCCGGCCAGGGCCGCCGCCAGGTCCAGGCGCGGCGTGGTGACCTGGGCGCCGTTGGCGTCGTACACGTACGGCCGGCCGGAGGTCTTCAGCTTGTCGATCAGCTCCGTGATCGGCGCCTGCGGCGAGGCCGACTTCATCAGCGCCAGCGCGCCGGCCACGTGCGGGGTCGCCATCGAGGTGCCGCTGTAGACGGTCGTGGAGTTGTCCGGCACCGAGGACTCGACGTCCACACCCGGCGCGAACAGGTCGAGCAGCGCGCCCCGGTTGGAGAAGTCCGCGATGCCGTCGGAGTTGTCGTTCGCCCCGACGGTCACCGCCGTGGAGACGCAGGCCGGGTACGACGTCCCTTCGAAGAACTCGTTCCCGGCGGCCACCACGGTCGCGACGCCCTTGGCCAGCAGCGCGTCGATCTTCGTCTTGAAGGTCGCGCCCTCCGCGGTGGCGTCGCAGTCGGTCTCGGACAGGTCGCCGCCCAGGCTCAGGTTCACCGCCGCGACCGGCTGGTTCAGGGTGGTCACGTACTCCATGGCCTGCAGCAGCGACGACTCGTACGCCAGCAGGCACGCCGACGCGCCGCAGAGGTCCTCGTCGTTGACCCGGCTGAACACCTGCACCGCGACGATGCCCGCGCCCGGCGCCACGCCTCCGGTGCCGGCCGCGATGCCCGCGACGTGGGAGCCGTGGTCGCACAGGTTCACGCCGTCGGCCAGGCACTTCGCCGTGGTCGCGTCCGCCGCGTTGCCGTCGGTCTGCTGCGGCAGGCCGTTCGGGCAGAGCGACTCGACGCCGGCGTCCTCCACGGCGGAGAAGCACGCCTGGGCCAGGATCCGGCCCTGGAACCACGGGTGGTCCACGTCGATGCCGGTGTCGAGCACGGCCACGGCCTGGCCGGTGCCGGTGATGTTCTTGGCGTGCACCTGGTCGGCGCCGATCAGGGTGAGGTTCGGGGCGACCTGCGTCGGGGTGAACGTGCGGTCGCGGCGGATGGAGGAGACCCGGGGGTCCTCGGCGAGCTTGGCCAGCTCCTCGGCCGTGCCCTCCACGACCATGAACGACTGGCTCTGCGGCTGCAGCACCACTTCCACGCTCTCGGCCGCCGCCTGGCTCGCCACGGGGGCGTTCTCGACCGGGTCGGTCAGCTCGACGATGGCCCGCTCGGTGCCGCCGTCGACGCCTAAGCCCTCCTCCACCTTGCCCTGAGCGGGCCCGGCCGGTGTCTCCGTCTCCTCGGCCGGGGCCTGCTCGGCAGCGGCCTCCTCGGGGGCGGGCTCCTCGGCCGGAGGCTGCTCGACCGGCGTCTGGGTGATGCCCGGGGTGGGGCTGGGCGTCGGGTCGTCTGCGTAGGCCGGAGCCGAGAGCGGCAGCAGAGCCATCGCGATCGAGCTCACGATCAAGGGGCGGAATCGCACGCGTCCTCCGAGGGGGGATGATCTCGGAGTTTAGGGTGATTTGCCCGACGCGCACAGGCCCCTGGGCCGGTTTCTCACCGAACTTTCAGGGGACGCACCTCAAACGTTCAGCGTGCTCCCCTCATGTGTGAGCCACACCGCGCCGAGCGGCGGCACCCGCAGCGTCGTCGAGTACGGGAGCCCGTGCCACGGCTCGTCCCCGGCCACGACCGCCCCCATGTTGCCCACGCCGCTGCCCCAGTAGTCGTAGGCGTCGGTGTTGACGGTCTCCGTCCACTGGCCCGCGTAGGGCAGCCCGAGCCGGTAGTTCTCGTGCGGCCCGCCGCTGAAGTTGACCACGCACGCCACCGCGGACCCGTCGTTCGCGTAGCGGACGAAGGAGAACGTGTTCCCCGAGGCGTCGTCGGCGTCGATCCACCGGAACCCCTCGGGCCGGGCGTCCTGGTCCCACAGGGCGGGCGTCTCGCGGTAGATCCGGTTCAGGTCGCGTACCAGCCGCTGCACGCCCTGGTGCCCGTCGAACTCCAGCACCCACCAGTCCAGCCCGCGCTCCTCCGACCACTCCGAGCCCTGGCCGAACTCGCCGCCCATGAACAGCAGCTGCTTGCCCGGATGCGCCCACATGAACGCCAGCAGCGCCCGCAACTGCGCGAACCGCTGCCATTCGTCGCCCGGCATCTTGCCCAGCAGCGACCCCTTGCCGTGCACGACCTCGTCGTGGGACAGCGGCAGCACGTAGTTCTCGGAGTAGGCGTACAGCAGCGAGAACGTCAGCTGATGGTGGTGGTACTGGCGGAAGACCGGCTCGTGGCGCAGGTATTCGAGCGTGTCGTGCATCCAGCCCATGTTCCACTTGAAGCCGAACCCCAGCCCGCCGAGGTGCACCGGCCGCGACACCCCGGGCCAGGCGGTCGACTCCTCGGCCACGGTGATGATGCCGGGCGCCTCGCGGTAGCAGACCGAGTTCATCTCCTTGAGGAACTCGACCGCGTCGAGGTTCTCCCTGCCGCCGTAGACGTTGGGCGTCCACTCGCCCTCGCGCCGCGAGTAGTCCAGGTAGAGCATCGAGGCCACCGCGTCCACCCGCAGCCCGTCGATGTGGAACTCCTTCAGCCAGAACAGCGCGTTGGCGACCAGGAAGTTCCGCACCTCCCTGCGGCCGAAGTCGAAGACGTACGTCCCCCAGTCCGGGTGCTCGCCCCTGGCCGGGTCGGCGTGCTCGTAGAGCGGGGTGCCGTCGAAGCGGGCCAGCGCCCAGTCGTCCATCGGGAAGTGGGCCGGCACCCAGTCCAGCAGCACGCCGATGCCGCGCTGGTGCAGGCGGTCCACGAAGTGGCGGAACTCGTCGGGCGTGCCGAACCTCGCCGTCGGCGCGTAGTAGGACGTCACCTGGTAGCCCCACGACCCGCCGAACGGGTGCTCGGCCACCGGCAGCAGCTCGACGTGGGTGAAGCCCATGTCCGCGACGTACTCGGACAGCTCGTCGGCCAGCTCCACGTACGACAGCCCCGGCCGCCAGGAGCCCAGGTGCACCTCGTAGACGCTCATCGGCCCGGTCTGCGGCTGCTGCTCGCGCCGCTCGACCATCCAGGCGTCGTCCTGCCAGCTGTAGTCGGACTTGTCGATCACCGAGGCCGTCATCGGCGGCACCTCGGTCCGCCGCGCCATCGGGTCGGCCTTGTCCCGCCACACGCCGTCGGCGCCCAGCACCTGGTACTTGTACCGCTGGCCCGCCCCCAGCCCCGGCACGAACAGCTCCCACACCCCCGACCGGCCCAGCGACCGCATCGGGTAGGCGGTGCCGTCCCAGTGGTTGAAGTCGCCGACGACCCTGATGCCGCGCGCGTTCGGCGCCCAGACGGCGAACGCGGTGCCCTGGACGTCCTCGTGCTCCATCACGCGCGCGCCGAGCGCCTCCCACAGCCGCTCGTGCCGCCCCTCGCCGATGAGGTGCAGGTCCACCTCGCCGAGCGTGGGCCAGTGCCGGTAGGGGTCACGCACCTCGTACGGGTCCGCCCCGGCGTATTTGACGCTCAACGTGTAGCCGGGCACCTTGTCCAGGCCCGGAACCGTCACCTCGAACACCCCGTGTGCCTGGTGTTTCATGTCATGGGCAGAGCCGTCCTCCAGCACCACCCGCACCCGTTCGGCGAGCGGGCGCAGCGTGCGGAAGATCACCCCGCCGGAGCCGGGGTGCGCTCCGAGCACGGAGTGCGGATCGTGATGTGCCCCGCCCGCAAGGCGGTCGAGCTCTGTCCTCATCGGCATGCTCCCAACACTGCCCTATGATGCGCGTCCATCCCAGGCACTGCCCGCTTTCACCGCGACAATCACCGGATGTGCAAAATCCCGGGTTTATCACAAGAAGATGCCGGGGTGGCCAACAGATCCTTTCCGGGTTCTTGGCTCGCCATACTGGTTCGCTGCTCGCGTCCCCCTCCGGAAAGGCCCGCGCCGCCGCCGCCGTCGGCGTCGTCGCGGCGGTGATCGACCTCCGGTACGCGGGACTCGTCGACCGCATGATCACCGACATCGACTCCGTGTCCGAGGCGGAGATCGGCACCGGCGACCTCGTCTACGGCCTGTCCGGCGAAGCAGATCGTGGACGACATCTGGTCCGCCTCCACGCGCACCGGCGGCTCGACGGGCCTGATCAACGCCTGGTGGGCGGCCTGGCTCGTGGGCAGCACGGTGTCGAACGTGGCCGGGCGGCTGCTGTTCAACGCCGAGGAGCTGGACAGCCTGGCGGCGGCCGCGCGGTTCGACGTGGTGAGTATCGCGCTGATGCTGGTCGCGGCCGTGCTGGCGATCGGCGTCGTACGCAGGATCACCGACGTCCAGGAACAGCAGCGCTCGCTCCCGGCCCCGGTGCCGGGCGTCCCGGGCGGCTACCCGGCGTACTGACCGGTACTCGGCGAGGGCTGCCCGGCATCCCGCACGGCGTCCTCCAGCGGTCGCGCCGCCCCGTCGGCCATGGCCGCTGCCAGGGCATCCTCGCCCAGAGCGCGGGTCACCGACGCCGCGATCCGGTCCACGTCGCCCCGCTCGCCCGATGGCAGCGGGGCGCCCGCCGACTCCCTGAGGGCGGCGGCCCGGCCCAGCAGGCGTCCCGCCTCCTCGTGCCGCGCGTCGAGGGCGAGCGCGCCCGCCAGGCCCTCCAGCGCGAGCGCCGTCGCCCGGGGGTCGCCCACCTTGCGGGCCACCGCCAGCCCCTGGCGCTGCAGCTCCAGCGCGCCCGCGGCGTCGCCGCGCAGCTCGGCCACGAACCCCAGCTCGGCCAGGATCAGTGCCGCGCCCGGGTCGCCCGCCACGTCCTTGACCCAGTCCAGCCAGGCCCGCAGCCGCCGCTCCGCCTCGTCCAGCCGGCCCTGCCTGCGGGCCCCCAGCGCCAGGCCGAGCTCGGCGAACTCCTCGGCGGGGCGGTTCGACTGCGCCACCGCCAGCCGCCTGGCCCGCTCGTGGTAGTCGTCGGCCCGCGCGTGGTCGCCGGTCAGCATGGCGATACGGCCCAGGCGGGACAGCGCGTCGGAGACCGAGCTCCACAGGCCCAGCTCCTCGGCCATCCCCAGGACCTCAGTGCGCAGCGCCGCCGCCCGCTCGTAGTCGCCGGTGATCTCGGCCAGCGTGCCCAGGTTCTCCGTCGCCCGCAGCTCGCCCCACCGGTCGCCGATCCGCCCGAACAGGGTCAGGCTCTCCTCGGCGTGCTCGCGCAGGGTGGTCAGGTCGCCGCGCATGGCGGCGTACCGGCCCAGCACGGTGAGCGCGGCGGCCGTGCCCCACGTGTCCCCGAGCGCGCGGAACTCCGCCAGCGCCGTCGAGATCAGGTCCCTGCTCGCCGACAGGTCGTCGTACCCGAACAGCGCGAACCCGGCGAACCACCGAGCCCGCGCCCTCGTCCGCGGGTCCTCGATGGCCTCGAACAGCCCGCCGTCCAGCTCCACGAGCCGCCCGGCCAGCAGGGTGAGCCCGTGCAGCCACACCTGGGCCTCCGCCGCGCCCGGGGTCGAGGCGTCGGCGACGGACAGGGCGGACTCCAGCGCGCGGCGGCCCTCGCCCAGCCTGCCGCGCAGCACCCAGTACCAGGCCATGGCGTTGACCAGCCGGAGCGCCTCGCCCGGCGCCCGCTCGGCCACGGCCGTCTCCAGGGCCGTGCGCAGGTTGGCGTGCTCGGCGTCGAGGAGGGCGAGGGCGCCGCGCTGCCCGTGCCCGCGGAGGCCGGGCTCCACCCGCTCGGCCAGTCCGGCGTAGTGGCGGACGTGCCGGAGCCGCACCCCGGCCAGCTCGCCCGCCTCGGCCAGCCGCTCCTGGCAGTAGGCGGCGACCGACTCCAGCAGCCGGTATCGGGGCGCCGGCCGGCCTCCGGGGGCGGGGGCGCGTACCGGCGTGCGTACCACCAGGGAGCGGTCGACCAGGCGGGCCAGCAGGTCGAGCACGTCCAGGCCGGGTTCGGCGCAGACCTCCTCGGCCGCCTCCAGCGTGCAGCCGTCGGCGTGCACGGCCAGGCGCCGCAGCACCACCCGCTCGGCGTCCGTCAGCAGCTCCCAGCTCCAGTCGATCATCGCCCGCAACGTCTGCTGCCGGGCCGGCGCGCCGCGCAGCCCGGAGGCGAGCAGGCGGAAGCGGTCGTCGAGGCGCTCGGCCAGCTGCCTCGGGGTCAGCGCCCGCATCCTCGTGGCGGCCAGCTCCAGCGCGAGCGGGATGCCGTCCAGCCGCGCGCAGATCTCCTCGACGTCGGCGTCGGGCGCGATGCCCGCCCGCGCCGCGAACAGCTCCACGGCCGCCTCCCGCCCCAGCGGCGGCACGCTCCACAGCGCCTCGCCCTCGATCCGCAGCGACTCCTGGCTCGTGGCCAGGACACGCAGCTCGGGGGCGGCCCGCAGGAGCTGACCGGCCAGCGTGGCCACCTGCTCCACCACGTGCTCGCAGTTGTCCAGCACGAGCAGCGTCGGCTTGGCCCGCAGCACGCTGGGCAGGCGCTCCATGATGCAGCCCGGCGAGTCGTCACGCAGGCCCAGCACGCCCGCGATCGCCTCGGCCACCTCGACCGCCTGCGCCCCGGCGCCGAGCGAGGCCAGCTCCACCAGCCACACCCCGCCCTCGAAGCCCTCCGTCACAAGGGGCGCAGAGGCCGCGGCGAGGGCCAGGCGGGTCTTGCCCACGCCGCCGGGGCCCGTGAGGGTGACCAGGCGGTCGGTACGCAGCAGCGCCCGCACCTCGGCCACCGCCTCGTCCCGCCCGACGAGGGGTGTCAGCGGGGCGGGCAGGTTCGTACGGGGCCGAGCCGCCGGCGCGTCCAGGGCCGGGTCCTGCTCCAGGATCGCCTGGTGCAGCGCCGCCAGCTCCGGCCCGGGATCCAGCCCGAGCTCGTCCGCCAGCCGCCGCCGCAGCTCCCCGTAGCTGGCCAGCGCCTCGCTCTGCCGCCCCGCCCGGTAGAGAGCCCGTACGTGCACACCTCGCAGCCGCTCCCGCAGCGGATGCTCGGCCACCAGGTCCGCCAGCTCGGCCGCGAGCAGCCCGTGCTCGCCCAGCCCGAGCCGGGCCTCGGCCAGCTCCTCCACCGCCATCAGCCGCTGCTCGTCCAGCCGGGCCACCGCCGCCCGCGCGAACGGCTCGTCGGCGAACTCCGCGTACGCGCTCCCGCGCCAGAGACCGAGCGCCTCGCGCAGCAGCGAGGCGCGCGCCTGGAGGTCGTCGGCGCGCTGGGCCCGCCCGAGCAGCGCCTCGAACACCCCGGCGTCCACGGACCCGGGCTCGGCCCGCAGCACGTACCCGGGCGCCCGGTACGCCACCAGCTCCCGATCGCCCAGCGCCCTGCGCAGTTGCGACACCTTCACCCGCAGCGCGGCGGGCGCGTCGGCGGGCGGCCGGTGACCCCAGAGGTCCTCGATCAGCCGGTCGGCGGAGACCGGCCGCCCGGCGTGGATCAGCAGGCCGGCGAGCAGCGCCCGGACCTTGACCTCGATCACCTGGACCGGCTGCCCGTCGGGCGTCCACACCGCGATCGGCCCCAGCACCCCGAACCGCATCTGCCCATCCCCGCCCATAACCGACTCCGAACCAGACCATAACCGCCCACGGAGAAGGTGGACGCATCATCCTCCTGCACCAAGGAACACCAACAATGAACGCTGAAATGCCGGAAAACATCTCCGTTCTCGGCCTCGGGCTCATGGGCTCCGCGCTCGCCGGCAGCCTCCTGGCGGCCGGGCACCGCGTGACCGTGTGGAACCGTACGCCGGCCAAGGCCGAACCCCTGGTCGCCAAGGGTGCCACGCTCGCGGACACCCCGGCGCGGGCCGTCGAGGCGAGCTCCCTGGTCATCGTGTGCCTGCTCGACTACCCGTCCGTCGAGGGGGTGCTGGAGCAGGCGTCGCTGGAGGGGCGGGTCATCGCGAACCTCACCACCGGCCGGCCCGCCGAGGCCCGTGAGACGGCGTCGTGGGTGGCCGGGCGCGGTGGCGACTACCTCGACGGCGGCATCATGGCGGTGCCCCCGATGATCGCCCAGCCGGGCGCCCTCATCCTCTACAGCGGCTCCCAGCGGGCCTTCGACCGGTACGAGCCCGCGCTGGCCGCCATGGCCGAGCCCCGCTTCACCGGCGACGACCCCGGGATGGCGCCGCTGCTGGACCTGGCCATGCTGACCGGCATGTACGGCCAGATCGCCGGCCTCCTGGAGGCGGCGGCCCTGGTGACGTCGGCGAAGTTCCCGCTCGGGGAGTTCGTCGAGTCGCTGCTGGTCCCGTGGCTGAACGCGATGGCCGCCCAGCAGCCGGCCTGGGCCGCGAAGATGGAGTCCGGTGACCACAGCACGGAGGTCTCCAACCTGGAGGTCAACCGGGCGGGCCTGGAGAACCTGGTCCGCACGTTCCGCGAGCAGGGCGTCAAGCCGGACCTGCTGCTGCCCATGAAGGCCATCGTCGACCAGCGCACAGCTCGCGGTCTCGGCCACGAGGGCCTGTCCGGCCTCGTCGAGGAACTGCTCTGACCGTCCTCGCGGATGTGCCGCCGGGGGTCAGGCGGGGCGGGGGCGGAAGGCGGCCAGGGGGATCGGGAGCCAGGTGGGCCGGTTGCGGGCCTCGTAGACGACCTCGTAGACGGCCTTCGACAGCTCGAACGCCCGCAGCAGCGCCGCGTCCGCCCGCGTGATCACCCCGCCGCCCTCGGTGTACCCGTCGAGGAAGGCGGCCCGGTTGCGGTCGGCCCACTCCTGCGCCCGGGGCTCCAGCTCCGCGGCCTGGGAGTGGCCGGCCAGCAGGTGCCTGGCCGCGTAGTCGAACGAGCGCAGCATTCCCGCCACGTCCCGCAGCGGCGACGACAGCGCCCGCCGCTCGGCCAGCGGCTGCCCCGGCTCGCCCTCGAAGTCGAGCACCACCCAGTCCGTCGGCGTGCGCATCACCTGGCCGAGGTGGTAATCGCCGTGAACCCTTTGCACGGGCACCTCGTTGGTGAGCAGCTCCACCTGGTGGTAGGCGTCCTCGATGGCGTTCACGTGCTGCCGTAGCTCGGGCACCTCCGCCACGGCCCGGCCCAGCCGCCGCCTGAAGGACTCGGCCATCCGCTTGAGCTCGTGGATCTCGATGACGTCGGTGGGGAAGGCGGCGGCCAGCTCGTGGTGCACGCGGGCGGTGGCGCCGCCCAGCCGCAGCGCCTCGGCCGCGAAGTCCCCGCCCGCGTCGGACGCCGGCAGCTCGGGCAGCGAGGCGTACAGATCGCGCACGCTGGCCAGGGCGAGGTCCCAGCCGTCGTTCGCGGGGGTCAGGAACTCCTGCATGATCGCGAGCGTGGTGTCCGTGCCGTCGAGGTCGGTCTCGATCCACCCGTACGGCTGCGCGATGTGCGGCGCGTTCCTGGCGGCCAGGGCGGTGATGATCTCCAGCTCGGGGTTGACGCCCGGGATGAGCCGGCGGAAGAGCTTGCAGATGTACGCGTCCCCGAACACGATCGAGGTGTTGGACTGCTCCGCGCCGAGCACCAGGCTGCGCGGGGAGGTGTCGATGGTTACCCCGGGCACGTGGCGCATGCGCAGGCCGCTGCGTGTCTCGTCGTGGGCCATGCCGTCCAGGAGCCAGCTCGCGCGGTCGGAGTCGTGGACGGCGTCGTAGAGATAGGTGTCGCCGACCGTGCCGATGAGGGCGTGCGTCAGCCGGTCGGGGATCTCGTGTCGCTCGCCCAGCAGGACCTGGTACCGGTCACGCGAGCCCTCCTGCCAGACGGCGACGATCAGGTGTCTGAGACCGGGCGTCAGCTCGACGTCCGAATCGACCGACAGAGCGTCGATCGGGCGCCCCTTGCCACCGAACCAACGCTGGCGGCCGATCCACGTGGCAAGGAGCTCGTCAAGCACGTCCTACTCCTCCTGGATGATGGCCGGCGGGAGTGTGAACCAATAGAACCCATGCCCGGGAAGCGTCAAAAGATACGGAAGTTCGCCAATTGCCGGGAATGGTACGCCTCCCATGGTTTCCACGGGGGAGACGCCGACGAATCTGCGCAGGTCGAGCTCGACCGGCTGCGGGAAGCGTGACAGGTTGTTCACGCAGAGCATCCGGTCGTCGCCCAGTTCCCTGACGAACGCGAGCACGCTGGGGTTGGAGGAGTTGAGCTCCGCGTAACCGCCCAGCCCGAAGACCGGGTGCCGCTTGCGGATCTCGATCATGCGCCGGGTCCAGTGCAGCAGCGAGCCGGCGTTCTTCTGCTGGGCCTCGACGTTGATGCCCTGGTAGCCGTAGATCGGGTCCATGATGACCGGCAGGTAGAGCCGGCCGGGGTCGCAGTCGGAGAACCCGGCGTTGCGGTCGGGGTCCCACTGCATGGGCGTGCGGACGCCGTCACGGTCGCCGAGCCAGATGTTGTCGCCCATGCCGATCTCGTCGCCGTAGTACAGCACGGGGGAGCCGGGCAGCGACAGGAGCAGGGCGGTGAACAGCTCGATCTGGTTGCGGTCGTTCTCGAGCAGGGGCGCCAGGCGGCGGCGGATGCCGACGTTCGCCCGCATGCGGGGGTCCTTGGCGTACTCGGTGTACATGTAGTCGCGCTCTTCGTCCGTGACCATCTCGAGCGTGAGCTCGTCGTGGTTGCGGAGGAAGATGCCCCATTGGCAATGCTCCGGAATTTTCGGCGTTTGCGCCAAAATTTCGGAAATGGGGTAGCGCGATTCCCTGCGGACGGCCATGAAGATGCGGGGCATCAGTGGGAAATGGAAGGCCATATGGCATTCGTCCCCACCGCCGACCGGGTCGCCGAAATACTCCACCACGTCGGACGGCCACTGGTTCGCCTCGGCCAGCAGCACGCGGTCGGGGAACAGCCGGTCCACCTCGGTCCGGATCCGCTTCAGGTATTCGTGCGTCCTCGGCAGGTTCTCGCAGTTGGTGCCCTCTTCCTCGAAGAGGTAGGGCACCGCGTCCAGCCGGAACCCGTCGATGCCCAGGTCCAGCCAGAATCGCAGGACCTCGAGCATGGCCTCCTGCACCGCCGGGTTCTCGTAGTTGAGGTCCGGCTGGTGGTGGAAGAAACGGTGCCAGTAGTACTGGCCGCGCACGGGGTCGTAGGTCCAGTTGGACGTTTCCGTGTCGATGAAGATGATCCGGGCGTCCTGGTACTTCTCATCCGTGGACGACCAGACGTAGAAGTCGCCGAACGGCCCCTCGGGGTCGTGCCGGGACGCCTGGAACCAGGGGTGGGCGTCGCTGGTGTGGTTCATGACCAGGTCGGCGATGACGCGCATGCCCCGTTTGTGTGCCTCGTCCACGAGTTTCACGAAGTCTCCGAGATCCCCGAACTCGGGCAGGATCTTCATGAAGTCCGCGATGTCGTAGCCGCCGTCACGCAGTGGCGACTCGTACAGCGGCAGCAGCCAGAGGCAGTCGACGCCCAGCCATTGCAGGTAGTCGAGCTTGCTGATGAGACCTCTGATGTCGCCGGTCCCGTCGCCGTTGGAGTCGGCGAATCCCCTGATCAGGACCTCGTAGAAAACCGCCCGCTTGTACCAGTAGGGATCGCGCGGCTTTTCCTCGTCAAAGGTGTTGGGAATGGGTGTGGAGCTCATGAGCCGCCCCGCTGGGGGCTCATGAGGGAGGCGCTTTCACACACGTTGAAGACTCCCCGCTGAATTCAGTTCTACCGTGGCGCGGCTCGTACGGTGAGAATGTGGGCAGGCTGGATGTGGGGGTCGAGGCGTACATAGTTGCTCTGCCTCCAGCGGTACGATTCGCCTGACAATTCGTCGTCCACGACGAACTCCGCGGTCCAGTCGAGACCGATTGCAGGCAGGTCCAGATCAACAGTCGCCTCGTGGGTGTGGTGTGGATCCAGGTTGATGACCGCCAGAACGACGTCGCCCAGTCCGTGCCTTCGTGTGGCCGGGTCATAGGCGCCCGGGAGCCGTTTCGAGAAGCAAACGATGTCCGGTTGGTCGACCCTGTGGAACCGTAGATTACGCAATTCCTGCAGCGCAGGATGCGCTCTTCGGAACAAATTCAGGTGGGTGAGGAAGGGAGCCAGGCTCCTTCCTTCACGTTCGGCCGTAACCCAATCGCGAGGTTTGTACTGATATTTCTCACTATCTAGGTATTCCTCACTGCCGGGGCGTACTGGCACGTTCTCTCCGAGCTCGTAGCCGGAGTAGACGCCCCAGGTCGGCGAGGCGAGCGCGGCCAGGACCGCCCTGATCTTGAACGCCGGCACGCCGCCGTGCTGCAGGTACTCGTGCAGGATGTCGGGCGTGTTCACGAACAGGTTCGGTCGCAGGTAACAGGAAGTCTCCTGGGAGAGCTCCGTGAGGTAGGTCTCCACATCACCTTTGGAGTTCTTCCAGGTGTAGTACGTGTATGACTGATGGAAGCCGGTCTTGGCCAGCGTGCGCATCATCGCCGGCCTGGTGAACGCCTCCGACAGGAAGATCACGTCGGGGTCGGTCCGGTGGATGTCGGCCAGCAGCCGCTCCCAGAACGCCACCGGCTTGGTGTGCGGGTTGTCCACCCGGAAGATGCGCACCCCGTGGTCCATCCAGTGCCGCAGCACCCGCCTGACCTCGATGTAGATCCCCTCGGGATCCCGGTCGAAGTTGATCGGGTAGATGTCCTGGTATTTCTTGGGCGGGTTCTCGGCGTACGCGATCGACCCGTCGGCCCTGATCGTGAACCACTCGGGGTGTTCCTTCACCCACGGGTGGTCGGGAGAGCACTGCAGGGCGAAGTCGAGCGCGATCTCCATCCCCAGCGCTTTGGTCCGCTCGACGAACACGTCGAAGTCGTCCAGGGTGCCCAGATCGGGGTGCACGGCGTCGTGGCCGCCGTCCTCCGAGCCGATGGCCCACGGCGAGCCGGGCTCGTCGGGCTCGGGGCTGAGCGTGTTGTTGCGCCCCTTGCGGTAGGTGGTGCCGATCGGATGGATCGGTGGCAGGTAGACGACGTCGAAGCCCATCTTGGCGATGGCGGGCAGCCGCTTGGCAGCAGTCTGGAAATTTCCGGACTTGGAGATGCCCAGCTCGTTGACGATCGCGCCTTCGGACCTCGGGAAGAACTCGTACCAGGAGCCGTACAGCGCCCGGCGCCGGTCCACCCTGACCTTGTGCGACTTGGACCTGGTCACCAGCTCGCGGAACGGATGGGAGTCCAGCAGCGCGGCGGTCTCGGGAAGCTGGGCGATCGACAGCCGGGCCCGCGGGTCCAGGTCCTCGTCACGCAGCGTGGCCGAGATCGACAGCAGCGCCGCCCGGTGGCCGCAGGCGCTGTCGCCGTTGCCGTTGCCGGTGCCGTTCTGCTTGGACCTGCCGTTCTTGGCGCCGGTTTTCGCGCCGTTCTTCGCGGGCTGGCCGTTCGGGCAGTCCGCCGGGCGCACGGCCTTGGCCGCGCGCTCGAACAGCCGGGCGCCCTCCTCGCACATGAGATCGACGTCCATGCCGCGCGGGATCTTGATCTCGGCGTCGTGCAGCCACGTGCTGATCGGGTCGCTCCATGCCTCCACTCGGAACAGCCAGTCACCTTCGGCCGGCAGGCACACGTCCACGCCCCAGCGGTCAGTGCCGGGGGCGAGCTCGCGCATCGGTCTCAGGCGCCCGCGCTGCCCGTCGGGCGCGGTGAGCACCACGCCCGCGGCCACGGCGTCGTGGCCCTCTCTGAAGACGGTCGCCGAGACCTGGAAGGTCTCGCCGGCGACCGCCTTGGCGGGCCACTGCCCGCAGTCGACGACGGGGGAGATGTCCGTGATGGGAATTCGTCCGATCATCGCATTCAAGGGTTTGCGGCGGCACTCCCGGTGCCGCCGGAGGCTTTCCCTGGCAGGAACGATCCTTGCATGTAAATTGTGGACAGCAGCGGATAGACCTCCCGAGAGTGTCTGCGGGAGAGCCCAACAATGAGGAAAGTTGCCCCAATAGTCCCTCTTCATGCTTGTTCCCGGAAGGGGTTTGAAGGGGCTTCGTGGGGGTGAAGGACTCAGAGGTCCCTCCTAGCCCGTAGGGTGCAGAAACGTGAGAGCTATCCGCCGGTTTACCGTCCGCACCGTCCTGCCCGCGGAGCTGGCCGCCCTCGGCGAGCTCGTCCACAATCTCCGCTGGTCATGGCACCCGGAGACGATGGACCTCTTCGCGGAGGTCGACGCCGACCTCTGGGAGCAGGTCGGACACGACCCCGTGGCGCTGCTCGGCGCCGTCACGCCGGCCAGGCTGGCCGAGCTGGCGGCCGACCGCCGCTTCCTGCGGCGGCTCGCCGACGCCGCCGACGACCTGCGCGAATACATGACCTCGCCGCGGTGGTACCAGACGCTGCCCGACGGCGCGCGCGCCATCGCCTACTTCTCGCCCGAGTTCGGCATCGCCACGGCACTGCCGCAATACTCGGGCGGCCTGGGCATCCTCGCGGGCGACCACCTCAAGGCGGCCAGCGACCTAGGCGTGCCCATCCTGGCCGTCGGCCTGCTCTACCGGCACGGCTACTTCACCCAGTCGCTCTCGCCGGAGGGCTGGCAGCTGGAGCACTACCCGTCGCTCGACGCGGGCGGGCTGCCGCTGAGCCTGCTCAAGGACGCCGAGGGCACGCCCGTCAAGATCCGCCTGGCCCTGCCCGAGGAGCGCGTGCTGCACGCGCAGGTGTGGGTGGCACAGGTCGGACGGGTGCCGCTGCTCCTGCTCGACTCCGACGTGGCCGACAACGACACTGCCGCCAGAGACGTCACCGACCGGCTCTACGGCGGGGGCACCGACCACCGGCTCATGCAGGAGCTCCTGCTGGGGGTCGGCGGCGTACGCGCGATCAGGGCCTACTGCAAGATCACCGGCCACGCCGACCCGGAGGTCTTCCACACCAACGAGGGCCACGCCGGCTTCCTCGGCCTGGAGCGGATCCGGGAGCTGACCGAGGCGCGGATGTCGTTCGACGAGGCGCTGGAGGCGGTGCGGGCCGGCACGGTGTTCACCACGCACACCCCCGTTCCCGCGGGCATCGACCGCTTCCCGGTGGACATGATCGAGCGCCACTTCGGCGGCGCGAACGCCTGGCCGACCGTGCCGGTGGAGCGGATCCTCGCGCTGGGCGCGGAGTCCGACCCGCACCGGTTCAACATGGCCGTCATGGGCATGCGGCTGGCCCAGCGCGTCAACGGCGTGTCCAAGCTGCACGGCGAGGTCAGCCGGGAGATGTTCAAAAATCTCTGGCCGGGATTTGACCTGGACGAGGTGCCGATCGGGTCGATCACCAACGGCGTGCACGCGCCGACCTGGGTCGGCAGGGAGCTCATGGAGCTGGCCGGGCGCGAGCTGCCCTCGCTGCTGGAGCGGGCCCGCGGCTGGGAGGGCATCCAGAAGATCTCCGACGCCGACATCTGGCAGATCCGCGGCACGCTGCGCAAGCGGCTGGTCGACGGCGCCCGCGTACGCCTGCGCAGGTCCTGGCGCGAGCGCGGGGCCTCCGACGCCGAGCTGGGCTGGATCGACGACGCGCTCGACCCCGACGTGCTGACGATCGGGTTCGCGCGGCGCGTGCCGTCGTACAAGCGGCTCACGCTCATGCTGCGCGACCCCGAGCGGCTGACCGAGCTGCTGCTGTCGCCGGACAAACCGGTGCAGATCGTGATCGCCGGCAAGGCCCACCCCGCCGACGAGGGCGGCAAGAAGCTGATCCAGCAGATCGTCAAGTTCGCCGACCAGCAGAACGTCCGGCACCGCATCGTCTTCCTGCCCGACTACGACATGGCGCTCGGGCAGCTCATGGTCCAGGGCTGTGACGTCTGGCTGAACAACCCGCTGCGCCCGCTGGAGGCGTCCGGCACGTCGGGGATGAAGTCCGCGCTGAACGGCGGCCTCAACCTGTCGATCCGCGACGGCTGGTGGGACGAGTGGTACGACGGCACCAACGGCTGGGCCATCCCCACCGCCGACGGGGTGACCAACGCCGACCGGCGCGACGAGCTGGAGGCCGCCGCCCTCTACGACCTGATCGAGCACGAGGTGTCCGACCGGTTCTACGACCGCGCGATCGACGGCCTGCCGCGGCGCTGGATGGAGATGGTCAAGCACACACTAGCCTCGCTCGGGCCCAAGGTGCTGGCCGGGCGCATGCTGCGCGACTACGTGGTCACCCTGTACAACCCGGCCGCCGCCTCCGCCCGCGCGCTGAGCGCCGAGTCCTACGCGCCGGCCAAGGGGTTCGCCGCCTGGCGGGTCCGGGTGACCAGGGCCTGGCCGGGGGTGCGCGTCGAGCACGTCGAGGCGGCCGGCGTGGGGGACATGCCGGAGGTCGGGGCGGCCATCGAGCTGCACGCCACGATCGCGCTGGGCGACCTGGAGCCGGACGACGTGCTGGTCGAGGTCGCGTACGGCAAGGTCGGGCCGCACGACGAGCTGGTGCACCCGGCGTACGCCAAGCTGTTGGCGCAGTCGGTGGACGACGACCGGCGGGCACACTACACGGGCACGGTCCCGCTCGACCGCACGGGTGCCTTCGGCTACACCGTGCGGGTCGTCCCGTACCACCCGCTCCTCGCCACGCCCGCGGAGCTCGGGCTCATAGCCGTCCCCGAGGAACCTGCGGGTATGACGAACGGAACTCTGCGGTAAACAACCGGGCATAATCAGGGGGTGGACGACAGCGGGAACGGCCTGCGGGCTGACACTCTGGTGGCCACGGTCCGAGGTGTGCTGCCGTCCCTGACGCCGGCTGCCCAGACCGTCGCACGCCTCATCCTGGAGGACCCCGCGACGGTGGCCCGGAGCACCATCACGGAGCTCTCCGCCGCCTCAGGCACCAGCGAGGCCACGATCGTACGCACCGCCAGGCTGCTCGGCTTCGCGGGATACCCGCAGCTCAGGCTGGCCTTAGCCGCGGCCGCCGCGCAGCCTGACCGGCTGGTGCCCGGCGACCTGGCCCCCGACGACCCCCTGTCGGAGGTCATCCAGAAGGTGGCGCGGGCCGAGTCGGAGGCGATCAACGACACCATCGCCCAGCTCACCTCCGAGCGCCTCGGGCTGGTGGTGGACGCCATCGTCGGCGCCCGGCGGATCGACGCCTACGGAGTGAGCGCCTCCGGGCTGGTGGCCGAGGACGTCGCGCAGAAGCTGATGCGCATCGGCCTGTCCAGCCACGCCTTCCAGGACGCGCACCTGGCGCTGACCAGCGCGGTGCTGCTGAGGGCGGGCGACGTCGCCATCGGCATCAGCACCTCCGGCGAGACCCCCGACGTGATCGAGCCGCTGCGCCGGGCCAAGGAGGCCGGGGCCACCACGGTCGCGATCACCAACAACCCCCGCTCGTCCATCGCGGAGCTGGCCGAACACGTGCTGATCTCCGCCGGGCGCGAGACGGAGTTCCGTCCCGGCGCCCTGGCCAGCCGGATCAGCCAGCTCCTCGTCGTCGACTGCGTGTTCGTCGGCGTCGCCCAGCGCACGTTCGACGCCTCTCAGGAGGCGCTCGCGAGCACCAGGCGCGCCGTCAGGGAGTTCACCCGGAGAACGTCACCTGCACGTCGTCAGCCTTGACGAACATCACGCGGTGGCCGAACTGGATCTCCAGGTATCTGGTCTTGCCCCGCACCACCTTGTGGTCCTCCAGGTTGAAGGTGACCGCGCGGTAGTACTCGGTGGCGGCCGGACCCGCGAGGGTGTACTTCTCCCCGGCCGAGAACGTGTACTGCAGCGGGGTCACCGCCTGGTACGGGATCCCCTCCGGGTAGGCCTCCTGCTCCGGGTACGCCCGCCCGTACACCGGGACGGTCGCCTTGCCCGGCTTCGGGGTGACCACGAGCCCCATGGACGGGACGGCGGTCGGGGCGTCGGCCGGGTTGTGGAACCAGGCCTTCTGGCCGAGATACCAGATGGCCGTCCAGTCGCCCTGGCGGTCGGCCACGGCGAAGCGCTGTCCGGTGCTCGCGCGGGCGCTGTGGTCGTACACGCTGTAGAGGGAGTCGCCGGTCGGGTGCTTGCCGATGTCCTTGACCAGCGGCGCGTCCGGCCGCGGCTCCGTGCGGAGCCAGACGGTGCCGGAGGGGAGCGGCGGGCAGGCGGCTGACGGGTTCTTGCGGTCGCAGCCGTAGAAGTACGGCTTGTTCGTGGCGAAGTCCGGCTTTATCATGACCGATCCCGCCTGAGGCCCGCCGAACTGGTGCAGGGGCGCCCCCATGAGCTGGAAGTAGTGCGCCCAGTCCCAGAACGGCCCCGGGTCCTCGTGCATGCCGCGCACGGTCGTCGGGAGCGTGCCCGGGACGTTGTCGTGGCCCAGGATGTGGGCGCGGTCCAGCGGCACGCCGTGCTTGAGCGCCAGGTAGCGCACCAGGCGGGCCGACGAGCGGTACATCGCCTCGGTGTACCAGGTGCTGCCCTCGGCCAGGAAGCCCTCGTGCTCGAGACCGATGGACTTGGCG
Organism: Nonomuraea sp. KM90; assembly: GCF_052246675.1. Classification (NCBI taxonomy): domain Bacteria; kingdom Bacillati; phylum Actinomycetota; class Actinomycetes; order Streptosporangiales; family Streptosporangiaceae; genus Nonomuraea; species Nonomuraea sp. KM90. The sequence goes on along the minus strand of NZ_JBQQCB010000068.1, from coordinate 40,154 downwards.
TTGACGTACCAGTTGCCGGCCTGCCAGCCGACGTCCTTGGTCTTGATGTGCTGGGCGATGTGGCCGTCGGAGGAGCGGATGGAGTAGTGCCAGCTCGCGCCGTAGTTGGGGTCCTGGTTGAGGCGGATGGAGGGCAGGAAATATCCCTCCATGTCATGGATGATGATGTAGTCGACCTTCTGGCTGAACGGCCGGTTCGCCAGGTCGTAGTGGCCGTAGTCGTTGTCCGGCAGCTCCTGGTAGGCGGCCGGGATCCACTCGCAGGAGATCGAGGCCGGGCACTCCACGCCGTCGGGGCGGGTGGGCCGCAGGCCGAGCTTCTCCAGCCACTTCTCGATCTTCTCCAGGCCGGGCACGGCCGTCAGGGCGACCCGCTCGCCGTCGTCCGTCGTCCGTGCGGCCCCTTCCTTGATCGTCGCGAAGACCTCGTCGGCGAAGAACTTGGCGGCCCCGGCCTCCTCGGCCCCGGAGTACCTGGCCACGGCCCCGTACCACTCGCCGGGGTCGTCGCTGAGCGGCGCGCCGAGCGCCTTCTGGTAGTCGGCCAGCAGCGCCGCGCCGCCCCGGATGTTGGCGGCGTCGTCCGTACGCAGCCGCTCGTGGCTCTCGCCGGTCAGCGCGGCGGCCCGCTCCATGGTGCGCAGCGAGGCCGGGATGTCCGTGGGCGCGGGCTGCTCGGCGGGCGGGGGCAGGGGGCGTCCGTCGTCGCCGCGGGCGTCCTCCTCGCCCTCGCTGTGGTGGTTGGCGGAGGTGAAGGCGGCGGCGTCGGTCAGGTGCATGGGGCCGAACCCGGCGTCGCTGGAGGGTTGGCCCGCGTGGGCGTCCCAGCGGGACTCGAGGTAGGAGACGCCCAGCAACACGCTCGCGGGCACCTGGAACTCCTCGGCGGCGGCCGCGAAGGCCTGCTGCCGGTCGGCGGGTTCCTGGGCGTGAGCTGCGCTCACATAGCTTAAGGGCAGCAGGGCGACCAGAGAGATCGCCAGCAGTCTGCGCATGAACCACTCCTCGGACTGGGGGGTGCGTCGTGCAGTTCAGCGTCTCAACATTTTCCTTCGCTGGCGAGATCTTTGCGAAGATATTCTTCACCCTTGGCGATCGGGTCGCGGCCGGTCCCCGTGCCACGAATGCCAGAGGTCCGCGTACCCGCCGCCGGCCGCGACCAGGTCCTCGTGCGTGCCCAGCTCGGTGATCCGCCCGTCCCGCATGACCGCCACCCGGTCCGCGTCGTGCGCCGTCTGGAGGCGGTGGGCGATGGCGATGACGGTACGCCCGCCGAGGACGGCGGCCAGGGCGCGCTCCGTGTGGCGGGCCGTTCCCGGGTCCAGCAGGGCGGTGGCCTCGTCGAGGATCAGAGTGTGGGGGTCGGCCAGCACGACCCGCGCCAGGGCCAGCTGCTGGGCCTGCGCGCCGTCCGGGCGGTGGGCGCCGTGGCCCAGGTCGGTGTCCAGGCCGTCCGGGAGGTCGTCGATCCAGTCGGCGCCCACGGCGGTCAGGGCCGCGCGCTGGTCCGCGTCGGTGGCGGCGGGGGCGGCGATCCGCAGGTTGTCGCGTACCGTGCCGAGGAACACGTGGTGCTCCTGGGTGACGAGGACGACGCGCTCGCGCAGCCGGTCGGGGTCGAGGCCGGCCACGGGGACGCCGCCGACCGTGACGGAGCCGGTCCGCGGGGCGTCCACGCCCGCCAGCAGCCTGCCCAGCGTCGTCTTGCCCGCGCCGGAGGGGCCGACGATCGCCAGCCGCTCGCCGGGGCGTACGCACAGGTCCACCCCGTGCAGCACGTCCGGGCCGCCGTCGTAGGCGAAGCGCACGCCGCGGACCTCCAGCCGGTCGCCGGCCGGCTCCGGGGAAGCGGCCGGCGTGCTCCGGGGAGCCGTGGCGAGGCCCTCCACGCGGGAGAAGGAGGCGATGCTGCTCTGCAGGCGCTCCAGCTGCTCCAGGACGGTGTTCAGCGGCTGTTCGAGCCGGCGCAGGTAGAGGGCCGCGGCGACCACCGTGCCCAGCGTCACGGCGCCCGGCTGCCGCGTCATCAGCGCGCCGCCGAGCAGCAGGACGGTGGCGACGGGGATGGCGTACGAGACGTCCACCACCGGGAAGAGCACGCTGCGCAGGAACAACGTCCTGGTACGGGTGCGGCGGCACTCGTCGATGGCCCGCCGGGCGGCCGTGATGCGGCGGTGCTCGAGCCTGAGCGCCTCCACCGTACGGGCGCCGCCGGTGGTGGCGGCGAGCTCCTCGGCGAGGGCCGAGTTGGCGGCGCCCTCGGCCAGGTACGCCCCGACCGCCCGGCGCAGGTACCACCGGGAGGCGAACCAGATGCCGGTGAGGCCGAGCACCCCGCACGCGCCCAGGAGCGGGTCGAGCGCGAAGACGGCGGCCAGGATGAAGACGGCCTGGACGGCGGCGATGGCCACGTCGGGACCGGCGTCGCGGAGCGTGGCGCCGACCGAGGCGACATCCGTGGTGCCCCGGGTCGTCAGGTCGCCGGTCCCGGCGCGCTCGACCACGGAGGCGGGCAGGGCGAGCGTGCGCTCGGTGTACTCCTCCCGGACGCGGGCCAGCGTGCGCTCGCCGAACCGGTGGCCGACGAAGCTCGCGTAGCGGGACAGCAGGAGCTGGGCCACCCCGCAGACGAGGATGGCCAGGGCCAGCCGGTCCACGGCGGCGACGGTCGCGCCGGACTTGACCTCGTCGACGATGCGGCCGAGCAGCCACGGGGCGGCCAGCCCCGCGCCGGCGGCCAGGGCGTTGAGCGCGAGCATGGCGGCGAAGGCGCGGCCGTCCAGGCGGACGAGCCGCCACGCGGCCCGGCGCGTCCGCCCCGGCTCGGCGACCGGCAACCGGCCGTCGTCGGCGGAATCGGGGGTGGCGGTCATCGGGCGAGTTCCTGAGGCGGGACGCCGGTCCCATCGGCCGGCCCGTCGTCCTCCTCGCCACGGGACACCAGCAGGCGGTAGCCGGGCTCGTCGCGCAGCAGGCCGGGGTGCTCGCCCGTGGCCGCCACCACGCCGTCCACCAGGTAGTACACCGTGTCCGCCCGATCCAGCACGAGAGGCGAGGTGGTGGTGACGACGGTGGTGCGGCCGGCCCGCGCGGCGCGCAGCCGGTCCGCGACGGCCGCCTCGGTGTGGGCGTCCAGGGCCGAGGTGGGCTCGGCCGCCAGGAGGACCTCCGGGTCGGCGAGCAGCGCACGGGCCAGGCGGACGCGCTGCCGCTGCCCGCCGGACAGGTTGCGGCCCTGGGCCGAGATCACCGAGTCCAGCCCGTACGGGAGCGCCCGCACGATGTCCTCGCCCATGGCCGCGCGCACGGCGCGGAGGAGTGCCTCGTCGTCCGGGTCCCGGCTGCCCGCGATGACCTCGCGCAACGCCCCCGCGAACACGTCTGCCTCGTTGTCCGCCACCAGGATCCGGTCACGTACCCGCTCCCGGCCGAGGTCGCGGAGGCGGACCCCGCCCCAGGTGGCGGCCGACTCGGTGAAGCCGCCCAGGCGGTCGAGGACGGCCGCCGCCTCCGCCGGTCGCGCGCCGACCAGCGCGGTCAGCCGCCCCGGCGCGATCTCCACGCCGGACGCGGGGTCGCGCAGCGTGGCCGGCGACCCGGGTGCCTCGGTGTCCCCGCCCTCGGCGGCAGGCTCCAGGTTCAGGAAGTGGACCACCCGGCGGGCGGCGACCAGACCGCGGCTGAGGTCGTAGCCGCCCTCGGTGAAGAACGCGACGGGCACCACCAGCACGGCGGCGTACCCGTACACCGCCACCAGCTCCCCGACCGTGATGTCCCCCTGCACGGCCATCCGGGCCGCCAGCCACGTCACCGCGCCCAGGAACAGCGTGGGCAGGCCGACCCCGAGGGCGTGGATCCAGCTCGTCACCGCCCCGACCCGGTACCCCTGCTCGCGCAGCTCCTGCGAGCCGCGCCGGTAACGTTCCGCGTACACGTCCTTGCCGCCGATGCCGTTCAGCACCCGCAGCCCTCCGGCGATGTCCGCGAACCGCGCGGCGAGCTCCCCCTGCCGCACCCGGTAGGCCGTCTCGGCCCCACGCAGCCGCCCCAGCAGCGGGCCGAGCAGCACCGCGAGCAGCGGCACGCCCAGCAGCACCACGGCGGCCAGCGGCGGCGAGACGGACAGCAGCAGCCCGGCCACGACGAGGTAGGCCAGGACCGCGCCGACGCCCGGGCCGGTGATGGTGAGCGTCTGGGCCAGCATGGCGGCGTCGCCGAACCCGATCGTGACCACCTCCCCGGCCGTCACCTTGCGCGGCAGCGCCGCTCCCAGGCGCGTCGCGTGCAGGACCACCACCTCCACGGTCCGGAACGCGGCGTCCATGCGCACCCTCGTCATGGTCCGGTGGCGCATGATGGCCAGCCACGCGTTCAGCACGCCGGTGCCGAGCACGGCGGCGACCCACCAGGCCAGCACGGGCAGGCGTCCCGTCGCCAGGCCGTCGTCGATGGCGCGGGACAGGAAGTACGGCGGCAGCGTCAGGCACACCATCCAGGCCGTGGCCAGGAACGCGCCGAGCAGGACCCGGCCGCGCTGCCGCGTGACCAGCCACCACAGGTACCGTCCCGCGCCACGGCAGTCGGGGGTTCCGGGATCCATGATCCGCTCTGCCATGTCCAGCACACTAACGACCCGGCCGCGGTGGACCGGGAAGGGGGTCCCTAGGGCACGAGGACGACCTTGCCCGTCGTCCGCCTGGTCTCCAGCGCGGCGTGGGCGGCCGCCGCCTCGGAGAGCGGGAACGCCTGCACCGCCGGGACGAGCGTGCCGTCGGCGGCCGCCGCCAGCGCCCTGGCCTCGTACGCGGGCCGTTCCTCCGGCCGCCCGAGCAGGAGCAGCAGGGCGTTGGTCGCGGTCAGGCCGCGCTCCTTGAGCTCCTCCGGGTCCGGCGTGAAGTCCTGCTGGGAGGCGTTGCCGATGGTGACGTACCGGCCGCCGTCGGCCAGGAGCTCGAACGCCGCCCGCGCCCTGTCCCCGCCCACCCCGTCGAGCAGGGCGGTGACCGTCCGGCCGCCGAGCCGGTCGGCGACGGCCCGCTGCCAGGAGGGCTCGTCGTAGTCCACGGCGAGGTCCGCGCCCAGCTCGCGGACGGCCGCCACCTTGGCGGGACCGCCGGCCGCGCCGACCACCGTCGCGCCGAGGCGGCGCGCGTACTGGACGACCAGCCGGCCGATGCCGCCCGCCGCCGAGGTCACCAGGACCACGTCGGAGGAGGTCAGCTCGGCCGCGTCCAGGAACTGCAGCGCGGTGCAGCCGGTGACGATCATGGCGACGGCCGTCTCGTGGCCGAGCCCGGTGGGGATGCGGTGCAGGGCTGCCACGTCGGCCACCGCCAGCTCCGCGTACCCGCCCGGGCGGCCGGCCGACGTCACCACGTCGCGGCCGATCCAGGCGGGGTCCACCCCGGGGCCCGCGGCGGTGACGACTCCCGCCACCTCGCCGCCGAAGATCGACGGGAGCTCGGGCAGGGGCGGCGTCGACCCGCCGGACAGGCCGGCCCGCATCATCGTCTCGACCAGGTGCACGCCGGCCGCGTGCACGGCGATGCGCACCTGGCCGGGACCGGGCTCGGGGTCTGGGACGATCTCGTAGCTGAGGTTCTCGGCGGGGCCGAAGGTGTGCAGGACGACGGCGTGCATGGCTCTCTCCCGAAGGTCGCGTACTCCGCGCCTGCAACCTCGACCATGCTTGAGGTCAACCCTCTCAGATTCGCGTCGAGCTCGCCCGCGCCGAGGCGCCTATCGAGCTGGGCGGTTCGGCCCGAACAGGTGCCTCCAGCGCTCGGCCGCCCGGATCATGTCCTGGTTGGTCTGGTGCAGGAACCTGGCCACGGTCTCCATCCGGGCGCCCACCGGGGTGGTCGCCCCGAAGACCTGCGCCCCGTCGCGGGCGGCCTCCGCGAGCCGGGCGTTGCGCTCCACGCTGGCCAGGTAGGACCGGTACCAGACGTCGTCGTCCACCACGTAACGGTCACGCCGCCGCCGGGGATCGCGCTCGCGCCTGATCAGCTCCTGCTCCTCCAGAAAGGCGACGGCGGTCGAGATCGAGGCCGGGCTGACCTGCAGGCGCTCGACCAGCTCCCGGGCCGTGAGCGCCCCGGTGTCGGTGGTGGACAGGCAGGTGAGGACCCGGGCCGTCATCCGCGGCAGCCCCGTCAGCATCAGGACCTCGGTCATCCGCTCCTCGAACGCCCGCACCGCCCTGGGGTCACGCCCGTAGGCCGTCGGAGTGGCCCGCCGGGCGGGCGGCGGGGCCGGCTTGCCACGCCGGGCGCGCCGGCCGGTCGCCTGCTGGGCACGATCGGCCCGGTAGTCCTGGGGGCCGCCGTTGCGCAGCACCTCACGGCTGACGGTGGAGGTCGGCCGGTCGAGCCGCCTGGCGATCTCGGCGTAGCCGAGCCCTTCTGCCAGGCCCGCCGCGATCTGCCGCCGGTCCTCGTGGGTCAGCCTGCCTCCCGGCATCGTCGCCCGCCTCCCACTCGCTCGATCGTTCCCGGCCAGTATTGCGTTCGAACCCACTCCATTGCAACTTTCTCCATTGCGTTCGCCCCTAGACCCATTGCAATCTTCACCTCAATCTACCTGCTGATACGCCACTCGTGCCGCCGAAGGCAGATTGACGACAAGTATGAATGCAACGTAGCTTTTGGACTTGTCCGAACACGTAGTATCGCGAAGCAGGGGAGACGCGAATGAGTAACGCAGTGCAGAAGGTGCTCGACGGGGCCGTGGCCGACGGCGGGGTGCCGGGGATCCTCGCGGACGTGCGCGACGGGCGCGAGAGCTGGTTCGGTACGGCGGGAGTGGCCGACATCGAGACCGGCCGCGAGCGCCGCCCGCAGGACCGGTTCAGGATCGGCAGCCTCACCAAGGCGTTCACCGCGACCGTGGTGCTGCAACTCGCCGCCGATGGCGCGCTGAGCCTCGACGACACCGTGGAACGATGGCTGCCGGGCGCGATCCCCAACGGGGGCGGGATCACGGTCAGGCGGCTGCTCAACCAGACCAGCGGGATCTTCAACTACACCATGGACGAGAAGATCATGGGCCAGTACGTCGGCCCGGCCGTCCTGGAGCGCCGCTTCGACCGCATGCGGCCCGAGGAGCTGGTCAAGATCGCCACGAGTCACGCTCCCGCGTTCGCGCCGGGTGAGGGCTGGGGCTACTCCAACACCAACTTCGTGCTCGCCGGGCTGATCATCGAGAGGGTCGCCGGCCGGACGTACGCGGAGGAGGTCGAGCGGCGCATCGCCCGCCCGCTCGGCCTGGCCGGCACGTACGTCCCCGGCGACGACACCGAGCTGCGCGGCCCCCACTCCCGCCACTACTCCAAGCTCATGCTCGCCGAGCCCGACGCCGAGATCCACGACGTCACCGAGCTGAACGCCTCCGGCGCCTGGGCAGCCGGCGGCATGGTGTCGACGGCCGACGACCTGCACCGGTTCCTCGGCGCCCTCCTGGGCGGCCGGCTGCTCCCGCCCGCGCTGCAGGAGGAGATGTTCACCGGCGTCTCCACCGAGGGCTCCGAGTGGATCCCGAACACCACGTACGGGCTGGGCGTCTTCTGGCAGGAGCTGCCCGGCGGGGCGACCGTCTGGGGCGGCGGCGGCGCGATCAACGGCTCCTGGACGTACGCGATGGGCAGCCGCGACGGCGAGCACCTGGTCGTCAGCAACGTCAACGGCGACTGGGGCAACTTGATCGCCACGTTCGCCGAGCTGCTCCAGGCCGAGTTCTGCCCCGGTGACACCCGTTGACGAAGGTTAACTCAACGTACTAGATATCAAATTGTCTCCACCAGGGAGCTGGCGGCGGCGCTCGGCACAGCGCCGCCGACGGCTACCAAGATCGTGCAGAGCCTCGCCAGGGCGGGGCTCATCGAGACCCGCGAGGGTGCCAAGGGCGGCATCAGGCCGGCCAGGCCGTCCGAGAAGATCACGCTGCTGGACGTGCTCCAGGCGAGCGAGCAGGAACGCCCGCTGTTCAGGACGGACATCGACCACGCGCTGACCGGCGGGCGGCCCGACGTGATCCGCCGGCGCGTCGCGGACAACCTGCGGCAGGCCGAGGACGCCATGAAGGCCACCCTGGCCGCGACCACCATCGCCGACCTCCACCGGGACAGCTGATCTCACCCGGTCGCGTGGGATCCGGGCCTGACCGGTCCGTACGCGCCCAACGACCGGCCGGCCGGGGTCGTCCGCCTGGCTCGGGGCAGGGTGGTATCTGGGCACCGAGACCGGCGACGCGGTCGGACGGGTCGAACGGGGCTAGGGGACGAGCTTCAGGGAGGGCCGCTGGTCGGGCAGGCCGATCAGCTCGCGCACCCGGGCGATGGGCCAGGCCAGCTCTTGAGCCAGGGTCGCGGCGCTCAGGCCGCTCCCGCCGCTCGCCAGCTCGAAGGCGTGCGCCAGCAGGACGGGCTGCTCGCCCGGATAGCCGGAGACCGGCTCGTTGGTGAAGCCGGGCTGCTCGCGCAGCGCGTTGAGGCGCTGGTAGGCCCGGCCGGCGGCCGAGTCGGACAGCAACCCCGTCTCCCGGCAGCGGTAGAGCAGCGAGTCGACCGACACCCCCCAGGTCTGCCGCAGCTCCGCCAGCCTGCGCAGGTCGGCGCGCGGCGGGAGCTGGGGCAGGATGCTGTCGCGGGGCGTGAGGAACTCGGCGGCGAAGGCGTCGGCCTCGCGCTCCTGCTGGGTGTCGCCCGCGGCGGTGTCGCCGTGCAGGATGAGGTGGCCCAGCTCGTGGGCGGCGGTGAAGCGGTGGCGGTAGATGTCGTCGAACCTGTTGGGGGTCAGCACCACGATCGGCCGGGGCAGGCTGGAGGTGGAGAAGGCGTCGACGGTGACCGCGTCGGGGTCGTGGCGGGGGAAGGCCACCACGATGCCGTGCGCCTCCATGCGGCGCACCAGGTGGCTGATCGGGCCGGTGCCCAGCCCCCAGTGGGCGCGCAGCGCGCGAGCCGCGCCCGCCGGGTCGCGCGGCAGCGCCGAGTGCATCTCGCCGCCCGCGAAGCCGGGCAGGTCGACGGCGGGGAGCTGGACCCGCTTCTCCAGGGCGTAGGCCAGCTCCCACACCTGCTCGACGAAGGCCACGGCCTTGGCCCGCTGGTAGGCGCGGGTGGAGCGCAGGCTGCGGAAATGGGCCATGGAGCCGTCGAGCTTGCCGTGCGGGCGCCCCGGCAGGAAGAACGCCATCGGCACCGACAGCACCTCGGACAGCAGCGGGATCAGATCGGGCCGCGGCCGGGTGACGCCGGCCTCGTACTGCCCGACCGCCGCGGGGGAGACGCCGAGGTGCTCGGCGACCTCCTTCTTGGTGAGCGCGGCCAGATGGCGGGCCTGGGTGAGGCGCGTGGCGTCGAAGGCGTCGGCGACGGCCTGCGGAGTCAGCCCGCCCGGCCGGGAATCACGCACCGCTTGCGGCTTCTGGCCTGATCGGGGTGGCCTCGCTGACAGGCGCCGCGAGCCGGGCGGCGCCGGTGCGCGGATTGAGCTCGGGCGCGGGCAGGACACCCTGGTCGAACGCCGCCGCGCTGTCGCCGCGGGCGGGCGAATGGGCCTCCTGCAGCAGCGGGATCTCCTCGCAGTGGTGCCAGCGCAGGCTGCCGAGGCGGTCGAGCAGCTCGGCCTCGCCCCACCAGGCGTCCAGCAGCCCGGCGTGCGCGTTGCAGGCATAGGCGATCAGCACCAGCCTGGTGTCCTCGGGCAGGTCGCCCAGCGCCTCGGCGACCGGGACCGCGTGCGGCGCGACGTCGTGCAGGGCCAGCTGCCGCATCCGCGGCTCCGGCCCGAACCGGTTGAACAGCGCCTGCACCAGCGCCGACGGCCGCCCGTCGCCGATGCGGGCGCTCATCACGCTCACCGAGCGGTCCTTGGCGTAGCGGAACGGGAACAGCAGCTTGCCGTTCACCACCACCAGCTCGTGCTGGGAGCCGCCGGGCTTCACGATCCGCACGTCGCCCTGGTCGCCGAACGCCTCGGCCAGCGCCTCGAACTTGCGCGACATGAGCGTGAACCCGAACGGGTGCAGGTGGTCGGTCTGCGCGACCTTCTGGGCGTCGCGGGCGTTTTCCAGCGCGACCGACAGCGCCTCCGCGACACCCTGCCTGATCAGGGGGACGCGCTGCCCGAACGTCTCGTGAGCCCACTGGGACACCCGCATGCCCGACCCTCCCGCCGCTTTATTTTCCAACATCATAGACCCGCTCCGGCTTCATGATGCCCGTGCGACACACCCGTGACTTGTCCACTTCGCACATCTGTATGACAATGCGCCTCGACCAGGCCCAGGGTGCCTGCGCGAACGATCGGAAGAGGCCCGCGCGTGACCAGGTGGACCGTCAACTGCTCCATCCTCTACACGGACCTGCCACTGCTGGAGCGGCCGGCCGCGGCGGCGGCCGACGGGTTCACGGCGGTCGAGTTCTGGTGGCCGTGGCCGGTGGCGGTGCCCGGTGACCGGGAGGTGGAGGGGTTCGTCCGCGCCGTCGAGGACGCGGGCGTAAGGCTCACGGGGCTCAACTTCTTCGCGGGCGACATGCCGGCCGGCGAGCGCGGCCTGGTGTCGTGGCCCGGCCGCACGCGCGAGCTGCTCGACAACATCCCGGTTGTGGCGGCCATCGGCGAGCGGCTCGGCTGCCGCGCGTTCAACGCCCTCTACGGCAACCGGATCGACGGGGCCGACCCCAAGGAGCAGGACGACCTGGCGGTGGAGCTGCTGACGGCCTGCGCGCGGGGCGTACGGGGCACCGTGCTGCTCGAACCGGTCAGCGGCGCGCCCCGCTACCCCCTGCTGACCGCCGCCGACGCCGTCGCCGTGCTCGACCGGCTGGGCGAGGTGCCCGATGTGGGGCTGCTCGCCGACTTCTACCACCTTGCCGTCAACGGCGACGACGTGCCCGCCGCCATCGAGCGGTACGCCGGGCGCATCGCCCACGTGCAGATCGCCGACGCCCCGGGAAGGGGTGCCCCCGGTGAGGGCGAGCTGCCGCTCCGGCAGTGGATCGACGACGTGCGCGCCGCCGGATATGACGGGTACATCGGCCTCGAATACCGCTCGGATGGCCCGGACGCGTTCGCCTGGCTCCCCCGCGAGGCCCGCGCCGCAGACCCGGAAGGACCTCCGGCGTGACCGACTTCGCCCGCAGCTCGGAAGGATCATCGACGTGACCGCCATCGCCTTCATCGGCCTCGGCATCATGGGCAGCCCCATGGCCGTGCACCTGGTCAGGGCCGGGCACGCCGTGGCCGGCTACAACCGCACGCCGGACAAGGCCCGACCGCTGGCCGAGGCCGGCGGGCGGGTGGCGGGGTCGATCGCCGACGCCGTGACCGGCGCGGAGGTCGTCGCGCTCATGGTGCCCGACTCGGCCGACGTCCAGGACGTGCTGACCGGTGCGGACGGCGTCTTCGCGCACGCCGCGCCCGGCACGCTGATCGTCGACTTCTCCTCGATCCGCCCCGACGTCACGCGCGAGCTGGCCGAGCAGGCAGGGGAGCGGGGCCTGCGCTACCTCGACGCCCCGGTCTCGGGCGGCGAGGCGGGCGCCAGGAACGCGGCCCTGTCGATCATGGTGGGCGGCGAGGCCGACGCCTTCGAGGTCGCCAGGCCGATCTTCGACGCGGTCGGCAAGACCGTCGTGCACGTCGGGCCGAGCGGCTCGGGCCAGACGGTCAAGGCCGCCAACCAGCTGATCGTCGCCGCCAACATCGAGGCGCTGGCCGAGGCCGTGGTGTTCCTGCGGGCGTACGGGGTGGACCTGGAGGCGGCGCTGAAGGTGCTCGGGGGCGGCCTGGCAGGGTCCGCCGTGCTGGCGCAGAAGGGCGCCAACATGGTCGCCCACTCCTTCGAGCCCGGGTTCCGCATCGCCCTGCACCACAAGGACATGGGCATCGTCACCTCGGCGGCCCGCGAGGCGGGCGTGGTGCTGCCGCTGGGGGCGCTGGTGGCCCAGCTGGTGGCCTCGGCGAACGCCACCGGCGACGGCGCGCTGGACCATTCGGCGCTGCTGCGCGGCGTGGAGCGGCTCTCGGGGACCGAGTAAAGGGAGTGCCAGATCCGTCACTTTAAGTGACAAGTATGATTACGTAGAGTAATCATCGCTGTTAGTTGTTGGCCATGTTCTCATTTGGATCATGGCCCTCCCGGGCGGCGACCGCCGCGACCGCGGCCTTCCTCGCCCTGGTTCCGGCCGCCGGCGCGAGCGCCGCTCCCGCCGAACTCCCGCCTCCCCTGTCCGTCCCGGCCGCGTACGCGGAGCTCCAGCAGCTCGTCGTCGCCGAGCCGCGCCCGATGGCCGGCTACAGCCGCGCCCGCTTCCCGCACTGGGCACGGCAGGGCTACTCCTGCGACACCCGCGAGACGGTGCTCGCCCGCGACGGCGTGGACGTCAAGCAGGACGAGAGCTGCCGCGCCATCTCGGGCACCTGGTACAGCGAGTACGACGGCAAGGAGTTCACCAGCTCCTCCGCCCTCGACATCGACCACATGGTGCCGCTGGCCCAGGCGTGGCGCTCGGGCGCGAACGCCTGGACCGACGCGCAGCGCAAGCGGTTCGCCAACGACCTGGACGGGCCCCAGCTCATCGCGGTCTCGGCCGCCTCGAACCGGTCCAAGGGCGACCAGTCCCCCGACCAGTGGCGGCCGCCGCTGCGCAGCTACTGGTGCACGTACAGCCGGGCCTGGATCGACATCAAGGCCCGCTACCAGCTCACCATCACCGACGCCGAGCGGGACGCGCTCCTGGAGATGGTGTCGACCTGCCACGAGGATGGAGGCGCGTGAGTGGCGCCGAAACGTACGAGAGCAGCGTCCTCGCCGGTCCCGGCGGGGTGATGACGGATGAGGTCGGCGTCATCACCGGCGAGGTGACCGTGCGCACGGAGGTGGCCGGCGACCAGGTGACGGTACGCATCCAGTACCTGGACGCCGACGAGTGGTACGAGATCGAGGGCAGCCCCCTGGGCCCCGCCGCCGATCCAGGACCGCACCTCCACAAGGAGATCGTCCAGGCCGTCGAGCGCGGCATGCCCAACGGCCTCGCCGACCTCCGCCCGGCCACCTGAACGGCCCGGTACCGGAAAGCCAGCCCCGGTGGCCCGAAAGCGCCCCGGCCGGCTGAAGACGGCCCCGGCGACCCCGTGTCGCCGGGGCCCTCGCAGCTCAGCTCCCGGCCTTCTCCTTCTCCGAGAGGCGCCGGATCAGCTCCTCGGCGGTCATCGCCTCGCCGGGCGGCGCCGGCGCCGGATGGACGCGCATGCCGGCCAGCACCAGCCGCACCGCCCGCTCCCGCAGCTCCTCGCCCAGGTCGGCGGGCAGCGTGGGCAGGCCCCGGATGAGCAGCCCGACCACCCCCATGACGTCTCCCGCTCCGACGTCGGGACGCAGCGCCCCCTCGGCGTGGGCGGCGTTCACGACCCGGTCGAGGGCCTCCAGCAGGCGGGTGCGGCTCGCGTCGATCTCGGGCGTGGCGGCCACGTCCGGCACCTGCGCGCCGGCGACCGAAACGAGCAGGTCCAGCCGCAGCCCGGCGCAGCCGCGCACGAACCGGCTGAGCGCGTCCCAGGCCCACGTCTCCTCCGCCCGCGCCTCCTCCGCCAGGGCGATCATGCGGTCCAGGCCGTCGGCGAGTACGGCGTGGATCAGGCTGTCGCGGTCGGGGAAGTGCCGGTAGAGCGTGCCGGCGCCCACGCCGGCCAGCCGCGCTATCTCGTCCATCGTCGCGCCGGGGCCCTGCTCGGCGAACACCCCCCGGGCCGTGTCGACGATCAGCTCTCGATTCCTTCTGGCGTCCGCTCTCAGTTGGCCCGGCGCGCCCATGCGGTCAGCCGCCTCTCGCTCGACTTCACTTCTCGCTGCAGCCTAACGTCAGAAACCGGAGAGATTTTCTCCGCTTACTGATTGACTGAAGGGTGATCACTATGAAAGCCCTGGTCGCGCGGGCGTACGGACCGCCCGAGGATTTCACCCGTCTTCGCCGGCTCCCATGCTCCTGCCGCCGAGGCCCTAGGGCCCGGTGGAGCTGGTGGCGTTCGACGGGCACCTACCGGCGTGGGGCACGGCCCGGCGATTGTCGGTGGCGTGGCGTTGAATCGCCCTCATGGAAACCCGACAAGGCCCGTTCTGGGACGTGCTCGCCGGAAGGGTCCCGCAGCCCCCGGCCGCCACGACGCTGGGCTGGGAGTTGCTCAGCGTCGACCCCGACCAGGGGACGATCGAGGTGGCCTTCAAGGCGGGCGAGAGCTTCACCAACCCTGTCGGCGCGATCCAGGGCGGGTTCCTGGCCGCGATGCTCGACGACACGCTCGGCCCGGCGCTGGTCGCCACGCTGCCGCCGGGCCACTTCGCCCCGACGCTCGACCTGCACGTCCAGTTCCTGCGTCCGGCCCGTCCCGGCAGGCTCGTCGGCCGGGGCCGGGTCGTGCGCCGGGGCCGCCAGGTCTGCTTCATGTCCGGTGAGCTGCTCGGACCCGACGGCGAGCCGGTGGCCGTGGCGACCGCGACGGCACACATCCAGCCGACCAAGCAGGACTGAGCGCGGGCCTTCCCGCGCACGCACGCCGCCACCGACGGCCGACCTGCCCCATGACCGGCCGGTCTCACCTCATGACTAGGAGGTCAGGCGCCCCCGGTAGACCTTCCTGGCCCGCTCGTACAGGTCGAGGTGGTCGCCGAGCTGCTCGGCCGTCTCGAAGGTGCCGAACTCCCGCAGCACCACCTCCAGCCGGTCCAGCCACGCCAGGCACCACCGCACGTCCGCCTCCCTGGCCACGTGCCCGCCCGCGACGTTCACGTACACCGGGCTGGTGTGGGCGTAGGCGCCGCGGTGCATGGTGCGCGGGTGCGGCCCGCCGGTGGCCACGGCCACCACGTACGTCGGCTCGCCCGCCACCGTCGTGGCCACCAGCCGCCCGGGAGGCCCCTGCGCCAGCACGCCGTCCGCGGTGCGGATCTCCAGCGACTCCACCTCCGGCCCGATCGAGGAGACGACGATCTCCACCCGCTGCCCCGGGGCCAGCTCCAGCGTGTCGCCCGGCCCGTACCCGTTGACCGTGAGCTCCAGCCACGGCCCGGTGGTGGCGAACGTGCGCCCGAGCAGGATCGCCTCGGCGTAGGACTCGGCCGTCAGCGGGCCCGCGACGTTCGCGTACACCCGCTCCCAGCCGGGCGGGCCGGAGGCGGTGCCGCGGCGGCAGAACGACAGCACGGCGTCGGTCCCGGCGGTGACGGCGAGCCGGTTCCCGGCGCCGATCAGGCGGCGGTAGACGGCGGCGGTGGCCGCGATGGAGGAGTGGTTGAGCACGTCGAGGGTGTCGATCAGGCCCAGCGCCGCGTCGGCCACGATCTCCCTGGCCGAGCACGAGCGCCCGCGGTCGAGCACCACGTCCGGCGGGTCGTCGTCGCCGAACGGCGTGTGGAACGGATGCCCGTAACCGGTGATCCCGCCCAGCGCCCGCAACTCCTCCAGCGCCACGGAGTTGGGCGGCCAGTCCGCCGTCCCCTGGAAGCCCGTGTGGTAGCGCCGCGGCGGCTCGCGCAGCCCGAACGCGGTCAGGTGCCCGATGAGGTCGTTGCGATATTCGACGCCGAGCCTGGCCAGGTGCCGGTCGTCGGACCACGGCAGGTCCTTGCCCGCCCAGTGCCTCAGCGCCTCCACGTCGTAGACGCGCTCGCTCGCCACGTTGCCCGCCACCAGGTTGAGCACGTGCAGGTCCTCGCCGTGCTGCGCGGCGGCGGCCAGGGCGGGCGCGGCCGGCTCCTCGCCCATCCAGTTGAGGTGGACGTGCAGGTCACCGCCGTACCAGCCGCGGGCGGCCGCGTCGTAGAGCCGCTCGGGCGCCAGCTCGACCAGCGTCTCGGCGCCGGCCTCCGGGGTCACGGTCACCTCGGCGAAGGTGTACTCCATCCCCCTGGTCACGGCCACGGTGACCGGCTCCGCGGGTACGGCGACCACGAGGTCGTCCCCATGGAAGTACGGCCGCCGGAGCCCGTCGATCTTCGGCGGGGCGCCCTCCGGATACCAGCCCTGCCCGTTGGCCCCCGTGACGCTCCACCGGCACGGGAACCCGGCCCGCACCCGGACCGTGGCCGCCGGGGCCCGCCTGCTCAGCGGGGACAGATCGACCGGCTCCCCGCCCACCAGGACGGACTCGCCCACCTCGACGACCTTGGCCCCGCGCGGCGCCACCACGTACGGCGTGCCGTCCACGACCACCGTCACCGGCTTGTCCCGGCTCGAATCCAGCAGCAACGCCGTACGGAACGGCCCGTCGCCCAGCACCACCCGCGTGCCGGCCTCCAGGGCGCACCCCTTGGGGGTGAGGCGCAGCGCGGGCAGGTTGTCCGGCACGTCGCCGGCGAGCGCGTCGCGCACGACCCGATCGGGGTCCACCTCGCCGAGGTGGTCCTCGAGCTCGGCCGCGGGCAGGTCGGGGTGGCGCTCGGCGACCTGGCGCAGGGCGGTGGCCCAGTAGCCGTGGTGGCCGGACAGGAAGACGGTGGCCCAGGCCTGGACGACGTACGACAGGGGCGGCTCACCCCAGCGGGCGTCGTTGGCGTCACGCAACGCGCGGTACTCGGCCAGCGCGGCGGCCACGGGGGCG
Organism: Nonomuraea sp. KM90; assembly: GCF_052246675.1. NCBI lineage: Bacteria > Bacillati > Actinomycetota > Actinomycetes > Streptosporangiales > Streptosporangiaceae > Nonomuraea > Nonomuraea sp. KM90. Next base: position 23,553 of record NZ_JBQQCB010000068.1, on the reverse strand, counting down.
GGAAGCAGCGGATCGTCACACATCGGACACTCCCTGGAATTGGACGCGCCGTCATCGTGACACGAATCGTCCGCTGCGTCCCTCATCTCGGGGTACGGGGAGGTCATGACGCACATCATCGATCGCGAAGCCGTACAGGACCTGCTCGCCACCCGCGACGCACAGCTCGTCGAGGTGCTGCCCGAGCGTGAATACGCGTGGGCGCACCTGCCACAGGCGGTCAACCTGCCCTTGCGCGGCCTCGACCGGTCCGCCGGCACGCTGGACCGGGAGCGCCCGGTCATCGTCTACTGCCACGACTGGCTCTGCGACCTGAGCCCGCGCGCCGCCCACCGCCTCGAACGGCTGGGGTTTCGCGAGGTGTACGACTACGGCGTGGGCAAGATGGACTGGTTGTCCGCCGACCTGCCGTACGACGGCCACGCCGCCCTGGTGTCCCAGAACGTGCGCCGGGACCCGGTGACCGCCGTGCTGGACGACCCGCTGGGCTCGCTCACCGAGCGCATCATCGCCGACCCGGCCGGGCTGGCCGTCGTGGTGGACGAGGACGACGTCGTCCAGGGGATCATCGGCTCGCGCGAGCTCAAGGGCGCCGACCTCGACGACACCGCCGAGAGCGCCATGCGGCTCGGCACCACCACCGTACGCCCGAGCGAGGAGCTCGAACCGCTGGTCCAGCGCATGGACCGGGCGAAGGTGGACCACGTCGTGGTGACCCAGGCGGACGGGACGCTGGTGGGCCTGTTCGGCCTCGGCGACTCCCGCCCGCCCGAGAACGAGTCCGACCGGGGCTGAGGCCCGCTCAGCCCCGGTCCCGATCGGGACGGAACGGCCGGCAGGCGCGCTCAGCCTCGCCGGTCCAGCCGGAACATCGGGTGCCCAGGGCTGCCCGGCTGGGCGTCCAGCGACTTGTCGTCGAGGATCGGCACCGCGTCCTCGGCGACGAACACGCGCACGTCCTCCTTCTCGACCACCTGGTCTCCCGCCTGCGGCGTGCTCGCCAGGGAGACCTCCAGAGTCCCGGCCTCGTCCGCCTTCGGGGCGATGCGCAGCCCCGCGTCGGCGGGTACGTCCTCTCCGACCATGAGGTCACGGATGGCGACGACGGCGTTGTCGGTCAATGTCAGCACGACCTGCTCCTTTGTCCGGTGGAACCCTCCGCCTCCCCCCGGCCTCATGGCCCAAACACCGGCCCGAACACCGGCCCGAACACCGGCCCGAACACCGGCCCGAACACCGGCCCGAACACCGGCCCGAACACCGGCCCGAACACCGGCCCGAACACCGGCCGGAATGCCGGGGTGACTCCCGGGTAGCGGAGGCCGCATGGGTAAGACCGATGGAGCCGTACTGGACGCCCTGCTCGACCGCTACGGCCGCACGTTCGCCCGCGAGGCGGGCATCAAGCTGTCCGACCAGCCGAAACCGCTCTACCAGCTGCTCGTCCTGGCCACCCTGCTCAGCGCGCGCATCTCGGCGGAGGTCGCCGTCGCCGCGGCCAGGGAGCTGTTCGCCGCCGGGTACGCCACGCCCAAGGGCATGCGCGAGGCGAGCTGGCAGGACCGGGTGGACGCGCTGGGCCGTGGCCACTACCGCCGCTACGACGAGCGCACCGCCACGATGCTCGGCGACGGCGCCGACCTGCTCATCGACCGGTGGAAGGGCGACCTGCGCCGCCTGCGCGACGAGGTCAAGGGCGACGACCGGCGGATCGCGTCGCTGCTGATGGAGTTCCCGGGCATCGGGCCGACGGGGGCCGACATCTTCCTGCGCGAGGTCCAGGCCGTCTGGCCGCAGGTCGCGCCGCACCTGGACAAGCGGGTGCTGGACGGCGCGGGCAAGCTCGGGCTGCCGCGCCAGGCCGGACCGCTGGCGAAGCTGACCCACTCCGGCGACGAGCTGGCACGCCTGTCCGCCGCCCTCGTCCGGGTCTCGCGCAGCAAGAAGTCCGTGGACGAGGTCAAGTCGGCGGCGGCGCGCTGACCATGAAACGGACGGGCTGTTAGGTTCGGGCACATGGGTGAGTTTGTGAGCGTCGAGGTGGCCGACCAGATTGCCACGATCCGTCTTGACCGTCCGAAGATGAACGCCCTCAGCGGGCAGGTACAGCTGGAGATCGCCGAGGCCGGCGCCATCGTGGACGCGGATCCGCAGGTGCAGGCGGTGATCCTGTACGGCGGGGAGCGGGTGTTCGCGGCCGGCGTGGACATCAAGGAGATGGCGGACATGTCGTACGCCGACATGTCCGCCCACTCCCGCACCCTCCAGGACTGCTTCGCCGCGATCGCCCGCATCGGCAAGCCCGTCATCGCCGCCATCACCGGCTACGCCCTGGGCGGCGGCTGCGAGCTCGCCCTCTGCGCCGACTTCAGGGTCGCGGGGGAGTCGGCCAAGCTGGGGCAGCCGGAGATCCTGCTCGGCCTCATCCCCGGCGCGGGCGGCACCCAGCGACTGCCCCGTCTGATCGGCCCGGCCCGCGCCAAGGACCTCATCTTCACCGGTCGCCACGTCCCCGCCCCGGAGGCCCTCGCGATGGGCCTGGTGGACCGGGTGGTGCCCGACGAGCAGGTCTACACCGCCGCCCTCGAATGGGCGGCCACCTTCGTGGGCGGCCCGACGGTCGCCCTGCGGGCCGCCAAGCAGGCCGTGGACCAGGGCCTGGAGACCGACCTCGACACGGGGCTGGAGATCGAGCGGCTGCAGTTCGCCGGCCTGTTCGCCACGGACGACGCCAAGATCGGAATGCGGGCGTTCGCGGAGAAGTCCAAGGCCAAGTTCACCGGCCGGTAGGACCACGCCCGGGCGGCGCCGGCAACCTGCAACGAGAAGTCAACACATTCGGTAAGGCTCGTCCTTACCGATGTTGGTTTGCCACTATGGTGGCGTTTCATGATGCGCGTCCTGGTCCCCGCGCGGCTCCGCACGGCCGTGCGCACGTGGTTCGACTCCCGTTACATCTCCATCGCCGACCACCGCCAGGACATCAGGGACGCGCTCTGGGAGGTCCAGACCCTGAGGCGCGAGGTGGCGACCCTGCAGAGCGAGGTGGAGCGGCTGCGGAAGGCCCGGCCGCCGGCGCCCGGGCCCGTGGTCGACAAGGCGAAGATCGACGACACCCACCGGCTCGCGCAGGAGACGGCCAAGGCCCTGGACGGGGTTCTGCAGAACGAGGTCCTGGTCTGGCAGGCCATCGACGAGCTGCGCGCCGGTCGCGGGGAGCCGGGCCGTCCCGAGGAGCAGCCGTGCGCGTGACCTGGACCGGCGGCGCGAACCTGGACTTCCGCCTCGACCCGGAGGACGGGATCACCGGCAAGGCGTCCGACGAGCACCCGATCAAGCTGGCGATCAACTCCTGCTCCGTCGGCGGGGTCCCGGGCGACGCCCACCCCGACCTGTACGCCGTGGCCGCCTGGACGGTCGTGGCCCCGTGGACCAGGAAGCGGATCACGTTCGACCGGGCCGTCTCGGCGGAGGTGGCCCAGGCCCTGCACGCGGGGTGGGGCGTCGACGCCGGCCCGGTGGGGGCCGAGCCGCGCCGGCCCGGGGCCAGGCTCGCGATCTCGTACAGCGGCGGGGCGGACTCGGTGGCGGCGGCCACGATCTTCCCCGAGGCCCCGTTCGTGCACTTCCGCCGGGTCGCCCACCCGCGCGTGCCCAACCGCTGGCCCCACTACCGCTCCGACGTCCTGGCCAAGCTGGCCGCCAAGACCGGCCGCGAGCTGAGCACGGTCACCTCCGACCTGGAGTACACGCTCGCCGAGCCCCGCCCCGGCTACCCCGAGCACCACGCGGTGGCGGCGGGCGCGCTGCTCCTCGCCGACCAGCTCGACCTGGGCGGCCTGGGCTTCGGCTACGAGCTGGGCTCCCGCTGGCTGGGCGGCGGCCGCTACCTGTGGCGCTTCACCCCCGACAACCCGATGTGGTCGCCGCACGGCAGGTGGGGCCGCCTGTTCGCGGCCGCCGGCGTGCACATCGTGCTGCCCGTCGGCGGGGTGAGCGAGGCGGTCACCATGCGCCTGGCCCTGAGCTCGCCCCTGAAGGAGCAGGTCCGCTGGTGCCTGCGCGGCACCGACGGCCCGTGCCGCAACTGCGGCAAGTGCCTGTACAAGGAGCTCATCCAGGCGGCCGTGGAGCGCCGCCCGCTCGACACCCCGATCACCGCCGACCGCGCCGTGGCCCGCAAATACCTCAAGAAGCCGCCGTACGGGGGCCAGGAGATGATCCAGTACGGGCTGGCGCGCGTCCCGGGGATCGAGAACACGCTGTTCGCCCCCGTGCTCGACTACTTCGACGTCACGGAGGAGTCGACGAGCTGGCTGGATCACTGCTACCCGCCGGCCCTGGAGGAGATCCCCGAGCGGTGGCGGGCCGAGGCGCGCGCGTTCGTCGAGGCGAACGTCGGGCTGATGAGCGGGGACGAGGTGCGCAAGGTGGAGTCGTGGGGCGCCTGATCTGCCGACGGGCGAGAAATGGAGTGGCGGCGTGAAGGTCTATCTGTCGGTGGACATGGAGGGCGTGACGGGGCTGACGGACCCCGAGGAGATGCACGCCGGCAAGCGGGGTTACGAGCGCGGCTGCGAGCTGATGACCGCCGACGCCAACGCCGCGATCGAGGGCGCGTTCGCGGCCGGGGCGAGCGGCGTGCTGGTCAACGACGCCCACGGGTCCACCAAGAACCTCCGGATCGACCTGCTGGACCCCCGGGCGAGCCTGATCAGGGGCCCCGGCAAGGCGCAGCGGATGGCCCAGGGGCTCGACGGGTCGTTCCAGGCGGCGTGCTTCGTCGGCTACCACGCCCGCGCGGGCGTGCCGCACGGCGTGCTCAACCACACCTGGATGGGCAAGGAGATCCAGAACGTCTACCTCAACGGCGAGCTGTGCGGCGAGACCCGGCTCGTCGCCGCGTGCGCCGGGTTCCACGGGGTGCCGGTCGTGGTGGTCACCGGGGACGAGGCCGTCGGCGACGAGGCCCGGGAGCTGCTCGGGGACGTGGAGACGGTGGCGGTCAAGAAGGGCATCGACAAGTTCTCGGCCGAGCTGCTGCCGCCGATCGTGGCCCAGGCCCGCATCCGTGAGGCCATGCAGCGGGGGCTCGGCCGGTTGACCGACTTCACGCCGTACGTGGTGCCGGCGCCGTACACGCTGGGGGTGGAGTGGAACTCCACCGCCATCGCCGCCGCCGTGTCGCTGGTTCCCGGGGTGAAGTCGGCGGGATCGCGGCACACGGAGTTCACGACCGACGACTTCACCCAGATCATGGCCCTGTTCGGCATCTTCGCCACGATCGGCGGCCAGGTGGCGTGCGGCAGCGGCCCCTATGGCTGACCGGGCGACCCTGACCCGGCGGGGGCTGCTCGTCGGGATCGGCGCGGCCGGCGGCGCGGGCGCGATGTACGCCGCCATGGGCGCGCTCGGCCTGGCCCCCGCCGACCAGGACAAGGAGTTCACACCCCCGCGGCCGGGCGACTTCACGCTGCGCGGCAAGGGCACGGCCAAGGTGGTGATCCTCGGCGCGGGCGTGGCCGGGCTGACGGCCGCGTACGAGCTGGGCAAGGCCGGTTACGACTGCACGCTGCTCGAGGCCAGGCAGAAGGCGGGCGGCCGGAACCTCACGCTGCGCGGCGGCGACCGCCTGACCGAGCTGAACGGCCCCGCACAGGACGTGACGTTCGGCGAGGGCGTCTACTTCAACGCGGGCCCCGGCCGGATCGCCCCCTGGATGGTGACCCTCGACTACTGCCGCGAGCTGGGCGTCCCCATCGAGACCTTCATCAACAACAACGCCGCCGCCTACGTCCACACCAACGGCCAGACGGTCAGGGCCCGGACGGCCCGAGCCGACATGTACGGCTACGTCGCCGAACTCCTGGCCAAGGCCACGAACCTCGGAGCCCTGGACAAGGCCGTCACCGAGGACGACCAGGACCGGCTCCTGGAGTTCCTGCGGCGGTTCGGCGACCTCGGCCCGAAGCTCGAGTACGAGGGCTCCCCGAGACGCGGTTTCACCAAATTTCCGGCCATCGACACCGGCATCCCCGTCCCCGCCCCCGGCACCCTCCACCAGATCCTCGCCGCCGGCACCGGCCGCGCCATCACCAACGACTTCGGCTACGAGCAGGCCACCCCCATGTTCCAGCCCGTCGGCGGCATGGACGCGATCGTCGCCAAGCTCCAGGAGGCCGTCGGCCAGGACCGGATCACGACCGGCGCCAAGGTCACCAAGATCACCACGCTGGCCGACGGGGTCGAGGTCGCCTACACCGGCGGGACCGTCAAGGCCGACTACTGCATCGCCACCCTCCCGCCCCACCTCCTCGCCAGGATCCCGCACAACCTCGGCGCCCCGGTCACCGCCGCCCTGGCCACCCCGGTCCCGGCGGCCGCCGGCAAGATCGGCTTAGAGTACGGCCGCCGCTGGTGGGAGCTGGAGGACCGCATCTACGGCGGCATCACCGAGACCGACCTCGACATCGCCCACATCTGGTACCCCTCCCACGGCTACCACTCCGAGCGCGGCCTCCTCGTCGGCTACTACAACACCGAGCGCGACGCCGAGCTGTACGCGGCCCTCACCCCGGAGGACAGAAGGCGCCGGGCGCTCACCCAGGGCAAGAAGATCCACGGCGAGAAGTACCGCCAGAACCTCCTGTCCAGCACCTCCATCGCCTGGGAACGCCAGGAGCACATCCAGGGGGCATGGGTGCGCTGGCCGTCCTTTGATTCGTCCTTCACTCTTCTGCAACGCCCCGCCGGGAGGGTGTACTTCGCGGGCGACTGGCTCACCCATCTGATCGCCTGGCAGGCGGGGGCCATGGAGTCCGCCCGCGGCGCCGTCACCCAGCTGCATCAGCGAGTGTTGCAGTCTCCGTGACGTCGCCCGCTGCTCCCATGACGGCAATTAGGCTCGTGGGAGAAGCGATCGAGGAGATGGGATGACGTTGCACTGGGTGCCCGCGACCGAACGGATCGACCTGCTGGCCGATCCGGTGGCCCGTGCCGTACCGAACCTGGAGGGCGTCGAGGTGGCCGAGATCGACCCGGATCTGGCCGACACGGCGGCGTTCTGCGAGAAGTACGGCGTGACTCTCGACGAGTCGGCCAACTGCGTCGTCGTGGCGGCCAAACGGGGCGGCGAGACGCGCTACGCGGCGTGCATGGTGCTCGCGACGATGCGAGTGGACGTGAACGGCGTGATACGCAAACACCTCGACGCCCGCAAGGCCAGTTTCGCGCCGATGGCCGACGCGGTCGAGCTCACCGGCATGGAATACGGCGGCATCACGCCCCTCGGCCTGCCCGAGGAGTGGCCGGTCCTGGTGGACACGCACGTCGCGGAGCACCCGAGGGTGGTGATCGGAAGTGGCCTGCGCAGGTCGAAGCTCGCCGTCTCCGGTGCCACGCTGGCCGGGCTGAAGAGGGCCGAGGTCCTCTCCTTGACCGGTTGAGGCAAAACTGAAGCCGATTCGAGACCGTTGGATGGGAAACCGATGAGGCCGTTCTGGACGTTGTACGAGTGGGAATGTGGCCTCATGGTTCATCTCGTGGGCGGGGATTAAGCCGGTATGGTGCTTCATGCCATGAACGATGACCGACTAGGCCCTTACCGGCTGCTCAGGCGGCTCGGTGAAGGCGGGATGGGCGTTGTCCACCTCGCTGTCGACCCGCAGGGTCGGCAGGTGGCGGTCAAGGTCCTGCGCGGAGAGGTCGCCGGTGACGAGGTCGCCAGGCGGCGGCTTTCGCGTGAGGTCGAGACCATGCGCAGGGTGCGCAGCAAATACATCGCCGAGGTGCTCGACGCCGACGTGACCGGTCATCGCCCGTACATCGTCACGCGTTACGTCCCCGGCCGCGGTCTCGACGAGATCGTCAAGGACGACGGGCCGCTCGACCTGCCCGCGCTGGTCAGGGTCGCGCACGGCGTGGCCTCCGCGCTGGCCGTCGTGCACTCCGTGGGCGTGATCCACCGCGACCTCAAGCCCGGCAACGTGCTGATCCTCGACGGCGAGCCCGTCCTGATCGACTTCGGCATCGCCCAGGCGGTCGACGCGACGCGGCTCACGCAGACCGGCATGTTCATCGGCACGCCCGGCTACCTCGCGCCCGAGATCATCGAGGGCCAGGAGGCGGGGCCCGAGGTCGACATCCACGCGTGGGCGGGCACGCTGCTCTACGCGGGCACGGGCCAGCCGCCCTTCGGCAAGGGCACGCTGGAGATGATCTTCTACAACATCACCGCGGGCAAGGCCGACATCAGCGCCGCCCCCGCGGAGCTGCAGCCGCTGCTGAAGGCGGCCTTCCAGCGCAACCCGGCCAAGCGGCCCAAGGCCGCCGATCTGGCCGAACGGGCCGCCAGGCTGCTGCCCAAGCCGGTGGCGGGCGCGAGCTCCTCGCCCGACGAGGTCTCGACGGTGCCGCGTCCCGACGCGCCGCCGCCGGCCGCCCTGCCGACCCCGCCGCGGCTGGCCGACAAGCCGTCCTACGACGTCTCCACGCCGCCGGTGACGCCCAAGCGGCTGCTGGAGAGCCAGGAGCAGCCCGCCCCACCACCGAAGGACCAGCAGTACGTCTCGCTGCTGCCCAACCAGCCCGACCCGTGGCCGACCCGCAGGGTGCCGCCGGAGGAGCTGCGGCAGATCCAGCGCGAGGCGTTCGGCTACCCGCCGCCGGCGGCCGGCAACGGCCCCGCGGTCCCGCCGCACCCCGAGGCCGACGTGCCCACGAGGCGGGTGCGCCCCGACTCGCCCGACTACCGCAGGGTCAACCCGCCGCAGCAGCAGACCCCCAACTCCGGCCGGCCAGGCGCGGGCTCCGACCTGCCCGACTACGGCCGCCCGGGTGCTGGTCCCGACCTGCCCGACTACGGCCGGCCCAACCCGATCCCGGTGCAGCCGCCCCCTTACATCCCGGCCCAGCAGCAATACCCGCAGCCGGACCTGTCGACCAAGCGCGAGCCCTACATCCCGAGCGTCCAGCCGGGCAAGGTGCTGCAGCGTTCCAGGGCGTACGGCGTGGCGAGCGCGATGCTGCTGATCCTGATGATCGTGGCGGCCGTGCAGGCGCCGGTGCTCGTGGCGGTCGTCGCGGTCCCGCTCGCGATCCTGCTGCGCGCGGCCGACCTGGCCCAGCCGCAGCTCACGGCCCGCAGGGCGGCGGGTGCCGCGGCGCTCGACGTGCTGAGGGTGTTCGCCTACCCGGCGGCGCTGGCCAAATCGGCCGGCATCACGCTGGCGCTCGTGCTCTACGCGCTCATCCTCGGTCTCCCGGTGACGTTGCTGCTCACCGTGGTGGCGCGGATGGACCCGTCCAACGCCCTGGCCTGGGGTGCCGCGATCGCGCTCTGGACCGTCTGCGCAGGCCCCGGCGTGGAGGGTCCCGGCAAACAGATGCGCAGAACGCTCTCATCGCTCGTACCCTCGAGAACAGCGGCGATGGTGATGGCGGGAATCCTCGCGGCGGGTGCCGCGCTCTCGCTGATCCTCGCTTACGGCACGTTCGGGGACAAGCCTAAGGGGGAGGCCGTATGGACTCCGCTGAACGTCGATCCAGTGGTCGAGCAACTGAAAGGTCTGAGGGGGAATTCCGGGGGATGACGCGGGGAAGGTGGCGATGAGCACCCAAGCACCAGAACGTCTGGGCCCGTACCGTCTGGTCAGGAAGATCGGCGAAGGTGGCATGGGGGTCGTCCACCTCGGTCTCGACGGCGAGGGCCGCGAGGTCGCCATCAAGGTGTTGCACCCGCACGTGGCCGCCGACCTCAAGGCGCGCGACCGGCTCACCCGCGAGGTCGAGACCATGCGCAGGGTGCGCAGCCCGCACGTCGCCGAGGTGATCGACGCCGAGCTCGTGGGCGGGCAGCCGTACGTGGTGACCCGCTTCGCGCCCGGCCGCACGCTGGAGGACACCGTCCTGGCCGAGGGCGCGCTGGAGGCGCGCGACCTCATCAGGCTCGCCCAGGGGCTCTGCCAGGCGCTGGTGGCCATCCACGCGGCCGACGTGATCCACCGCGACTTCAAGCCGTCCAACGTCATGCTCGTCGACGGCGAGCCGCTGGTCATCGACTTCGGCATCGCCCACCTGGTGAACGCCACCAGGCTGACGCAGACGGGGATGTTCGTCGGCACGCCGGGCTATCTGGCGCCCGAGATCATCCGCGACTCGGAGATCACCCAGGCGGCCGACGTGCACGCGCTGGCCTCGACGGTGTTCTTCGCCGCGACCGGGGCGCCGCCGTTCGGCACGGGCACGTTCGAGGCGGTCTGCTTCAACATCATGGAAGGCCGGGCGCAGCTCGACAAGGCGCCCGCGTGGCTGCGCGGCTGGCTCAACCGGGCCCTGCAGGTCGAGCCGTCGGTCCGGCCCGGCGCCCAGGAGTTGCTCCGGATGGCCAGGGCGCTCGACCCGTCGGTGACGACGTTCAACGAGGCGTCCTTCGAGGGGCCGACGGGGACCAAGCGGCTGGCCGACCGCACGCGGACCATGGACACGTTCTCCGACCTGCTGCCGCCGGTCGAATACCGCAAGCCGGCGCCCCCGCCGGCGCCGCCGCGCCGCGAGGCGCGCACCGCGCCGCCGCGTAGGGAGGAGCGGCCGCCACCCTACGTGCCCGCGCCGATGCCCGCCAGGCCGCCGATGCCGCGCCCGGACCAGCGGGTGGCCGGCTACCCGGCACCGCAGCCCACCTCGCCGTCCCAGGTCAGGCCCTACACCCCGCCGTCCCAGTACAGTCCGCCGTCCGAGCGCAAGAGATACCTGTTCGGCAGCCAGGTCGTCGGCCTGCTCCTGCTGGTCACGCTGGTGGCGCTGACCGTGGCCAGGCCCGTCATGGCGGGCGCGGTGGCCGTGGCGCTCGCTCTGGTGCTGCGCCTCGGCGAATACCTCTTCGGTGACATGGTCAAGCGGCGTCAGGTGCGCGGGAGCAGCGCGGCCGATCCGCTGCTCATCGTGGTCGGCACGCCGTGGGCGCTGGTCAAGTCAGCCCTCGTGACGCTGGTGCACGTGCCGCTGGCGCTGCTGTTCGGGATCTGCGTCTGGGGCTTCCTCTACTGGGCGGGCCAGGCGGGCGTCAACGAGGCGGCCGCCTACGCGGCGGGCGCCTTCGCCGCCGGACTGTTCGTGCTGCCCGGCGGCGGCGCGCCGCGCAAGGCCGTCACGCGCACGTTCACCGGGGTGCTGCGCAGCCCGGGCGCGGCGCTGGTCGCCGTCGTGCTGGTGGGCACCGCCGCGCTGTTCGCGGTCATGTACGCGCTGAGCCAGGACCCGGTGTGGGCGCCGTGGCAGGAGCCGGAGACGGTGATCAACGATCTGGCCGGCGATGCCAGGCAGAGCACGATCGGCCTGATCACCGGGCTGATCGGCAGCCTGCTGGACGGTCTGGGGCTGGGGTTCCTGAATCCCTGGTCCTGAGTGTCCCCGCCGCCGCTCGGGGGGAGAGATGAAGGTATGAGCGAGCACCTCGGCCCGTACGAGCTTCTCTCCCGTCTCGGGGCCGGTGGATTCGGCGAGGTGCACCTGGCGCTGGACCCCGAGGGGCGCACGGTGGCGGTCAAGGTGCTGCACCCGCACGTCGCGGCCGACGGCATGGCCCTGGCCCGGCTGGCGCGCGAGGTGGAGACCATGCGCATGGTCGGCGGGCCGCACGTGGCGGAGGTGCTGGACGCCTCGCTGGAGGGCGCCAGGCCCTACCTCGTGACCCGCTACGTGCAGGGCCGGCCGCTCAGCTCCGTCCCCGTGCCCGTCGCCGACCTGCGGCGGCTCGCCGCCGGCCTGGCCGACGCGCTGCTGGCCATGCACGAGTCGGGGGTGGTGCACCGCGATCTCAAGCCGGCCAACGTGATGATGACCGAGGGCGAGCCGGTCGTCATCGACTTCGGCATCGCCAGCGCGCTCGACTCGCTGTCCGTCACGGCCTCGGGCGCGGTGGTGGGCACGCCCGGCTACCTGGCTCCCGAGGTGCTCGAGGGGCGGCCCGTGGGCATGGAGGCCGACGTGTTCTCGTTCGGGGCGACGCTGGCGTACGCGGCCACCGGGCGGCAGCCGTACGGGCAGGGGCCCGCGTCCGCGGTCGCCTACCGGGTCGTGCACCACCCGCCCGACCTCGAGGGTGCGCCGGAGTGGCTGCAGCCGCTGTTACGCGAGTGCCTGTCCACCGACCCCGCCGCGCGGCCGACGGCGGCGCAGATCTGCGCCAGGCTGGAGGTCGCGCCCGTCTCCCACGTGCCTCACCTGAGCGCTCCGGTCGTACGCCCGCGGTCGGCGGCCGACGACATGAGCACCAGGGAGTGGCGGCCCGGCAAGGAGCAGCATCGGCGCTCGGTGGCGGAGTCGCGGGCCAGGCACCGGGAGAAGGTGCGCCGGCGCTGGCTGATCGGCTCGGGCCTGTTCGTGTCGCTGCTGGCGGCCGCCGCCCGCGAGCCGCTGCCCGAGGTGTCGTTGTTCCTGCTGGCGGCGTACGCGCTGGCCCTGGTCTCCGACGCGGGGGTGGCGCTGTTCTCCCGCGGCCCGTACAAACGCAGCCGCCTGATCACGGACGCGGTCTGCGTGGCGGGGGCGGCCGGGCTGTGCTTCGGGCTGGCAGCGCTGTTCAGCACGTTCACACTGGCCTTGTTCGCGGGTACGGCACTGGTGCTGGGAGTCGTTTTCCTGCTGTCGGCGTAGCCCCCGCAGCTGACGACCGAATAAAGTTCGGTATGGTAGAGAGGGTGGTAGTGGTTTCCGTGCCAATCGCACTGGCTGCCGGTTTGCGCGTAAGCTACCCACGGGTAACATAACCGCTGAACCACGGCAGACCCTCTGTCGGGGGCCCGCAGGGCACCTGGCAGTCTGGACAGATGCATTCGGCGCCCACCGCCAGCGTGGCGGGGGCGCACGCGAACTACGGGAGGTCGGCCACCGGCCATGAACATCGTCGTCTGCGTGAAGCAGGTCCCCGACACGGCGACCGAGCGCAAGCTGCGGTCCGATGACAACACGCTCGACCGCGACGCCGCTGACGGCGTGGTCAACGAGCTTGACGAATACGCGGTCGAAGAGGCGCTGAAGCTCAAGGAGGCCCATGGCGGTGAGGTGACCGTCCTGACCATGGGTCCCGGCAAGGCCACCGACACCATCCGCAAGGCGCTGGCCATGGGCGCCGACAAGGCCGTCCACCTCAGCGACGACGCGCTGCACGGCTCCGACGCCCTGTCGACCTCGTACGCGATGGCCCAGGTGCTCAAGAAGATCGGGTTCGACCTGGTCATCCTGGGTTCGGAGTCCACCGACGCGCGCACCGGGATGCTCGCCGCCATGCTCGCCGAGCGGCTCGGCACGCCCCAGCTCACGCTGGCCAACAAGGTCGAGGTCGAGGGCACCTCGATCAAGGTCCAGCGGCTGGCCGACTACGGTTTCGACCGGGTCGAGGCGTCGCTGCCGGCCGTCGTGTCCGTGGTCGAGAAGATCAACGAGCCCCGCTACCCGTCGTTCAAGGGCATCATGGCGGCGAAGAAGAAGCCGGTCGAGACGCTGGCCATCGGCGACGCCTCCATCGACGCCGCGCAGGTGGGCCTGGCCGCCGCCTGGTCCGAGGTCGTCGACTTCGCCCCGGCCCCGCCGCGGGCGGCCGGCACGATCGTCAAGGACGAGGGCGACGGTGGCGTGAGCGCCGCCGAGTTCCTGGCGTCCAAGAAGTTCATCTGAGAACGGGGGTTTTACGGAAATGTCGGAGATTCTCGTTCTCGTTGAGCAGGCCGAAGGCGAGGTCAAGAAGGTCACGCTCGAACTGCTGACCCTGGCCCGCACCCTCGGCACCCCCGCCGCCGTCTGGGCCGGCCCCGGCATCTCGGCCGAGGCCAAGGGCCGGCTGGCCGAGTACGGCGCGGAGAAGATCTACGTCGCCGGCTCCAGCGACATCGTGGACCACGTGGTCGCCCCCAAGGCCGAGCTGCTCGCCCAGCTCGTGGCCTCCGCCTCGGCGGCCGCCGTCCTGGTGGCGGCCACGGCCGAGGGCAAGGAGATCGCCGGCCGCCTGGCCATCAAGACGGACTCCGGCGTCATCACCGACGCCGTGGGCCTGAGCGAGGGCTTCGTGGCCGACCAGTCCATCTTCGGCGGCGGCGTCAACGTGCACTCCAAGGTGCGCAAGGGCACGCCCATCATCGCCGTACGCCCCAACTCCACCGCCCCCGTGGCGGCCGCGGGCGCCGGGGTCGAGGAGGAGGTTTCGGTCACCCTGTCCGACGCCGCCAAGGCCACCCGAGTCGTGGAGCGGGTCAAGCAGGAGAAGGGCGCCCGGCCGGAGCTGACGGAGGCCGCGATCGTGGTCTCCGGCGGGCGCGGCGTGGGTTCGGCGGAGAACTTCTCGGTCATCGAGACCCTCGCCGACTCCCTGGGCGCGGCCGTGGGCGCCTCCCGCGCCGCCACGGACGCGGGCTGGTACCCGCACCAGTTCCAGGTGGGCCAGACGGGCAAGACGGTGTCGCCGCAGCTGTACATCGCGGCCGGGATCTCGGGGGCCATCCAGCACCGGGCCGGCATGCAGACGGCCAAGACGATCGTCGCCATCAACAAGGACCCGGAGGCCCCGATCTTCGAGCTGGCGGACTACGGCGTGGTCGGCGACCTCCACCAGGTCCTGCCCCAGCTCACCGAAGAGATCGACAAGCGCAAGTAGGCCGGCCGGGGAGCACGGTCTCCGCTCTCGGCGCTCTCCGCGCGGGGAGCTCAGGCAGTGACGTCTGGGGGGGCACCGCCCCCCAGACGTCCTCGACAAGCCTGGGCGGGAGCCGAGGGTCGGTCAGCGGTCGGTGATGGGAAGCCTGATCTGGAAGCAAGCGCCCTCACCCGGGGACGAGCGCAGCTCCACGCGCCCCCCGTGAGCGGCCACGATGGACCGGACGATGGCCAGCCCCAGCCCAGCCCCGCCCGTGGCGCGGGCACGGGAGCCGTCCGCGCGGTAGAAGCGGTCGAACACGCGCGCCGCCTCCTCCGCCCCCAACCCCGGCCCCTCGTCCTCGATGACCAGCACCGACTCCCCGCCGTCCGTGCCCACGCCGATCCTGACCGGGGTGCCGGCGGGTGTGTGGGTGACGGCGTTGCCGACGAGGTTGCTGACGACCTGTCTCAGCCGGGCCTCGTCGCCCAGGACCGGGGCGGTGGCCGCCGGACCGCCGGACGGGCCGGTGAAGGCGATGGGCCGGGTCGGGTCGAGGGCGGTGAAGTCGTGGCGGGCGTCGGCGGCGAGGGTACGCAGGTCCATCGGGGTCAGCTCCAGCCCCGGGCCGTCGCTCTCGTCGAGGCCGGCGAGCAGGAGCAGGTCGTCCACCAGCTTGGCCAGGCGGCCCGACTCGCTCTCGATGCGGGCCAGCGCGGGCCCGGCCTCCGTGCCTCCCATGCGGTACAGCTCCGAGAAGCCCTTGATGCCGAACAGCGGGGTGCGCAGCTCGTGGCTGACGTCGGCGACGAACCGGCGCATGCGGGCCTCAGACTCCACCTTCGCCGCGACCCCCTGCTCGATCTGGGCGAGCATCTTGTTGAGCGAGCGTGCCAGGCGCCCGACCTCCGTGCCCGGCGGGGCCGGCTCGGGCACGCGGCGGGTGAGGTCGCCGTCCGCGATGGCCGCCGCCGTCTCCTCCACCCGGCGCAACGGCGCCAGACCGGCCCTGATCGCGAACCCGCCCACCAGCGCCAGCACGGCCAGCAGCAACGATCCGGCCACGAGGCAGGCGGCGCGCATCCGGTTGACGGTCGTGTGCATGGCCTCCAGCGACACCGCCGCCACCACGCTGGAGTGCGCGAACTCCGTGCTCGTGCGCTTGGCGGGCAGCGCCACGGCGCGCCACTCCTCGCCGTCCGCCCCCTCCACGGTGAACGGCCGCCCGCCGCGGGCCGCGACGGTGGCGGTGTCGAGGCGGGGCAGGCCGGGCCCGGGCATGTCGCCGTACGCGCGCAGCACGGCGCCGCCGGGCGACAGGTACGCCGCGTACCCCTTGGTGACGAGGTCGGGCTCGCCCAGCACGAGCGGGGCCTGGCTCGCCCGCTTCTCCAGCATGGCCGCCAGCGCGGTGGCCAGCTCGGGCGGCACCGACGACAGCGCCGTGCCCATCGGGCTGAGCTGGGCGTCCACGCGGGCCCTGAGTTGGGTCTCCAGCTGCCGGACGAGGACCGAGCTGATCATCGCCAGGCCGGCGACGAGCAGGGCGACCGTGATCGCCAGCAGCCGGGCGCGCAACGACAGCCCCCTGCCGATGCGCGGCAGCCGGGCACACCCGCCGCCGGGTCGTGGCAGGCGGCTGGTCATGGTTTCGGCTTGCGGAGCAGGTAGCCGACGCCGTGCACGGTGTGGATCAGCCGGGGTGACTCGCCGGTGTCCAGCTTGCGCCGCAGATAGCTCACGTACGTGTCCACGATGCTCGTGTCACCGGCGAAGTCGTAGCGCCACACGGTCTCCAGGATCTGCGACTTGGGCAGCACCCGCCCGGCGTTGAGCACCAGGTGGTGCAGGAGCCGGAACTCCGTCGGCGACAGGCGCACCGGGCGGCCCGCCCTGGTCACCTGGTGGCCGTCGGGATCGACCTCCAGGTCTCCCACGACCAGCGTGTGGTCGTCGGGGATCGCGCCCGTGCGCCGCAGGATGGCCCTGATGCGGGCCAGCAGCTCCTCCAGGTCGAACGGCTTGGTCACGTAGTCGTCGCCGCCCAGCCGGAGACCGTTGATCTTGTCGGCCGTGGTGTCGCGGGCCGTCAGGAACAGTACGGGCACCGGCCCCGGCCGCCCGCCGGCCCTGGGCAGGCCGCGCAGGCGGCGCAGCACCTCGAAGCCGTCCAGGTCGGGCAGCATGACGTCGAGCAGCACCAGGTCGGGCGGGTCACGCCGGGCCTCCTCCAGCGCCTGGGTGCCGTTGTCGGCGGAGCTCACGGTGAAGCCCGCGAACCGCAACGTCGCCGACAGCAGCTCCTTGACGGTGGGCTCGTCGTCGACCACCAGCAGCCGTTCGCCCATGTGAGCCACGTGAGGCACCTCCCGAGGTCCAGGGTAGTCAGGCGTCCCGGTTCTTGAACTGGACGAACGCCGCGACCAGCAGCACCGCGACGAACCCGACGAGCACCCCGAAAGCCACCACGGGCGGCAGCTCGGACGTCCCTGAGACGGCCTGGAAGGCGGCCGTGTTCGGCCAGTAGGTGTGCATGAACTCCCGCAGGCCGCCGGGCGCGCTCGAGGCCAGGACGGGGATCAGGAGGAAGGCCGTGCTGACGTTCACGGCGGAGGCCGTGCCGCGCAGCAGGAAGCCCAGGGCGAGCCCGAACAGTGCCAGCAGCGTGAACACGACCGGCCCGAGCAGGAGCAGGACCAGCGCGCCCGGCTCGCCCGGCATGACGTACGGAGCGCCGTTCGCCGCGAGGACGGTCTGGCCGGTGGTGTACATCAGCCACACCCCGGCCACGCTCACCGGCAGGGCGGTCAGCACGGTCATGCCGGCCTTGGCGGCCATCAGGTGACCGCGCCGGCCCACGGCGGCCACGCTCGCGCGCATCGTGCCGGAGCCGTACTCGGAGGTGGCGACCAGCACCCCCAGCGCCGAGACCAGGAGCTGGACCACGAACAGCCCGCGCATGCCCATGTCCAGCGGCTGGAAGTCCAGCCGCTCCTGCGCCGTGGCCGTGGCGTAGTCGCCGGCCGACGCGTTGCCGAACAGCCATCCGAACAGCCCGGACACGACGACGATCGCCAGCGACAGCACCATGGTGGCCCTGATGCTGCTGAACTTCGTCCACTCCGCCCTGAGCACGCCCGCCTCGATCATCGTGCCCCTCCGTACTCCACGGCGTCGCGGGTCAGCTCCATGAACGCCTCCTCCAGGGACGCGGGCCGCAGGGTCAGCTCGTGCAGCGTGACGCCCTCGGCCGCCGCCAGCCGCCCCACGTCGGGCGCGCTCATGCCGGTGACCAGCAGCTCGTCGCCGGAACCGGCCCGTACGCGGGCGCCCGACAGCTCCAGGCGCCGGGCGAAGGAGCCGGCCTCGGGCGTGCGGACGAGGACGGGAGCCCCGGCGCCGGTGAACTCGCCGATCTCGGCCTCGGTGATGAGCCGGCCCTTCCCGATGATCACCAGCCGGTCCGCGGTCAGCGCCATCTCGCTCATCAGGTGGCTGGAGAGCAGCACCGTACGCCCCTCGGCGGCCAGCTCCCGGACGAGCGTGCGGATCCACAGGACGCCCTCCGGGTCCAGCCCGTTGACCGGCTCGTCCAGCAGCAGCACCGGCGGATCCCCCAGCAGCGCGGCGGCCAGGCCCAGCCGCTGGCTCATCCCCAGCGAGAACCCGCCCGCCTTCCTGCCCGCCGCGTCCGTCAGCCCGACCAGGTCGAGCACCGCCTCGACGCGGGAGACCGGGAGGCGGTTGGTCTGGGCGAGGTAGAGCAGGTGCTTGTACGCGGTGCGCTGCGGGTGCACGGCCTGCGAGTCCAGCATCGAGCCGATCACGCGCAGCGGGTGCGGCAGGTCGTGGGGGCCACGGCCGTTGATCGTGACCGTGCCGGAGGTGGGCAGGTCGAGGCCGAGGATCATGCGCATGGTCGTGGTCTTGCCGGCGCCGTTCGGGCCGAGGAAGCCGGTGACGAGGCCCGGCCGTACCGTGAAGGAGAGGTCGTCCACGGCGAGCCGCTCGCCGTAGCGTTTGGACAGTCCGTTGAGCTGGATCATGGGTCCAGCGTGGGGTGGCTCGTTGGAGGCGTTCTGAGGGGTTCTGTGAGGTCTCTGTGAGCGGGATGGCGCCACGTGGGGTCGCGCCGCGCCGCCCGCGCCGATCCACAGGGAACTCTCAGGCCAGGGCCGCCCGCAGGCGGGCGGCCAGCTCCTCGGCCTGGGCCTGGCTCCAGGAGATCGTGCCGTTCTCGGACATGAGCGCGTGGAACTGCTGCTTCCGGTACGGGGTGCCCGGCGGGAGCGGGGCCACGTGCCAGTGCAGGTGGGCGTTGCCCTGCCGGCTGCCGAGGGACAGCAGGTAGGTGCGCTCCGACGGCACCACCGCCTCTACGGCCAATGCCACCTTCCTGACCACTCCCATGATCGCGTGGTAGTCGTCCTCGTCGAGGTCGCGCACGACGTGCTCGACGTGCCGCTTCGGGCTGACCAGGACGTACCCCGGCATCGTGGGGTAGCGGGCCAGGAAGGCGAGGTGCCGGTCGTCCTCGTAGACGATCTGCTCGAGGGCGTAGTCGGGGTCGCCGGCCACGATCGCGCAGATGAAGCACGGGCGGGACCGCACCCGCGCTTCATACGCCTCGACGTCGAAGAGTACGTTTCGTTCGAGATCCATCCCGCGATGGTCTCAGGCGGCGGCCTTGGCGGGCTCCCTCGCGGGGAGGGGGCTCACCCGGGCCGGCTCGCCGCGCGGGAGCAGGCGGGCGGCCAGGGCGATCAGCACGCCCAGGACGACGCCGATGCCCAGCGCCGTACGCAGGGAGGTGGCGTCCGACAGGAAGCCGATCACCACGGGGCCGAGCAGCAGGCCCGCGTACCCCATGGCGCCCGCCTGGGCGATCGCGGGACCCGGCGCGTCGGTGGCGGTGCCCGCGAGCGACAGTGTCAGCGGCGAGATCGTCGCCACCCCGAGCCCGACGAAGAACATCGCCGCCACCGCCACCAGCGCCGCCGGCGCCAGCAGCACGACCGCGAAGAAGCCGGCCGTGGCCACCCCGGACACGGTCAGCATCCCGCGCACCCCGAACCTGACCCGCAGCCGGTCACCGGTGAGCCGGGCGATCAGCATGCCGGCCTCGAACACCGGGTATCCGAGCGCCGCCAGGGCCTCGGGGGCGCCGAGCTCGTCGCGCATGTACAGGCCGTTCCAGTCGGCGACCGTGCCCTCGACCATGAAGGCGAAGAACATGATCGCGCCGAGCAGGTAGACGATCGGCGGCATGCGGCGCCGCCCGGCGGTCGCGGTGGCCGCCGCCGGGGGCTCCGGCAGGTACGTACGGCCGAGCAGCACCATGACCGGCAGCGAGACCAGCGCGATCAGCGTCACGTGCAGCGTGAACGGCAGGTCGGCGGCGATGGCCAGGCTGCCCAGCCCGCCCGCCGAGATGGCGCCCACGCACCAGCCGGCGTGCATGCCGTTCATCAGCGGCCGCTTGTAGGCCTGCTCGACGGCCGAACCCTGGGCGTTCATGGCGACGTCCACGGTGCCGAAGGCCATGCCGAAGAGCGCCACGGCCACCAGGAGCAGCGGGAGGTCGGGGGCGACGGCCACGCCGAGGAGGCTGAGCGCCGTCAGTGGACCGCCTGCCCGCAGTACCGCCCGGCTGCCCACGCGCGCCATGACGCGCCGCATGGACTGCATCGTCACCAGAGCGCCCAGGCCCCACACCAGCAGGATCGCCCCGACCGTGGCCTCGGTCAGGCCGAGTTTGTCGGTCAGGGCCGGGATGCGCACGGTCATCGTGCCCACCATCAGGCCGGCAAGGACAAAGGTGAGGACCGCCCCGTAACGGGCACTCCTCAGCTCGCGGGTCATAAGGCCACACCTCTCACAAGTTCGTATTCTTCGCGTTGAATCCGGGCATGCCGGGGCGCCCCCGCCGACCGCAGCGGACGGCACAGGGCAACGCAGGACAGCGCGCGCGGCGGCGCGGGCCCGGCGTGGTGTCGGGGGGTTCGGGGGGAGTCAGAAGTGGCCCCCGGCGCGTGGCGCGGAGGGCGAAAAGGGATGGAATCAGGCGGGGGCGGGCGAGATGAGCGCCCTGAGGCGGAGCTCCAGAGCCTGGAGGTCGTCCTCCGAGTTGAGCTCCGGGTCGTGACTCGCCACGTCCCAGAGCCCCTCACACGCCAGCCGTACGATCTGCGCGGCCACCGGGTCCGGCTCCTCGCTCAGCCCTTCGCGGTGCCAGCGGGCCATCGCCTCGCGCAGCGGTGCGAGCAGGAAGAGGTTGCCCGACGCCCCGGTGACGACGGCCCATCGTCGCAGGCGGCCGGATCGGACGGCGGCCAGCGTCGCGCCCAGGTAGCGCTCGGTGTAGGTCTCGCCCGGCTGCCCGGCCACCAGCACGTCGAAGTCTTCGATCAACCGCTCCACCATGCCCTTGATCAGGGCCTCTTTGGAGCCGTAGTGATAGAGCAGGCCGCCCTTGCTCACGCCCGCCCGGTCCGCCACGGCGGCCAGGGTGAGCGCGCCCGAGCCCAGGTCGCAGAGGAGATCCTCCGCCGCGTCCAAAAGCTCGTCCCTTCGCATACGATCAACTGTACCGTCCGGACGGTACAGTTGCAAACGAGATACCCTGAGCACGTGACCAGACCGTCGGCCTACCTTGATCATGCGGCGACCACCCCCATGCTGCCCGAAGCGATCGAGGCCATGACGGAGCAACTCAAACGCGTCGGCAATGCTTCCTCGCTGCACGCGGCCGGCCGTCAGGTGCGCAGGGTGGTCGAGGAGTCACGCGAGACGATCGCCGACTCGCTCGGCGCTCGGCCCAGCGAGGTCGTGTTCACCTCGGGCGGCACCGAGGCCGACAACCTGGCGATCAAGGGCCTCTACTGGGCGCGCCGCCCACGCAAGCGGGTGCTGATCAGCTCCGTGGAGCACCACGCCGCGCTCGACCCGGCCCAGTGGCTGGCCGACAGCCAGGGCGCCGAGGTGGAGCTGCTGGAGGTGGACGAGCACGGCCGCGTGCACCCCGACACGCTGCGCGCCGCCATCGAGCGCGACCCCGGCGACGTGGCCATGATCAGCATCATGTGGGCCAACAACGAGGTCGGCACCATCCAGCCGATCCACGTGCTGGCCGCCATCGCGCACGACCACGGCATCCCGTTCCACACCGACGCGGTGCAGGCGATCGGGCAGTTGCCGGTGTCGTTCAGCGGCTCGGGGGCCGACGCGCTCACGCTGACCGGCCACAAGGTCGGCGGCCCGATGGGGGTCGGCGCGCTGCTGCTGACCAGGGGGCTCACGCCGGTCTCCGTGCAGCACGGCGGGGGCCAGGAGCGCGACGTGCGCTCGGGCACGCTCGACGCGCCCGCCATCGCGGGGCTCGCCGCCGCCGTCAGCACCGCCGTACGCGAGCAGGAGACCCTCGGCCGCCACCTGGCGTCGCTGCGCGACGAGCTCATCCACCGCGTACGCGAGGCCGTTCCCGACGTGGTGCTCAACGGCGACCCCGGCAACCGGCTGCCCGGCAACGCTCACTTCTCCTTCCCCGGCTGCGAGGGCGACGCGCTGCTCATGCTGCTCGACGCCAAGGGCGTGGAGTGCTCGACCGGCTCGGCCTGCTCGGCGGGCGTGGCGCAGCCGTCCCACGTGCTGCTGGCTATGGGCGCGGACGCGGCGGCGGCGCGCGGGTCGCTGCGGTTCACGCTGGGCCACACCTCGACGCGCGACGACGTGGACCGCCTGATCGAGGTGCTCCCGGCCGCCGTCGAGCGCGCCCGCCGCGCCGGCCTCGGCTGACCCCGGGCCGCCAGGAGGCTGAGCCCAGACCGCAGAAGGCCCGGCTCACCCGCGACAGGCCAGTGAGCTGAGCGGCCTCAGGTCGGGAGGCCGGGCTCAGGTGAGGAAGGGGGCGACGGCGGTCCAGGCGGGATCGGCGGAGACGTCGACCCTCGGCTCGCCCTCCTCCCAGCCCACGATCAGCTCCTTGGCGTGGATCGCGGCGTCACCGGTCGGGTCGGCGTACACGTGGATGACGCGATGCCCCTGGGAGCTCAGATGCGCCGCCAGCACGGCGTCGTCGCGCAGCTTGAGCAGGCGGGCGGCCAGGCGCTCCTCGAAGTCGCGCAGCGCGGCCAGCGAGTCGCCGACCGGCAGGCCGTTCTCGTCGCGGTGCGCGTAGGGGAGCGTGATCTGGATGTGCTGGTCGAACAGCGGATGGTCGACCGGCCGCAGCGGATGGCGGGCCGTGGCGACCAGCGGCGCGCCGCCGGCGGTCTGACCCTCCAGCAGCAGCCACTCCTCCTCGGTGTAGCCCGAGGCCACGTCGGCGACCACGGCCGGCAGGTGCACCGCCGCCACGGAGTCGATCGGCTCGAACGTGACCGCCGTGATCTCGCCCACCCACCTGGCCACGTCGTCCTCGCCCAGCAGCCAGTCGAGGGCCAGCAGCGTGGCCTCCAGCCTGGACTCCTCGTCGAGCTCGCCGAAGATCGGGTGGTAGGCGGCCACGTCGACCCGGGGCTGGTTGCGCGGCACGCGCAGGCCGAGCTGCAACTTGTCGAGCGCGAACTCGAAGCCGCCCACGTCGAGGGTGAGCTCCATCGCCATCGGGTTGGCCTGACGGGACGGGTGGAACTCCCACAGCAGGTCGGACGAGGGCGCGGCCTTGGCCCAGCGGTGCGCGAGCGAGCGCAGCTCGGCGTCGCCCGCGGCGGTCACCACCAGGGCGTGCGCGGCCTCCTTGCCGGGGGCCACCTCATAGGCCAGGCCGGGGTCGATCGCGGCGACCGCGGGGGTGAGCCGCTCCTCCAGCCCCTCGGGCTCGCCCGCGGCCACCATCGAGTCGAGTTGCGGCCTGGTCTCCTGCCACCACGCCCAGAAACCGGCGATGGCCTCGTCAGGCCCTTCGGCCCCTTCGTCTGCGTCCTTGC
>NZ_JBQQCB010000067.1:0-59661 GCF_052246675.1 Nonomuraea sp. KM90 | reverse complement strand
GGCGAGCACGGCCTTGGTGCCGCCGGCGTTGATCTACCGTCTGCTCGCCAGGAATCCGACCGCGGCGCCGTACACGAGCAGGAAGACGCCGATCCCGCGCAGCAGGCCCGTGTCGGGGCCGAGCAGGGTGCTCACGGGGCCGGCGAAGGCGAGGTAGGTCAGCCCGTTGCCGCCGGTTATGACGGCGTCGGCGGCCAGCGAGAGGCGCAGGAACTTCGTCCGGTCGGTGGTAACGGTCAGGGCGGTCATCTCGGGCTCCTTGGTCGGCCTCGGTGCGAACACCTGAAAGATGTCAGGCCGGGGGTAGGGGCCGCGATTACGCGCCAGGTAATGAGGGGTCGCGATTCCCGTTGCCACCAGGGGGAACGCGGGCTTTGTGAAGGGCGTCACATGGTGAGCGTCGCCGGCTCTTCGTGCGTGACGGCCGCCGGACGGGCTGCCGGACCGGCTGGCCGCCGCCGGTGACGGGCACGGCGGCGGCGAGCGGGATGAGCATGTCAGGCCGAGGGGGAGGAGCACGTCAGGTGCCCAGGATCTCCCGGCGCAGGTGCGTCTTGAGGATCTTGCCGCCGGGGTTGCGGGGCAGCTCGCCATCCCGGAACCAGACGTGCACCGGGATCTTGAACTTGGCGATCCGGTCCGCCAGGAACGCCTGCAGCTCCTCGGTGGTGACCGACTGGCCGGGGGCCAGGCGGATGACCGCCCCGACCTCCTCGCCCAGCTCGTCGTGCGGCACGCCGATCACCGCGGCGTCGTCGACCGCCGGGTGCTCGAACAGCGCGGCCTCCACCTCGGCGCAGTAGACGTTCTCGCCACCCCGGATGACCATGTCCTTGGCCCGGTCCACGATGTAGACGAAGCCCTCTTCGTCGATCTTGGCCAGGTCGCCCGTGTGCAGCCAGCCGCCGACGAACGTCTGCGCGGTGGCCTCCGGCTTGTTCCAGTAGCCGAGGATGACGTTCGGGCCGCGTACGCACAGCTCGCCGACCTCGCCGGGCGGCAGCTCGGTGCCCATGGGGTCCACCACGCGCACGTCGACCACGGCCGAGGGCACGCCGATGCTGTCGGGCTTGGCCTGGTAGTCGGCGCCGCCGTTGCCGATCGCCAGGGCGGTCGTCTCGGTCATGCCGTAGCCGTTGGAGGGGGCGCGGTTGGGGAGGTTCTCGGTGATGCGCTCCAGCAGCTTGGGCGGGGCCGGGGCGCCGCCGTAGCCGAGGGTGGTCAGGGACGACAGGTCGTACTTGCCGAAGTCGGGGTGGGACATGAGCTGCCAGGCGTTGGTCGGCACGCCGATCATCGCGCTGACCCGCTCCCGCTCGATCAGCCGCAGGGCCTGCTCGGGGTCCCACTTGTACATCAGCACCAGGCCGCCGCCGCTGAACATCGTGGTCGTCATGGCCGAGAAGCAGCCGGTGACGTGGAAGAGCGGGACGGTCAGGAGCGTGATGCGGCGGGTCCCGGCCGCCGCCGAGAGGTCCTTGCCGGCCATGGCGGTCGCGCGCATGAGTCCGTACGCGACCGTCATGGGGGACTGGCCGAGGTTGCGGTGGCTGCCCAGGGCGCCCTTGGGGTTGCCGGTCGTGCCCGAGGTGTAGAAGATCGTGGCCGGGTCCTCGGGGGACAGCTCGACCTGGGGGAGCTTCGGGTCGGCCGGGATCTCGCCCATCACCTCGTCGAACGCGCGCGCCCCGGCCGGGGCCTCGCCCCTGGTGACGATCATGGGCACGCCCGTCGAGGCCAGCCTGACCGCGCGCTCACCGTCCGCGATCAGCACCTTGGCGCCGGAGTCGCGCACGCCGTAGGCCAGCTCGGCCTCCGTCCACCAGGCGTTCAGCGGTACGGCGATAGCCCCGGCCGCCAGCACCGCCGAGAAGGAGACGACCCATTCCGGGTAGTTGCGCATGGCGATGGCCACGCGGTCGCCCTTGGTCACGCCGTACTCGTCGACCAGGCGGTTGGCGAGGGTGGCGGCGCGGGCGAAGTGGTCCTTGAACGTGATGTGCTCGTCCTCGTACACCAGGAAGACCTGGTCGCCGTGGAACCAGCTGGTCTCCAGCAGGGCACGGAAGTGGGCGGGTGCGTGCTTCCATGTTCGTACGCCGGTGTCGCCGATCTCCTCTATCTCGAACAACTGGCCGGGGCCGGTGAGCTGGGCCTGGACCTGGGCGTGCGAAAGAGACATGCGCAGAACTCCCGCAGTGGACGATTATTCCGGATAAATCACAGTACCGACCGGTAGGTACGTCGCGCTAGAGACCCGCGTGCAGGTGGGTTGTCCGTGAAAGTTTCATCTACTTGCCGATAGTTTCTGCCTTCCAACTGCTGCTTTAGCACTGTTGTGAGGCCGCCATTGACCGTGCACGAGCATGTCAATACCGTCTGCGATGCGGTCCTATCGGGGCCGAAAACTTTCGGAATCGAGTGCCTGCCTCCGGAGGTAGATGTCCGTGCATTCGTCCTCGCTCCTCAGAGCCCTCACGTTGGTGGGGATGCTCGCAACCTTCCTCCTGCCCGCCGTCTCGGCAGAAGCGTCCGCGTCCCTGCGCACGCACGCCGCCGCGCGGGGCAAGTTCATCGGTGCGGCGCTCGCCACCAGCCCGCTGTCCAATGAGACCTCCTACCGCAACATCGCGGCCACCGAGTTCAGCCAGGTGACCGCCGAGAACGCGATGAAGTGGGAGTCCACCCAGCCCAGCCAGGGCCAGTTCAACTTCTCCGGCGCCGACGCCATCGTCAACTTCGCCACCCAGAACGACCAGCAGGTCCACGGCCACACGCTGGTGTGGCACAGTCAGACGCCGGGCTGGGTGCAGAGCCTCAGCGCCACCGCGATGCGCACGGCCATGCAGAACCACATCAGCCAGGTCGTCGGCCGCTACGCGAACAACCCGGCCGTGGTCTCGTGGGACGTCGTGAACGAGGTGTTCGACGAGAACGGCGGCATGCGCTCGTCGTTCTGGTACAACACGCTGGGCCAGAGCTTCATCGCCGACGCCTTCCGCGCCGCCCGCGCCGCCGACTCCAACGCCCGGCTGTGCATCAACGACTACAACGTCGAGGGCATCAACGCCAAGAGCACCGCGATGTACAACCTGGTCTCGTCGCTGCGCCAGCAGGGCGTGCCGGTGGACTGCGTGGGCTTCCAGGGCCACCTGTCCATCCAGTACGGCTTCCCGAACGACCTGCAGCAGAACCTCCAGCGCTTCGCCGACCTCGGCGTCCAGGTGCGGATCACCGAGCTCGACGTGCGCATGCAGACGCCCAGGAACGCCACCAAGGACGCCACCCAGGCCACCTACTACCGCAACGTCATCAACGCCTGCAACGCCGTCACCGCCTGCGCCGGGGTGACGATCTGGGGCTTCACCGACAAGTACTCCTGGGTGCCGGACACCTTCCCCGGTGAGGGCGCCGCGCTGATCTACAACGAGAGCTACCAGCAGAAGCCCGCGTACACCGCCGTGCACGACGCGCTCGCGGGCGGCACCCCCACCGACCCCACCCCGCCGACCACGCCCGGCACGCCGACCTCCGGCAACGTCACCTCCAACTCCGCCACGCTGACCTGGACCGCCTCGACCGACTCCGGCGGCAGCGGGCTGGCCGGGTACAACGTCTACCGCGAGCAGGGGACGACGGACACGCAGCTCGGCCAGAGCACGACCAACTCGATCACGCTGACGGGGCTGACCCCGAACACCCAGTACCAGGTGTACGTGCGGGCGCGCGACGGGGCCGGGAACCTGTCGGCCAACTCGCCACTGGCCACGTTCACGACCACTGAGGGTCCCGGCGGCGGTGGCGGCTGCACCGCGGCGGGCACCGTGCAGACCCAGTGGAACAACGGCTACGTCGTCCAGCCCGTGACCGTCACCAACACCGGCACGTCGGCCATCACCGGCTGGACCGTCACCTTCACCCTCCCCGCCGGCCACACCCTGGCCGGGTCGTGGAACGCCACCCTGACCGTCAGCGGTCAGACCGTGACCGCCAGGAGCGCCGGTTACAACGGCAACCTGGCGCCGAACGCCAGCACCAGCTTCGGGTTCCAGGTCAGCCGCCCGAGCGGCAACACGCAGACGCCCTCCGGCTACACCTGCGCATGAGCGGGGATCCCCTGGGACCTGCCCGCCTGCCCGCCCGGCACCCGGTCCCGTCCCAGGGGATTCTCTCCAATGGGAATATTGACTTTTAAACCGTTGAGGTCTGTCGTTCGCCGTAGGAGGTGAACGGCATGAATGAATGGGATGCCACCTCGTACGCGGGGAAGGAAACCATCCTGCGGGTCGTCCAGGACGAGGCCGAGCGGCTGTTCGCGCTGGCCGAGCCCGAGGAGGCCTGGGAGGCTCCGACCGCCTGCACGGGCTGGACGACGCGTGACGTGGTCGCGCACATCGTGGACACGACGGAGGGGTACTTCGCGGCCTTCGACGCCGCCCGGGGCGGGGGCGATCTCGGCACGGCGTACGGGCTGACCGGGATGGGGACCCGGGTCAACGAGCAGGCCGTGGCGCTGCGCGGGATCCCGCAGAAGGAGCTGCTCGACCGGCTCAGGACGGACTTCGCCCGGATGCAGGCGATCCTGCGCGACCTCGGCGAGGACGAATGGGACGGGCTGACCGTCCCGCACTTCTACATGGGGCCGCTGCCCGCGTACTTCTACGCGGCCGGGCAGCTCATGGACTACGCCGTGCACTCGTGGGACATCCGCCAGGGCACCGGCCGGGCGCACGGGCTCTCGGGGGAGGCGGCCGACCTGCTCGTGCCGTTCATGTTCGTGCTGTGGCAGTCGACGATCCGGCAGGGGGCGGACCTGACGCCGTTCGAGCTCGGGATCCGGGTGGGCGGCGTCAACGGGGGTGACTTCCACGTCTCGGTGGGGCCGGGCGGGATGACGTACGCCCCGGGCGGTCTGGACGGGCTGCCGGCCGTGATCGAGTTCGACGCGGGGAGCATGGTGCTGACGACGTTCGGGCGGAGCAACGCGGGGACGGTGCGCGGCGACCTGGCGATCGCCGACCGGTACCTGAACCTGTTCTTCCGGATCTAGCGCCGGCCTGGAGCTCGGTGACCTGCTGGTGTGCGGGCCGGCAGGTCACCGAGCCACGTCATGGTCCGTCAGGCGAAGATGGCGTTCACCGCCTTGCTCACCTCCGCGAGGGGGACTTTCTCACGCCGGCGTTCGAAGGTGATCCACTCCTTGCCCTCCGCGGCGACCCCCTCCAAGACGTGCAGGGCGTTGTCGAGTCCCGCCGTGTCGAGGGTCCTCTGCGACGCGCCCAGCGGGGTCTCGTCCTCATGCTTGGTGACGTCTGTGGGTGGATCGGTCACCTTGACCTTGATCGGCTCGCCGTTGGTCAGCGTCAGCTCGAAGACGTTCTCTCCGTTGTCGGTCTGGGCCACCTGGACGGAGGTGAACGCGTCGTAGCGGTAGTTGGTGCGTGCCCGGCTGCGGAAGGTGGCCTGCTGGAAGTCGAGGTGCACGGTGTACTGCCGCACACCGTCCTTGGTGAGCAGGAAAAGCAGGATCTTGTACTTCGAATAGCGCCATGGCCCGTTCTCGATGCGTGCCCTGTCGTAGGAGGGCGTGGCGGGCGCCTCGATGAAGGCGTGGGCGAGCACGTCCTGCCGCTTCAGCCGGTAGAGGCTCATCGCCTGCTCCATCAGCGCCTTGCGGTCGCACTCCAGCCAGCGGGCCATCTCGAGATCGTCCGGTCTGTCGGCGAGTTTGCGCTTCCACCGGTCGAAAGCCGCCTGGCGGCCGGCCAGCAGGATCTTCTTCTCCGCCTTGTCGGCGGAGTGCCTCTTGTGCTCCGTGGCGATGCGCAGCCAGACGCGAGCCGCGCACCAGACGGAGGCCATGGCGACGAGCGCGGCCAGCGACACGATGACCGGATCGACGTGCGCGCCGCTCCAGACCAGGAAGGCGCCTGCCGCGGCTGCCGCGATCGCGGCGAGCACGCACATCGCCTTCCTGGACAACGGGACGCGCAACTCCTTGCGATAGTCCCGCAGCTTGCCCGCCTGCCAGCGCCGCGCGACGTCGGCGACCAGGTATCTGGTGAGCCAGGCGACTTGCTCGGCGTTGACCGTGCTCTCCCGGTAGATGGTGACGACCTCGTCACGCAAGGCCCGGCGGACGCCCGCCGTCTCCGAGAGCCAGCGGGCCTTGTCCGCGCCGTGCGGGGTGTACAGCGCGAAATAATGGTTGAACTGGTGGTCGATCTTGCTCGCGAAACCGTCGCCGCGCGGGGTGGCGGCCGGCCGGCGCTGATACTCGTGGTCCTTCGCCTGGCGGCGCTCCTTCCTGCACCGCCACTCAGCGCCGCTGCGCACGCTCGCGTAGCAGCCCGCCGCGAGAGCCAGCAGGGCGGACACCGCCGCCGCCCCGGTGTGCTGCCATGCCGTGGCGCCGATGAAGCCGACGGTCACCAGGGCCAGCGCGGTGGTCGCCGTAGCTCCGGTCCAGGTGCCGAGGCCGATGAGGACGGGGTCCGCCGGCCGTACCCGTGCGCCGACGGGCTCCGGCTGGAAGAACTTCCAGGCCCGGTGCGTCCGGTCATTGGCGTAACGGTCCCTCCTGGCCGCGTCGAAGGCGCGCGCCCAGAGGGCGTCCTCGGCGGAGCTGTCCAGGAACATCTCCAAGTGCTGGAGGACGTCGTTGCGCTGCTCGTCGGCCAAGTGCTGGAGCTCCTGCTCCAGGCCGACAGCCCCGCCCTCCGTGGGACGGGACGTCAGGAGGTGGTCGACCAGCTTGATCGCGCCGGCCCATTCGTCGTCGCTTTTGACGGCGCCGCGCACGCGGCGAAGCATGGCGATCTCCTTTGGAGGCACCTGCTGCAGGGTGCGTCCGCTGAGCAGGGCCAGCAGCAGGTAGAAGCAGGAGTGGCCGTTGACGTAGTTGCCCTTGACCACGGCGTTGCCGATATGAACGCGCGCCTCCGGAGCCATCCCGGCGCGCAGCGAATTGAGCCCCGCCGCGAAGGTCACCTCGGGTGAGGGGGTGGCCTCGACCTGGTAGACGTTGACCGGCCCGTGGATGGCCTCCGCCTGGACGGCGACGTTCGCCGAGTCCGTGGCGAGGTTGGTCGGGCCGAGGTGGGGATCGCTCACAGGACGCCCCTGACGGCCGCGATGACGGCCGACACGTGCGCCGCCAGCTCCGCCACGTCCGCCAGGAGACCGCGGAGTTTCCTGAGCGCGATCACCGCCTTGCTCCTGCCCTCCTCGGTGCTCTCGGACAGCGACTCGGCGGCGACGGCGATCTCCGCCTCCGCCGCGGTGAACGTCTCCTCGTCCACCTCCTGAGCCTTACGCGCCCGGGCAAGCCGGTCGCGCAGCTCGGCGAGCTGGACGGCCGGGGCGGATGCCTGGGTCTGGGACGGGTGGCCGATGGTGACATCGCCGTGGATGTGCCCGGCCTGCACGCCCACCCGGGCGTTGTCGCGGGCGACGTTCTTCACGCTGTCGGTCATGAGCTTCGCCTCTCTCGCCTGCCTCGCCTTGCTCGCCGGATGGTTCTCGTGCTCCACGGCCAGTTCCTGAGCGAGGGCCACGGCGAAGGCCGCGGCGTTGGCCGCCGCCCTCGGCTGCCAGCTCAGGCCGTCGGTCGCGGTCTTGGTGCCGTCGGCGCGGTCGCTGATGCCGCGCACCACGGCCATGGGCAGCGACCTGTTGTGATGGGCGGCCTGCGCCACGCCGGCCGACTCCATCTCGATCGCGAGCGCGTCGTTGTAGGTCTGGCGCACCCACCGGGCGTGCGCGGAGATCGAGGAGTCCTGCACGACCTCGCCGGCCGCGATCGGGCCGAAGCGCACCGCGGGCACGGCCGCGCCCGCGGGCAGGTGGCGGGTCCAGGTCTCGGTGCGGTAGAGGTGACGGGCGATCTGGTCGGTCTCGTGGGCGATCTCCCAGACGCGCGGGCGGGCTTTGAGGCCGTCGTCCTCGCTGGTGCCGCCGTGGTAGGCGTACACGTGCGTGGCCACCACCACGTCGCCCAGGCCGATGCCGGGCCACAGGGCCCCGGCGACCCCCACGAACAGCAGCGCCGACGGCGAGAACTCGGCGATCGCCCGCTCGGTGATCACCGCCGCAGGATGGTTGCCCTTGCCGACCAGCCCCAGGGCCACCCGGCGCCCGTCGCCGGCGAGGCGGCCGAGCTCGAAACGGGTGCCGGCGGTGTGGCGGTGCACGCGCGGGTCGGTCAGGTGCCCGCGGACGGCCTGATACTCCAGATCCAGCGCGGTGAGGATCACGATCATGACCATCGACCTCCTAAGGCCGAGTCATCGGGGGATTGAGGACGTGGACCGGACCCGCCTTGAAGAGCCGGGCGGGCCGCCCGTTCGGGGTCTTGCGCATCGGGCCGCCGGCGACGATGAAGCCGCGGGCACCCTGGACCTTGCGGTAGAAGTTGCGGGGATCGAGGCGGACGCCCCAGACCGCCTCGTACACCTGCTGGAGCTCCGAGATGGTGAAGGTCTCGGCGCAGAACGCGGTGGCCAGGGCGGTGTGCTCCAGCTTGGCACGCGCGCGCTCGATCCCGTCGATGAGGATGCGGCGATGGTCGAACGCCAGCTCGGTGCCCGGGCTCAGGGCGTCGTCCACGGAAGTCCAGGAGGCGGCGGCGGCGTCGGTGCCGGCGACCGGCTCCGGCAGGCGGGGGGCGATGGCCAGGTAGGCGACGGACACGACGCGGCCGCGCGGGTCGCGGCCCGGCTCGCCGTACACGGCCAGGGGCTCCAGGTGCACGTCGGACAGCCCCGCCTCCTCCGACAGCTCGCGCCGCGCCGCCGCCTCGATGTCCTCGTGCTCGTCGCGCAGGAAGCCGCCCGGCAGGGCGAGAGCCCCTCGGAACGGGTCGATGCCGCGTTCCACGAGCAGGACGTGCAGGCGCGTGTCGCGCAGGGTCAGGATCACCAGGTCGACTGCGAGCAGGATGCGCGGCGGCTGCCATGGGTCGTCGGGCATGAGTCCACCCTAGCTTTTTGTCAGATCGACAGGAAGTCCTCTGCCGAGCTGCAGCGTGACGCCCATGCGCTTTCTGGTCTGGGGCCGTGAATCCCGTTGTTTTCGCTAAATGGTGATGTTTCTGCCCTTTATGAGAAGCCAGAGCATGAGCAGAGCCTCGCCGACGAAGGTGAACATGGATGCCGTGGGTGCGAAGCCCGGGACGAGGATCACGCCGAGGCTGTCGACGAGGTAGCCGAGGCCCGCGATCACCAGCAGGACGCCCAGCAGCCGCGGCGCGTAGCCCGAGCGGTAGGCCAGGTGGCCCAGCAGGACCAGGTGGACGCCGAAGAGGAGGAGTCCGGCCTGCCAGATGTCGTGGAAGGTGTCGATCTTCGCTGACGCCTGAGCCGGATCGGCTCCGGGGACTCCGGCGAGCTGGGCGATGGCGACGGCGAACACGCCCGCGTACACCGCTCTGAGCCAGGCGGCGAGGGTGGCGATGCCCTCGTGGGCGGGCCGGAAGAAGGCCAGGAGCGCCCAGGCCGCGACCACGTCGAGGACGGCGACCAGGAGCAGGCCGGCCACGCCGGAGCGGAACAGGCCCTCGGCGGCGCGGATGTCCGCGGCCGTCCTGGCGGCGTCGCCGGGCGTGACGAGGCGTTCCAGGACGCCGAAGTTGGCCAGCGCCGCCAGGACGGCCAGGGCCAGGAGCGAGAGGCCCGCCACCAGGGCGGCCGACCGGATGTGGTGGGGCGTGGGGTGGGACGTGGTCATGTTCTCCCCTGCGAGGCGGCCGGGCGCGCCAGGGCGCCGCGCATCGGCGATGTACAAAATCTTTGACATCCGTCAATGTAATGAATCATTGACGTGATGTCTAGAATTTTTTACATCGCCGGGCGGGGTGAGCGGCAGCCGGAGTGGAGGGGAGTCAGGGGATCAGGGGTCCAGGGTGATCCCCTCGCGTCGGAGGTCCTCGATGATGCCGTCCACCAGGCGGGTGGCGACCGTGTGGCGCAGCCGGCCCTCGTCGCGCAGCTCGCGCACGGCGGGTACGGGGTCGGGGTCGGCGAACAGGCGCTCGTCGGCGTAGTCCACCGGCCGGCCGGTCGGGTCGACCGTCCACCAGGACGCCTCCATCGCGATGCCGTTGGGGTCGCTGAAGTAGATCGAGCGCAGGAAGCCGTGGTCGATGACGTCGGTCACCTCGCAGCCGTGCGCCTTGAGCCGGTCGCGCAGCCGGATGAGCGCGTCCTCGTCAGGCAGGTGCAGGGACAGGTGGTCGAACTGCGCCGCCTTCGCGTACGGCACGCCGGCGGGCTTGGCGAAGCTGTCGAGTTGCTGGTCGGTGTACTCGAAGAAGGCGACGGTGTTGCCCGTGCCCACCTCGAAGAAGTAGTGCTTGAAGGCGGGCAGGGCAAGGGTGGTGACGAGGCGGGCGTCGAGCACGCCGTGCCAGAAGCGCACGGTGGCGTCCATGTCCGAGGTCACCAGGGCGAGATGGTGCACGCCGCGCCAGTGCACCGTTTCCGGGGTCGCAGCCATGGGTCAACCGTATGCCTTTCAACTATCTCCGTTAAGCCACTGCTTCGTGACGGTGGCCGGCTTCAGGTCGTGGCGGGGGTCCTCCGGGCGAGGTGCCGGGGCTCGGCGGGTCAGGGAGTCCAGGTGACGGTGCTCGCAGGGCGATCTGAGCTCCTCGTCATGGCCGGGTCACAGCCGGTCGAGTACGGCGTCGATCCCCCTGGCCGCGAGGTGGGCGGGGTCGCCGGCGCGGGCAGCGGGCACGATGGCGAGCGGGCCGGACTCGCGCAGCCGCACCCATTCGGCGTGGAAGGCGCTGCCGGGCGCGACCTCGGCGCGGCGCTCCGGCTCGGACCTGAGGTCCACCTCGCACACCAGCGCCGGCCGGTGCCGGGCGGGGGCGTGCGGGCGGCCGGCGGCGGCGGCGAGCTCCCTGGCGGCGGGCTTGATCCGGTGGTCCACGGTGAACAGGCCGAGGTCGTACTCGCGCTCGGGGAAGTCGGCCAGCGAGCGGTCGAGGTCGTGGGAGCACCACCAGGTGACGCCCCACAGGGCCGGGTTGGGGGTGACCGCGTCCAGCAGGCGGCGGACGAACTCGGGGGCGTCGGCCTCGGGCACGTCGGGCCGGGGCGCGCCGACCTCCTGGAGCCAGACCGGGCGCGCCGGGTCGGGCGAGGTGGCGGCGGCCAGCTCCACCAGGTAGTCGGCGTGGGTGACGGTGGCGGGGCCGAGCGGGCCGTCCAAGGCGGAGACGCCGTTGAACACCCACGAGTGCACGGTCGTCAGGTCGCCGAGGTCGACGTTGTCGGCCGGGTGGAAGGGGTGCTCGGGGTCGTACCAGGTGGCGTCGTACAGGGAGTGCAGGGTGAGCAGGCCGGGGGCGGCGGCGCGGGCGACGCCGAGCAGCTCGGCGGCCCACTCCCGGGCCGCACCGGGGGTGGCGGGGCTGGCCGGGTAGAGGTTGTTGACCTCGTTGCCCAGGGTCACCGCGAACACGTTGTCGCGGGTGGCGACGGCGCGGGTGAGCGTGTCCACGTACGTGACCAGGCCCGCGCGCACCTCCGGATCGGTG
The DNA here is from genome assembly GCF_052246675.1 of Nonomuraea sp. KM90. NCBI lineage: Bacteria > Bacillati > Actinomycetota > Actinomycetes > Streptosporangiales > Streptosporangiaceae > Nonomuraea > Nonomuraea sp. KM90. The sequence goes on along the minus strand of NZ_JBQQCB010000067.1, from coordinate 48,116 downwards.
AACACGCCACGCCGGTGCCAGGTGAGCACCCACGACGGCAGGAAGTCGAAGCTCGACAGGTGGCCCTGCAGCAGGTCCACCGCCACCGACAGGCCGAACTCGGCGGCGGCGTCGATCACGGCGAGCAGGTCGGCCACGCCGCGCCGCCTGATCAGCGTGCGGTTGGGCTGGATCCAGGGCCAGACCGGGAAGATCCGCACGTGGTCGAGCCCGATCCCGGCCAGGTCCTCGAAGTCGCGGCGGGCGGCCTCGGCGGGGTCGTCGAGCCAGCCGTAGAACCAGCCGGCGGAGGGGACGTGGTTGGCCCCGAAGCGGGGCCGCGCGGGAGGATGGGGCACGGGCTGGACTCTAAACCGCTTTAGTGTCCTTGCCAAGAGCCGGCGGCGCGGTGCTCCCCCGGACGACCAGCCGGGGGGTGGCGGTCTTCACGTCGCGCCTGGCCGCCGGATCGGCGATCACCTCGAGCATGACCTCGGCCACCTGCCCGCCGAGCGCGAACGTGTCCCGCGACAGCGAGGTGATGCTCGGGTGCGTGACCCGGGTCAGCACGGAGTCGTCGAAGGCCACGACGGACAGCTCGTCCGGCACGCGCACGCCCATCTCCATCGCCACGCCCAGGCCGGCCAGGGCCATCACGTCGCTGTCGTACACGATCGCGGTCGGCCGGCGGCCCCGGGACAGGAGCGTCCTGGTCGCCGCCGCGCCCTCGGCGTCGCTGAAGTCGGTCGGCACGGACACGGCGTCCACCAGGCCGAGCCGCTTGACGGAGTCGCGCAGCGCGCGCATGCGCCGCTGCGTGTGCCGCAACCCCGGCAGCCCCGCGACGTGCGTGATCCGCCGGTGCCCGAGCGCGGCCAGGTAGTCGACGACCGACAGCATCGCCTCCCGGTCGTCGGCCCACACGCTGGCCAGCGAGCCGTGCCCGCCGGGCCCGCCGAGCACGACGGCCGGCACGTCCAGCTCCTCCAGCGCGGCGAAGCGCGGGTCGCGGACCTTGGGGTCGACCAGGATGAACCCGTCCACCCGGTGGGCCGAGGTCCACTCCCGGTAGACCTCGATCTCGGCCTCGGAGTCCTCCACGACGAGCAGGTGCATCGCCACCTGCTGCTCCGACAGCCGGGCCTGCAGCCCCGACAGGAGCTGGGCGAAGAACGGCTCCACGCCCAGCGTGCTGGCCGGGCGGGCGATCACCAGCCCGACCGCCTCCGCCCTGGCGCCGCCGAGCGCCCGGGCGGCGCTGTGCGGGCGCCAGTTCATCTCCCTGGCCACCTCGAGGATGCGGGCCCTGGTCGCCTCGCTGACGCCGGGCCGCCCGTTGAGCGCGAACGACACCGCGCCCTTGGACACCCCGACCCGCTGCGCGATGTCGGCGATCGTCGGTCGGCCCAACGCGTGCTCCTTCTCCGAGGCCCCTATTGACAGCGGAGTCTAGCCCGGTGAATAGTCCGGCAACTAGAGCGGTTTAGTGCCGAAGGAGAGCGCCATGCGAAAGTACTGGGCAGGACTGGCCGTGGTGGTCGCCACGATGGCGGGATGCGGGCTCGGCGGCCCGGACTCCGCCACGGGGCCCGGGGCGGCCCCGCCGGCCGCGAGCGCGGGCGGCCAGGTGAAGGGCAAGGTGAGCCTGCAGACGTGGGCGCTCAAGCCGAAGTTCACCGAGTACGTGCAGGGCGTCATCGACGGCTTCGAGAAGAAGTACCCGGGCACCGAGGTCGAGTGGCTCGACCAGCCCGCCGAGGGCTACTCGGACAAGGTCCTCACCCAGGCGGCCGGCGGCACGCTGCCCGACGTCGTCAACCTGCCGCCGGACTTCGCGGTGCCGCTGATCAGGCAGGGCCTCCTGCTCGACGTCGCCCAGGCCGACCCGGCGCTGGCCACCGAGTACGTCCCCGGCGCCCTCGCCGCCTACGCCTACCCCGGCGTCCAGGGCACCCACGGCTACCCCTGGTATCTCAACACCGACGTCAACTACTGGAACACCGAGCTGCTCACCAAGCACGGCCTCGACCCGGACAAGCCCCCGGCCACCCTGGACGAGCTCATCACCCAGGCCAGGACCATGAAGGAGAAGTCCGGCGGCAAGGTCTACCTGATGAGCCGCCGCCCCGAGCTGGGCGACCTGACCAACGCGGGCGTGCCCATCATGTCCCCCGACGGCGCCCGGTTCACCTTCAACACCCCGGAGGCGGTCGCCCTGCTCGACCGGTACCGGGACGCGTTCAAGGAGGGCCTGCTGCCCCGCGACGTGCTCACCGACACCTACGCGGGCAACGCCAAGCTGTTCAACGAGGGCACGGTCGCCTGGACGACCGGCGGCGGCAACTACATCACGAGCCTGGCCACCGACAACCCGACGCTCGCGCCCAAGGTCGTCCCGTCGCCCGCGATGGGCACCCCGCCGCTGTACGTCCAGGGCCTGTCGATCCCGAAGCAGACGAAGAACGCCCCCGCCGCGCTCGCCCTGGCCCGCTGGGTGACCAGCGCGGAGAACCAGGCCGCCTTCGCCCACCTGGTCAACATCTTCCCCAGCACGAAGTCCTCGGCGAACGACCCGTTCTTCAGCAAGAGCGACGGGACCAGCTCCGGCGACGCCAAGGTGATCGCGTTCGAGTCGCTGGCCAGGGCGAAGGTGCTGGAGCCGGTCCAGGTCACCGAGGCGATGAAGAAGCTCGTCAGGCAGCAGTTCGCGCTGGCCATCAGCGGTGACGTCACCTCGAAGGAGGCGCTGGACGCCGCCGTGGCCAAGTGCGACGAGCTGCTGAAGAACTGATGCGCCACCATCGCTGGTTCACGCCGTGGGTGCTGGTGGCGCCCGCCGCGGTCTGGCTGTTCATGTTCTCGGTGTGGCCGTCGATCAACACGGTGGTGCTGGCGTTCACCGACGCCAAGCCGCTCGGCGGCGGCCACTTCACCGGCCTGGCCAACTTCCGGCGCGTGCTGGACGACGACCAGCTCGTGGACGCGCTGGTCAACAGCATCGTGTTCATGCTGGTCTGCCTGCCGCTGCTGACGGTGCTGCCGCTGCTGATCGCGATCCTGGTGGAGAAGAAGCTGCCCGGCATCACGTTCTTCCGCACCGCCTTCTACACGCCGGTGGTGGCCTCGGCCGTGGTGGTGGCGCTGATCTGGGGCTGGCTGCTGGACGACCGGGGGCTGGTGAACGGCTTCGCGCAGTGGCTGGGCTGGGTGAGCGGGCCGGTGCCGTTCCTGACCGACCGGTGGCTGCTGCTGTTCAGCGCGATCAGCCTGACCGTCTGGAAGGGCCTCGGCTACTACATGATCATCTATCTGTCGGCGCTCGGGAACGTCCGGCGCGAGCTGCACGAGGCCGCCGCCGTGGACGGCGCGGGCCCGGTGCGCCGCTTCCTGAGCGTCACCGTGCCCGGCGTGCGCAACACGATGCTGCTGGTCTCGGTGCTGGTGTCGGTCTCGGCGCTGCGCGTGTTCTCGGAGCTGTACGTGCTCTCGAACGGCACCGGCGGCCCCGGCGGCCGGGACATGTCGCTGGTGATGCTCATCCAGCTCTACAGCCGCGGCTTCACCGGTCACCTCGGCTACGCCTCCGCGCTCAGCCTGGTGCTGCTGGCCGTCACGATCGGCCCGATGCTCGCGCTGCTGCGGCTCAACAGGAAGGCGGCCTGACATCAACAGAGTCACCGCGCGCGAGCGGGCCCTGAGGTACGTCCTGCTCCTGCTCGTGCTGGCCGTCACCGTCTCGCCGTTCCTGTGGCAGCTGTCCACCTCGCTCAAGAGCCTCCAGGAGGACATCTACACCGGCACGCCGGGCCTTCTGCCCAGCCGGCCGACGCTGTCGAACTACGCCGAGGTCGCCGAGACCATCCCCGTCTGGTCGTACGCCGTCAACTCGCTGATCGTGGCCGCCATCGTGGTCGCGGGCAACGCGGCGGGCGCCACGGCCGCCGGGTTCGCCCTGGCCAAGCTCCGCTTCAGGGGCGCGAAACTGCTCCTCGGGCTGTTCCTGGCGACGCTGGTGCTGCCCGGCGAGGTGACGATCGTCTCCCAGTACGTCACGGTCCGCTCGCTGGGCCTGGCCGACACGCTGCTGGGCGTGGCGTTGCCGGGGGCCATCGGGATGCTTAACGTGCTGTTGATGCGTACCGCGTTCCAGGCGATTCCTCCGGAGATGGACGAAGCCGCGATCATCGACGGGGCGACGACGTGGCAGCGGCTGCGGCACATCGGCCTGCCGAACGTGCGCGGCATGCTCAGCGTGGTCACGATCTTCGCCTTCATCGGTGCCTGGGACGACTTCCTCTGGCCGCTGATCGTCCTGACCGATCCCGACAACTACACGCTCACCGTCGGACTGCAGTACCTCAACGGCACCTTCAGCGCGAACCCGCGGCTGATCGCGGCCGGGACGATGATCTCGTTCCTGCCGATCGTGATCGTGTTCGCCGCGCTCCAGCGCTTCTTCTTCAAGGGCGTGGAGGAAGGCGCCATCAAAGGCTGATAAATCACCATCTGCTGAGGAGCTCACCTGATGCATGACGACCGCGACCTGGTCGAAGCCCGCCTGAAGCGCGTCCTGGACGAGCGGATCCGCCCGGCGATCTACCCCGAGTCCGTTCCGCTGGAGGTGGCCGTCTGGCACGCGCCCGGCGAGCCCGTGCCGGTGGCGGAGGGCCTGGCCGCGGAGCCCGGGCCGATCGCGGTGGGCCAGGCGTGGGGCGCGCCGTGGGGCACCAGCTGGTTCACCGTCACCGGCACCGTCCCCATGGAGTGGAGCGGCCGGATCGTCGAGGCGATCCTGGACCTCGGCTTCGACGAGAACATGCCGGGCTTCCAGTGCGAGGGCCTGGTCTACCGGCCCGACGGCACGCCGGTGAAGGGCCTCAACCCGCGCAACCAGTGGGTCCGCGTGGGCTCCCCCGCGGAGGGCGGCGAGCGGGTGCGGCTGCACGTCGAGGCCGCCTCCAACCCGGTCATCCTCGACTATCACCCCTTCCTGCCGACCCGGATGGGCGACAAGGAGACGGCCGGCACCGACCCGCTGTACCGGCTGGCCCGCGTGGACCTGGCCGTCTTCGACCAGACGGTGTGGGAGCTGGTGATGGACCTGGAGGTGCTCGGCGAGCTGATGCTGGAGCTGCCCGTGGACGGCGCCCGCCGCTGGGAGCTGCTGCGGGCCCTGGAGCGGGCGCTGGACGCGGTCGACCTCCAGGACGTGGGCGGCACGGCGGCGGCCGCCCGGGCCGAGCTGACTGGGGTGCTGTCGTCCCCGGCCGTGCCCTCGGCGCACCGGATCAGCGCGGTCGGGCACGCGCACATCGACTCGGCCTGGTTGTGGCCGCTGCGCGAGACCGTGCGCAAGGTGGCCCGCACCACCTCGAACATGACCGCGCTGCTGGAGGACGAGCCGGACTTCGTGTTCGCGATGTCGCAGGCCCAGCAGTGGGCGTGGGTCAAGGAGCACCGGCCCGAGGTGTGGGCGAAGGTGACCAAGGCGGTGGCGGCCGGCAGGTTCGTGCCCGCGGGCGGCATGTGGGTGGAGTCCGACACGAACATGCCCGGCTCGGAGGCCATGGCCCGGCAGTTCGTGCACGGCAAGAGGTTCTTCATCGACGAGTTCGGCGTGGACAACGAGGAGGTGTGGCTGCCGGACACGTTCGGCTTCGCGGCCGGGCTGCCGCAGATCATCAAGGCCGCCGGGGCGAAGCGGCTGCTCACGCAGAAGATCTCGTGGAGCCAGACCAACAGGTTCCCGCACCACACGTTCCTGTGGGAGGGCATCGACGGCACGCGGATCTTCACGCACTTCCCGCCGGTGGACACCTACAACTGCTCGATGCGGGGGCGCGAGCTGGCGCACGCGGCACGCAACTTCAAGGACAAGGGCGTGGCGCGACACTCGCTGGCCCCGACGGGGTGGGGCGACGGGGGCGGCGGCACGACGCGGGAGATGGTGGCCAAGGCGGCCCGGGTCCGCGACCTGGAGGGCTCACCCAAGGTCGCGTGGGAGACGCCGGCCGAGTTCTTCGCCAAGGCCGAGGCCGAATACCCGCACCCGCCGGTGTGGGTGGGCGAGCTCTACCTGGAGCTGCACCGGGGCACGCTGACCAGCCAGGCCAAGACCAAGCAGGGAAACCGGCGCAGCGAGGCGTTGCTGCGGGAGGCCGAGCTGTGGTCGGCGACGGCGGCGGTGCGCGCGGGCGTGGACTATCCGTACGAGCGGCTGGACCGGATCTGGAAGACGGTGCTGCTGCACCAGTTCCACGACATCCTGCCCGGCTCGTCGATCGCGTGGGTGCACCGGGAGGCGCGCAGGACGTACGAGCTGGTGGCGGAGGAGCTGAACGCGATCATCGGCGACGCCCAGGACGCGCTGGCGGCGGGCCAGGCCACCGGCCTGTGCTTCAACGGTTCGCCGCATGCGCGCCTCGGCGTCCCGGCCGGTGGCGCCGCGTCCGCCCGCGTGCGGCCGGCGACCTGCACGGAGCGGGCGGGCGGCGGCTACGTGCTGGAGGGCCCGCTGCTCAGGGCGGAGATCGACGCCCGCGGGCTGGTCGTCTCGCTCCGGGACCTGGAGACGGGCAGGGAGGCGGTCGCGCCGGGCCGGGCGGCCAACCTGCTGCAGCTCCACCCCGACTTCCCCAACAAGTGGGACGCCTGGGACGTGGACGCCTTCTACCGCAACACGGTCACCGACCTCACCGAGGCCGACCGGGTGACCGGCGACGGGGGGCGCGTGGAGATCAGGCGCTCGTTCGGGTCCTCGACGGTGACCCAGTGGATCAGCCTCGACGAGGGACGGCTGGACATCGAGACGGAGGTGGACTGGCACGAGACGGAGAAGATCCTCAAGCTGGCCTTCCCGCTCGACGTACGCGCCGACCGGTACGCCTCCGAGAGCCAGTACGGCCACGTCTTCCGCCCCACGCACACCAACACGAGCTGGGAGGCGGCCAAGTTCGAGGCGTGCAACCACCGCTTCGTGCACGTGGAGGAGCCGGGCTGGGGAGTGGCGCTGGTGACCGACTCCACCTACGGCCACGACGTCACCCGCGACGTGGACGGGACCGGCACGACCACGACGCTGCGCGCCTCGCTGCTGCGCGCCCCGCGCTTCCCCGACCCCGAGACCGACCAGGGCGTGCACCGCTTCCGGCACGGGCTGGTGCCGAACGCGTCCATCGGCGACGCGGTCCGCGAGGGCTACTTCGTCAACCAGCCCGTGCGCGCCGGGTCCGGCGCCGCCGAGGTGGTCGAGCCGCTGGTCGCGGTGGACGACGACGCCGTGGTGGTGAGCGCGGTCAAGCTGGCCGACGACAGGAGCGGCGACGTGATCGTACGGTGCTACGAGTCCAGGGGCGGCCGGGCCCGGGCCACCCTGCGGGCCGGCTTCCCCGTGGCGGAGGTCGTCACCACCGACCTGCTGGAGCGGCCCACGGGCGAGCCGCAGCGCCCGGGCGACGGCATCCCCGTGACGCTGCGGCCGTTCGAGCTGGTCACGCTGCGGATGAAGCGCGCCTGATCACCCTCCGGGGCTACTCGCGCACGCTTCCCTCCGTGAGTCCGGCGCGCCAGAACCGCTGCGGCGCGCCGGACCGCACGATCAGCGGGATCACCGACACCGGCGCGCCCACCACGGTCAGCGTCCGCAGGATCGGCCGGCGGAACAGCCGCGGGCCCGCGAACCACAGGGTCCCGTGCGGGCCGAGCAGCCCGGAGCGCTCCACCCGGGTGAGGCTCTGCACCAGCGCTTAGCCGATCGGCGCCACAAAAAACGCCGAGAGCAGGACCGGGAACGGGGCCAGGATGGCGTGGTCGCAGCCGCGCAGCGGCCCGCCACCTGCCCAGCGACTCGGGGGCGTCCGGGCTGGTCGGCTCGGCGTGCCAGAGGTCGTCCTGGGCGTTGTTCCAGGGAGTCCCGGTAGTAGAGCGCCATGGGTCCGGTCGCCTGCTCCGCCCGGTCGGCCTGTGTGAGGTAGGGCCGCAGGCGCTGATTAGCACCATCACCACCGCGGCCAAGTCGAGGCGGGGGATCCTCAGACGATGTGGCTGAATTTTCGTAAAATACGATTTATCACCATCGGAAGACGGATGGAAGGGGTGACGCCGCATGAGCTATCCAAGGCGAGGCATGCACGGTGAGGTCGTCGAAGATCTCGGCCGCCGGATCGTGAGCGGGGATCCCGAGGCCACCGGCCATCTCGACCCCGTCGAGCTCGGCCGCCGCTACCACGTCAGCCATACCGTGGTCAGGGAGGCGCTCAAGACGCTGGCGGCCAAGGGGCTGGTGGACGCCCGGCCGAAGCGCGGCACGTTCGTGCGGCCGCGGGGCGACTGGTCGCTGCTCGACCCCGACGTGCTGCGCTGGCGCTTCGAGCAGCGGGGTGACTCCGACATGTTGCGCGACCTGGCCGAGGTACGGGCCGTGGTGGAGCCGGCGGGGGCGCGGCTGGCGGCCGCCCGGCGTACGGAGGCGGACGTGGCGGCGCTGGAGGCGGCGTTCGAGCGGATGGGGGCCACGGCGGCCGACCCGGTGGCGCACACCGAGGCGGACGTGGTCTTCCACCGGGTGCTGCTGGCCGCCTCGCGCAACGAGCTGCTGGAGTGCCTGGAGGTGGTGATCGCGGCCGCGCTGTCGGCCCGGGACCGGCTGGTGCACTCGACCGGCGAGCGCCCCGGGTTCGCCGTGACCCATCGGGCGGTGCTGGACGCCGTACGCGACGGTGACGCGGACGCTGCAGAGGCGGCCATGCGGGACCTGCTGGCGCGGGCGGACCGGGACGAGGCGGCCCTCTAGCCGTTACATCTGGCGGCTCGGCAGCGTGCCCAGGCGGGGCGCGTAGGTGGCGTGGAAGACCAGCGAGGCCGCACCGATCGCCGCGGCGTCGGCCGCGATCGGCGAGGTCTCCACCCGGACCGCGTGCAGCCGCCTGGCCAGCGTCCGGCCCGACACGGCCCGCGCGATCACCGCCCGGTAGATCTCCCCGACCTCCCTGAGCGCGGGCCCGCCGAGCACGAGCAGGTCGATGTCCAGCATGTTCACCAGGCTCACGGCGGCGTCGGCCAGCCGGCCCGCCACCCGCTCGATCACCCGCCGCGCCCGCGGCTCCCCGGCCGCGGCCGCCGCGCAGATGGCGGCGTGGTCAGCATGGTCGGCATGGTCGGAGCGGCCCCCGGCCCCGGACGCCCGCATGGCCGCCTCGATGGCGCTCGGGCAGCACACGGCCTCCACGCACCCCCGGTTGCCGCAGTAGCACTCGGGCCCGTCGGGCTCCACCGTGATGTGCCCGAACTCGGCGGCGTTCAGCGACCTGCCCCGGTAGACCTGGTTGTCCAGGAAGAGCCCGCCGCCGATCCCGGTCCCTAGATAGAGGTAGGCGAAGCTGGGCGTGGAGCGGGCGATCCCGGCCCACCGCTCCCCGATCGCGGCCGCCGTGGCGTCGTTGTCCACGGTCACCGGGAAGCGGGTGTACTCCCGCAGGAGCCCCTCGATCGGCACCCGGTCCCACCCCGGCAGCCGGGGCGGCGAGACCATCACCCCTGCCCCGTCGAAGGGCCCCGGGCAGGCCAGCCCCACACCGAGGACCTTGGCGTCCGGCACCCCGGCCTCGCGCAGGATCCTGCGGGAGGCCGTGGCCATCTGGCGGATCACCGTGTCGGGCCGGGCCCCCGGGCGTACCGGCTGGTGCAGCCGGGCGACCGGCCGTCCCGCCAGGTCGGCCAGCACGAACGAGAGCTCCTGCGGGTCGAAGTGCACGCCCACCGCGTATCCGGCGCGGGCCTCGACGCGCAGGATCGTGCGCGGCTTGCCGCCGCTCGACGGCGCGGAGCCGTCCTCGACGACCAGGCCCTCCTCCAGCAACCTGCGCACGATCACGGACACGGTCTGGGCGGTGAGCCCGGTCACGGCGGCGATCTGCACCCGGCTGATGCCGTCCGACGCCTGGATCGCCTCCAGGACCACGGCCCGGTTGTAGCTACCGACCTTGGGCAGGTTCGTGCCCTGCTGCATGTGAGCAATGTCACCACAGAGTGTTGACTTAGTAAATCAAAAAGATTTACGTTCGCGTCAACCCAGGGAAAACAAGGGGAGGCCGTGATGAACCGTTGCCTGGCCGGTTCCCTCCTGCTGTTGACAGCGCTGACAGCCGCCGGTTGCGGCAGCGACGCCGCGCAGGAATCCTCCGGAGCCAAGGAACTCGAGGTCCTCTACAAGGTCGAGCCGACGTGGCCGCATCTGGAGAAGATGCTCGGCGACGCCAAGAAGCAGTACGAAGCCGCCCACCCCGGTGTCACCATCAAGCTGACCCCGGTGCAGGGCAACAACGAGGCCTACTACACGAAGCTGGCCCTGCTCAACCGATCTCCCGACTCGGCGCCCGACCTCTACTACCACGACACGTTCCAGGTCAACGCGGACGTCGCGGCGGGCAAGCTGGCCCCGCTCGACGACTACCTGGCCAAGTGGCCCGACTGGAGCACGCAGTTCCCCGACTCCGTCAAGCAGGCCGCCAAGGGCGGTGACGGCAAGATCTACGGCGTGCCGATCAGCACGGACACGCGCGGCCTCTGGTACCACAAGGACGTCTTCGCCAAGGCCGGCCTCCCCGTCCCGTGGGAGCCGAAGACCTGGAACGACGTCCTGACCGCCGCCCGGACGATCAAGCAGAAGGTGCCCGGCACGGTCCCGTTCAGCATGTACTCCACGAAGGTCCACGGCGAGGCGTCGACCATGCAGGGCTTCGAGATGCTCCTGTACGGCACCCCCGGCGGCACCCTCTACGACGACGCGCAGAAGAAGTGGGTGGCCGGCGGCAAGAACTTCACCGACGCCCTGACCTTCATCAACACGATCTACCGGGAGGAGCTCGGCCCCAAGCAGGCCGACGCGCACAACGCCAAGCTCGCCGACAAGGTCAACCTGGAGTGGTTCCCCGCGGGCAAGGTCGGCATCTCGCTCGACGGCGCGTGGACCGCGGCGGCCTGGAAGCCGACCAGCACCAAGCCGTGGCCGCAGTGGCAGGAGAAGATCGGCTGGACGGCCATGCCGACGCAGAACGGCGAGCCGCCCGGGGCGATCAGCATGTCGGGCGGCTGGGTGATGGCGATGAGCTCCTACACCAAGCTCAAGCAGGAGGCCTTCGACTTCATCACGGTGGCCACCAACAAGGAGAACTCCATGACGTACTCGGTGAGCACGGGCGACCTGGCTCCCCGCAAGGACGTCGCGGCCGACCCGAAATACACCGCCGACAACCCGAGCGTCAAGTTCTTCACCGACCTGGCCTCGGTGACCCGCTACCGGCCGGCGTACGAGGCGTACCCGAAGGTGTCGGCCCAGGTCCAGGCGGCCATGGAGGCGGTCACCACCGGCTCCAGGACCCCTGAGGAGGCCACCGCGGCCTACGTCAAGGCACTGCCCACGGCCGTCGGAGGCGCCGACAAGGTTCTGGCCCGATGACGATCGCCACAGCACCGTCCCCGCCCGTGACGAGCTCGCCCCCGGGCGGCCCGTCACGGCGGCGGCGGGTCCTGCGCTGGCTGCTGCCCCTGGGCCCCGCGCTGGTGCTGCTGGCGCTCTTCCTGGCGGGGCCCATCCTGTGGAGCGTCTACATCGCCTTCACCAACGAGACCCTGACCGGCTCGGCCTCGGTGAACTCCCAGTTCGTGGGCTTCGCGAACTTCGTCAAGCTCTTCGGCGACCCGAACTTCCTCAACTCCTTCCTGCTCACCTTCGTCTTCGTCATCGGCTCGGCCGTCATCGGCCAGAACACCCTCGGCCTGATCATCGCCCTCCTCCAGCGCGGCCGCGGCCGGGTGACCCGCAGCGTGGTCAACGGCGTGGTCATCGGAGCCTGGGTGATGCCCGAGGTCGTGGCGGCGGCCTGCTGGTTCGCGTTCCTGGCGGAGGACGGCACGCTGAACGCGGTGCTCGGCATCTCGCAGGAGTGGCTCTACACGGCCCCGATGGTCGCGGTCATCCTGGCCAACATCTGGCGCGGCACGGCCTTCTCGATGCTGGTGTACTCGGCCGCGCTGTCGGAGGTGCCCAGTGACCTGGTGGAGGCGGCCGCGGTGGACGGGGCCGGCCCGGTCCGCCGGCTCGTGCACATCACGCTGCCGCTGATCCGCCGCTCGATCATGGCCAACCTCATGCTGATCACGCTGCAGACGCTGGCCAGCTTCGGCCTCATCTACGCCCTGACGGGCGGCGGACCGGGCACCGCCAGCCAGACCACCCCGCTCTACATGTACGAGCAGGCGTTCCGCTACTTCGAGATCGGCTACGGCTCGGCCATCGCCCTGGTCATGCTCGTGATCGGTGCCCTGTTCTCGCTGGTCTACCTTCGGCTGATCAAGGTGGAGGACGCATGACCAGGCTCGCCGCGAGGGGTGCGGCCTCGCTCGCCCTCCTGCTCATCGCGCTGGCCTTCCTGGGCCCGTTCGTGTGGGTGCTGATCGCCTCGGTGCAGCCGGAGGCCACGCTGGCCGCCGCGCCGGCGCCCACGTTCTCCCTGGACAACTTCAAGGCGGTGCTGACCTGGGAGACGATCATCCTGCCGCTGATCAACTCGATCGTCATCTCGGGCTCGACGGCGATCCTGACGGTCCTGGTGGCCGGCCTGGCCGCGTACCCGCTCTCGCGCTACCAGCTCCGCTACCGCCGCCACTTCATGCTGACGCTGCTGTTCACCACCGGCCTGCCGGTGACGGCGATCCTCGTCCCGGTCTACGCGATGTTCTTCCGGTTCAACCTCTACGGCTCGGTGCCGGCGATGGTGCTGTTCCTGACGGCCAGCTCGCTGCCGTTCTCGATCTGGATGATGAAGAACTTCATGGACGGGGTGCCGGTGAGCCTGGAGGAGGCGGCCTGGGTGGACGGGGCCGGCTGGGTGCAGTCGCTGCGGGCCGTGGTGGGCCCCCTGATGGCGCCGGGCATCGCGGTGGTGGCCATCTTCGTCTTCGTCGGCCAGTGGGGCAACTTCTTCGCCCCGTTCGTGCTGCTGGACGCCCCGGAGAAGCAGCCGGCCGCCGTCACCGTCTACACGTTCTTCTCGCAGTACGGGCAGGTGGCCTACGGCCAGCTGGCCGCCTTCTCCATCCTCTACACGGCCCCGGCGGTGGTCCTCTACGTGGCGGTCAACAAGTATCTGGCCGGGTCGTTCAACTTCGCCGGCTCGGTGAAGGGTTAGGCGGCCAGGCGGTCGTGCAGCGCCCGGGCGAACTCGGCCGGGCTGCGCAGGTAGCCGACGTGGTCGCCGGGCAGCTCCACGGCCTGCCTGCCGAGCAGCTCGGCCACGGCGAGCGTGGCGCGGTGGAAGACGCCGCCCCGGTCGTCGGCACCGTACGCCACGTCGATCGGGGCCCCGCGCAGCGCCGCCGCGTCGGGGACGTAGGCGCTGAACGGGCGCAGCTCGTAACGGAGGTTCGTCTCCCTGTTGGCCGTCATCCTGGTCAGCATGTCGCGCACCCACTGCGGCAGGCCGGGATCGGGCGTGCCGGGCGGCATCATGCCGGTCTCCTTGCCGAGCCTGCGCACGGCAGGCCCGGCGCCCTCGCGCTCGTAGAGGTCCAGGGCCTCGCGCGTCAGCCGCCGCCAGTGCTCGGCGTCGGGCAGCAGCTCGAAGGCGGGCGGCTCGTGCGCCACCAGCCGCCGCACCCGCTCCGGGCGGCGGGCCAGCAGGTCGAGCGCGATCAGCGCGCCCGCGTGGGTGGCGAACACGTGGCCGGGGTCCGCGCCGGCCGCCTCCAGCAGGCACAGCGCGTCGTCGGCGTGCTCCTCGATCCGCTGCTCCCCGGGCGGCCCGGTCAGCGGGCTGCGGGTGGCGGCGCGCCGGTCGTAGGTGATGACCGTGTAGCGGCCGGACAGGGCCTCGGCGAGCGGGGCGGCCATCGCGGCGTCGGCGCCCCCGCCGAGGATCACCAGTAGCACCGGACCGGAGCCGCGTACCTCGTAATAGAGCCTGGCGCCCGGGACGTCGAGCATTCCTGTGTCCATGGTCCGCTCACTGTAGACGGGCCTGATCGGGCCGCCAACCCCGAGCTGGCGGGTTTACGACAAGTCAGGATCTAGCCACGCCTATCTCATAGACAGCGCAGTTCAGGATGACTAGGAATTCGGTATTCGTGCTTACCGATTCTCTGGAGGTCGTCCATGCTGCGCGGCTTAAGGCGAGGGACGGTGATGGCCGCCTCGGCGGTCATGGCGGCCTCGCTGCTCTCGGTTCCCGGCGCGGACGCGGTCACCGCTCCGCCCACGGAATTCACGGCCGGGGCGGCGAGCGGCGAGATCACCCTGATCACCGGTGACCGGGTACAGGTCCGCGCCGTGGAGGGCGAGCACAAGGCCGTGACGGTCACCCCCGTGCCCCGGGCGGACGGCTCCGTGCCGACGTTCCAGGTGCTGGAGTCCGAGCGCGGGGTCACGGTCATCCCCGACGACGTCGCCACGCTGGTCCCCGACCGGCTCGACACCGCGCTCTTCAACGTGACGGAGCTGGCCGAGCAGCGGTACGGCGCCGCCATCCCGCTCATCCTCACCTACGCCGCCACCGCGACCAAGGCCGCGGTGCCGGCCGCCAAGCAGGTCCGCACGCTGGAGAGCATCGGCGGCGCGGGCGTGTCGGTGGCGGCCGCGGACGCGGCGGCGTTCGGGGCGGAGCTGGCCAGGCTGGCCTCCCCGTCCCCGCAGGTGCGCGCGGCCGGGCCGCTGGCGGGCGTGACCAAGATCTGGCTCGACCGCAAGGTGGCGCCGGTGCTGGCGGACAGCGTGCCGCAGATCGGCGCGCCCGAGGCGTGGGCCGCCGGGTACGACGGCACCGGCACCACCGTGGCCGTCCTCGACACCGGCGTCGACGCCACCCACCCCGAGCTTGCGGGCAAGGTCGCCGACCAGCGCGACTTCACCGGCGAGAACGTCACCGGCGACCCCCACGGCCACGGCACCCACGTGGCCGGCACCATCGCCGGAGCCGGCACGGACAGCGGCACGGGCGGCGGCACTGGCGCCGGCACGGGCGGCAAGGGCGTCGCGCCCGGAGCGAAGCTGCTCAACGGCCGCGTGCTGGCCGCCGACGGCTACGGCCAGCTGTCCTGGATCATCGACGGCATGGAGTGGGCGGCCGGCGAGAAGCGCGCCGAGGTCGTCAACATGAGCCTGGGCAGCCCCGAGGCGGGCGGCCCGCTCACCGACGCGGTGTCCAGGCTCACCGAGCAGTACGGGACGCTGTTCGTGGTCGCCGCGGGCAACGACGGCTGCGACTCGTGCGTGGGCGCCCCCGGCGACGCCCCCGAGGCGCTCACCGTCGGCGCGGTGGACAAGCAGGACCGGCTCGCGGACTTCTCCAGCAGGGGCCCGATCCTGACCGACCAGGCCGTCAAGCCCGACGTCACCGCGCCCGGCGTGGACATCTCCGCCGCGCGCACCGGCGGGGGCCGGATCGCGATGTCCGGCACCTCCATGGCCACCCCGCACGTCGCCGGCGCGGCGGCGCTGCTGCGCCAGGCCCGCCCGGGGCTGACCGGCTCCGAGCTGAAGTCCCTGCTCATGACCACGGCCAGGCCCGGTCAGGACATCCCCGTGGACGCGCAGGGCACCGGCCGGATCGACGTGGCCGCCGCGCTCAAGAGCCCGGTCGTGGCCTCGGCCGGCTCGCTCAACTTCGGCAAGCTCACCCTCGGAGAGGAGAAGACGCTCACCGTCGGCTACCGCAACCCCGGCCAGGCGCCCGCCGAGCTGGAGCTGTCCGGCGGCGACGCGTTCACCGTCGAGCCTGCCAGGCTCACCGTGCCCGCCGGCGGCACCGCCGAGGCGAAGGTCACGCTCAAGGCGGCCCGGGCGGGAGCGCTGCGCCAGGAGCTGACGGCGGCGGGCACGCGCACGCTGCTGACGGCGAGCGTCGAGGAGAAGCGGGTCGAGCTGCGCGTACGCGGCATCGCCAGGGACGGCCGCACCGGCCGCGGCGGCTTCACCGTGCTGAACCTGGACGAGGGCACCCTGGTCGGCCGCGTGCTCCCCGGCGACCCGGCCCAGCCCTGCACGGACGCCAAGTACGGCTCCGGAACCTGCCTGCTCGTCAAGCCCGGCACCTACTCCGTGCTCGGCCACATCTTCACCATGCCCGCCACGCAGTCCAGCACCGAGAGCGGCAAGCCGCTCAACGAGAGCCTGCTCGGCGACCCGGAGATGGAGATCACCGAGAACACCGAGGTCGTCCTGGACGCCCGCGAAGCCGTGGAGGTCGAGGTCGAGACGCCCGACCACAGGACCAAGCGGAACACGGGGGCGGCCGCCGCCCTCATGTGGTACCGCGCCGGCGAGCAGGGCACGGCGCTGCGCGGCGGCACCACCATCTCGCCCGGCGGGCAGATCGAGGAGCGCCTGTTCGTCCAGCCGACGAGGAAGGTCACCAAGGGCACGTTCGTGGTCGCCACCCGCTGGCGGCTGAAGGCCCCCGAGATCGCCTTCTCCACCCTCGGCCTGGAGCTGGAGCCCGAGTACGTCGACCCGGTCCAGTTCAGCGACTTCGCCACCGAGTACCCGCGCCTGGACGGCACCCGCCTGCTCATGGCGGTGGACGCCGGCCGGGGCAGCGCGGAGGAGATCAGGGCCCGCGACCTGCGCGGCAGGCTCGCCGTCATCCGCCGCACCGACGGCGTGCCGGTCTCCGCCCAGGCCAACGCGGCGGCGGCGGCCGGGGCGGCGATGGTGGCCGTCTACAGCGACCGGCCCGGCGCCGACGTCACCACGGGCGGCAACCGGGTCAAGCTCGCGGTCCCGACCGTGCGGCTGACCCACGAGCAGGGGCTGAAGCTGGTCGAGCGGCTGCGCCGCCTGCCGGTGCCGATCGTGGCCAAGGGCATCGTGGCCAGCCCGTACGTCTACGACCTGTACCTGCGGGAGAAGGGCCGGGTCCGCGAGTCCCTCGACTACGTGGTCCGCGCGAGGTCGCTGGCCAGGATCGACACCGGCTACCACAGCCAGCTGGCCGACGACGTGACCGTCAACGAGGCCCGCTACGTCTTCGAGCCATGGGACACCCTGTCGATCTCGACCAACCACCCGATGGCCAGGACGCCGCGCACCCGGACCGACTACGTCACCCCCGACCCCGAGCTGCGGTGGAGCACGTCGGCGAGCACGCCGGAGCGACCGTACAACAACCTGTGGCCGCACCCGGACACGGTGCGCGTGGGGGTGTCGTCGCCGGAGTTCCGGCCGTACGAGGCGGGGGAGCGGGCCGCCCGCAGCGTGTTCAAGCAGCCGCTGCTGCCGGGCACCAACCCGCGCAACCCGGTACGCCGGGAGGGTGACAAGCTCCGGATCTCGATGCAGGGCTTCGTGGACGCGCAGGGCAACTACGGCGAGGCCTACACCAGCCTGTTCGAGCGCGGCATGAAGACCGACTTCCGGCTCTACCAGGGCGACACGCTGCTGTGGCAGACGGACTACCTGCCCGCCGGGTCGGGCACGCTGCCGGCGGAGAAGGGCACGTACCGGATCGAGTACGACCTGACGAACGAGTCGGACTGGGCGAAGCTGTCCACCCGCACCCGTGGCGTGTGGACGTTCACCTCGGAGCGGGCCGCGGAGACGACCGTGGTGCCGCTGCTGCTGGCCGCCTTCGACGCGCCCGTGGACCTGAAGAACCAGGCCACGTCCCGCAGGCTGGGCCTGTCGCTGCGCCACCAGGAGGGGGCGGAGCAGAGCGCGATCAAGGACGTCGCGCTGGAGGTGTCGTACGACGACGGCGCCACCTGGAAGCCCGCCCGCCTGCGTGACAAGGGAAAGCGGGCCTACGAGACGACGCTCGACCGCGCGCCGTCCGGGTTCGTCTCGCTGCGCCTGAACGCCTCCGACGTCAACGGCAACACGCTCACGCAGGAGGTGATCCGCGCCTACGCCGTGCGCTGAACGCCGTGCATGAGGGTGTCGATCACCCTCGTGGCGAGCGCGTCAGGATCCCTGCCTGACGCCGGGCTGGACTCTGGGCCCGAAGCTGGGCCCGATGCTGGGGGAGTGCCGTGCGCGGCCTCCCCCAGCAGCGCGAGGTAGACCTGCCTGGCCCAGGCGATGTCGGCGCCCGGGCCCAGCAGCTTGCCCAGGACGGCCTCGCACAGCCCCATCACCTCCGCCTGCACGGCCTGGGCCTCCTGGCTGAGGGGCACCGGCCGGGCCAGGGTGAAGCGCCAGCAGGGCTTGATCTGCAGGATGTTGGCGGTGGCCTGGTGCAGCGTGACGAGCGGGGGCGCGGTGTGCGGGCGGGCGGCGAGCACCGCCTCCAGGATCTCCCGCCACGCGGCCACCTCCATGGCCTCGATCAGCGCCTCCCGGCTGGCGAACCTGCGGTGGATGGTGGCCCTGGCCACGCCGGCCGCCTCGGCTATCTGCTCCATCGTGGCCACCGGGCTGGCGCTCAGCACGTCTTCCGCCGCCGCCATGATCGCCCGCATGCTGCGCTCGGCGTCGGACCGCAGTTTTCCCATGAAGGAGACGTTACTGGGTTTAACTGCGACTAATTGCCGCAGATATGGATTGATCTGATACTTTCTAGTTCATGACAACCAAGGGAACCGCTCTCGTGACCGGCGCCTCCTCCGGCATCGGCGCGGAGTTCGCCCGGCAGCTGGCCGCCCAGGGCCACGACCTGGTGCTGGTCGCCAGGTCCGCGCCGGCCCTCGAAGCGCTCGCCGACGGCCTGCGCGCCCGCTACGACGTGCGCGCGGACGTGATCGTCCAGGACCTGTCGGCGCCCGACGCGGCCACGCGGGTCGCGGGGGAGTGCGCCGCCCGCGGCATCACGGTCGAGCTGCTGGTCAACAACGCCGGCTTCGGCACGGCGGGCCAGTTCGCCCGGATCGCGCCCGAGCGCGAGCACGACGAGCTCATGGTCAACGTCGTCGCGCTGGTGGGCCTGACGCACGCGTTCCTGCCGGGGATGCTCGACCGGGTCGCGGGCGGGGTGATCAACGTGGGCTCCACGGCCGGCTTCAACATCACCCCGTACTTCGCGACGTACGGCGCGTCCAAGACGTTCGTCCTCAACTTCAGCCTGGCCCTGTGGAGCGAGCTGCGCGGCCGCGGGGTGAAGGTCCTCGCCGTCACGCCCGGCCCGGTCGAGACGGCCTTCTTCGACCGGATCGGCACCCGCAAGGCCGCCATCGGGGCCAGGATCGCCACCCCGGAGTCCGTCGTCGCCTCCGCCTTGCGGGCATACGAGAGCGACCGGGGTTACGTGGTCCCCGGTCGCGGCAATCTCGCGATGGCCCACCTCATGCCGCGCCGGCCGCGCAAGCTCATCGCCCTCATCGGCCGGCTGGTCACGCGGCAGGTGGCGGACGAGCTCACGCCCAGCGTGGCTCGCTGACGGAGGGGTAGGCGGGGGCGCGGGTCAGCATGGCCTGGGCGACGCTCGCCTTGATCAGCGCCGCGCCGCGCACGACCGGCACCAGCGTCAGCGCGAACAGCACGCCGACCAGGGTGTTGAAGCCGACGAACGCCAGGTCGCCGTCCCCGAGCCCGAGCAGGGCCGGCCATCCGCCGTCCACCTCCGGGATGCGGGCCAGGACCCAGCCGTAGATCGGGAAGGTCAGGCCGGCGATCGCGCCCGCCCACCACACGGCGGTGACGACGGCGGCGGCCAGCGCGATCGGGAAGGCGACGATGCCGTGCAGCAGGTCCAGCCATGCCTGGCCGCTGGTCAGCGGGTTCATCACGCGGCGGAACCAGCCCGCGCCGGCGGGGGTGGTCCCGTAGTGGGGGCGGGCGACGGGCCGGTCGAGCACGTCGGGGAGCGCGACCCGTTCGAAGTCGGCCAGGTTCCTAGCCATGAGGGCGGTGCCGGCCAGGATGGGCAGGCCGACGAACGCGACCGCGCTGCCCAGCCCGGCCGAGACCCCGGCCACGACCACGGTGAAGTGGGCGACGGCCGTGGGCAGGCCGAGCAGGGTGTAGCGGGTGTCGGTGGCGAGGCGGCGCCGGAGGGTTCTCATGGGAAGAACGCTACGAGCCGGGCCCGCGCCGATCGACCCTGCTCGCGGCCCTATGGAGGGTAGGGCCAGCCCTACCGGAACCCGCGCTCGGCGCGGTCGTTCCGGAAGGCGTCCAGCCGGTCGAAGTCGAGGTCGTGGGCCGAGACGGGCGCGTCGGGCGGGCCGGTGAAGAAGCCGGAGTGCGTCTCGGGGCACGGGTTGGCCAATCCGGTGACCCCGGCGCAGGGGTGGCCGCGGTAGGTGGTCTCGTGGTGCCAGTCGCTGACCGCCACGTACGTCATGAACTCGTACGCCCGCGCCACGCTCATGTGCTGCCATAACTCCCGGGCCGGGGCAGGGCCGTCCCAGCGGGTGACGGAGAAGGCGGGCACCAGGACCGCGTCGAGCGCGTCGTGCCCGGCCAGGCTCGCCGAATACCACAGGTCCGCGCAGAGCAGCACGCGCAGGCGGCGGCCGGCCAGCTCGAAGCCGCCGCTCGGCCGGCCGGGGCGGACGCCGGAGCGCAGCTCCAGCCCGTACGGGTGCACCTTGTCGTACTCCAGCAGCAGCGTGCCCCCGGCGTCGAACACCGCGCCCCGGTTGACCGCGCCGTCGTAGTGGGAGCCGCCGACGACCGCCGTCCCCGACCCCACGGCCAGGGCGCGCACCCTGGCCAGGTAGTCGGCGCGGGGCAGGCTGGAGCCCGCGAGCTCGGGCAGCAGGACGACGTCCGCGGACGGGCCGGGCAGCAGCTCTTCGACGGCGTCGAAGTTGGCGTGGCCGTCGGGGGACCAGTGAGGGGGCTGAACCAGGAGGATCTTCACGTGTCTACTGTGACCCCGTGCGCGTGGAGCGCGGTCATCTCCTCGGGGCGCACGGGCTCCTGGCAGCGCGCGCACACCGTGACCGGCTCCAGGACCTCGCCGCAGGAGTGGGCCCAGACCGTGGGCGGCTCGCCCTCGGTGACGTAGCGGTCGCCCCAGGCCATCAGCGTCAGCAGCACCGAGTGCAGCGCCTGGCCGGGCTCGGTCAGCACGTATTCGTAGCGCGGCGGGTGGGATTCGTACTGGTGGCGCTCCAGCAGCCCGGCCTCCTCCAGCTTGCGCAGCCGCGCGGTGAGGATGTCGCGGCTGGCGCCGGTGTTGCGGGCGATCTGGTCGAAGCGCCGCACGCCCAGGAAGATCTCCCGCAGGGCCAGCAGGCTCCACCGCTCGCCGACGACCGCCAGCGCGTTGGCGATCGAGCATTCCCTGGGCATGACGGCGCCTCCTAAGTCCAGATTTCCAACTTACCGGCTGCCGGGGATCGCCGCGAGCAGCTCGCGGGTGTAGTCGTCCGACGGGTGGTCGAAGATCTCCTCCGCCGTGCCGCTCTCCACGATCCGCCCGGCGCGCATGACGTGCACCGCGTGGGAGATCATCCGGACCACGGCCAGGTCGTGGCTGATGAACAGGTAGCTGAGCCCCAGCTCCCGCTGCAGCCCGGCGAGCAGCTCCAGGATCTGCGCCTGCACCAGCACGTCCAGCGCGGAGACGGCCTCGTCGAGCACGACCAGCTCGGGCGACAGGGCCAGGGCGCGGGCGATGGCCACCCGCTGGCGCTGGCCGCCGGACAGCTCGTGCGGCAGCCGCTCGGCCATCGACGCGGGCAGCGACACCTTGTCCAGCAGCTCGGCGGCCGTCTTCCGCCGCTCGGCCGGGGTGCCGACGCGGTGCACGCGCAGCGGCTCGGTGATCGACTTCTCCACCGTGTAGCGGGGGTCGAGGGAGGCGTACGGGTTCTGGAAGACCGGCTGCACCCTCCTGCGGAAGGCGAACAGCTCCCGCCTGCCGAGCGCGGTCAGGTCCGTGCCGTCGAAGCGGATGCTGCCCGAGGTCAGGTCGTCCAGGCCGAGCAGCAGGTTCGCGGTCGTCGACTTGCCGGAGCCGGACTCGCCCACGATCGAGACGGTACGCCCGCGCGGCACGCTGAACGACACCCCGTCCACCGCCGTGAACTCCTCGCCGGTGCCCCTGCCCGGGAACACCTTGCGCAGGCCGTCCACCACGACCAGCGGCTCGCCGGAGTCGCCGGGCGGCTCGCTCACGCGTACCGACGACAGGCTCGGCACGGCCTTCAGCAGCCGGCGCGTGTACTCGTGCCCGGGATCGGCCAGGATCCCGGCCGCCGGCCCCGTCTCCACGATCTCGCCCTGGTACATGACGGCCACCACGTCGGCCCGCTCCGCCGCCAGCGCCAGGTCGTGCGTGATGAGGAAGACGGCCGTGCCCATCTCGGCGGTGAGCTGCTCCAGCTGGTCGAGGATGCGCCGCTGCACGGTCACGTCGAGCGCGGAGGTCGGCTCGTCGGCGATGAGCAGCTTCGGCCGGCAGGCCAGTCCCATGGCGATCAGCGCGCGCTGCCGCATGCCGCCGGAGAACTCGTGCGGGTACTGGGCGACCCGCCGCGCCGGGTCCGGGATGCCCACCATGTCCAGCAGCTCCACCACGCGGGCTCGCGCGGCCCGGCCGGTGGCGACCCCGTGCACCTCCAGCGCCTCGGCGATCTGGTCGCCGATGCGCATGAGCGGGTTGAGGTTCGACATCGGGTCCTGCGGGACCAGGCCGATGCCCGCGCCGCGGATCGCGGTCATCTCGCGCTCGCTCGCCGTCGCCAGGTCGCGCCCGTCGAACAGCACCTGCCCGCCGGTGATGCGGCCGTTGTCGGGCAGCAGCCGGTTGACCGCGGCCGCCGTGGTCGACTTGCCCGAGCCGGACTCGCCGACCACGGCGACGGTCTGGCCGGGCAGGATCTCCATCGAGACGTTCCTGACGACGGTGACGTCCTGCTTGCGGGTGCGGAAGGCGACCGAGAGGTCTCGGATCTCCAGGAGCGGGGTCATGCGGTCCTCGATCGGTGTTCGGTGGCCTGCAGCAGGTCGTGCCAGAGGGCGTCGGTGGGCGTCGGGGCGCCCTCGACGAGCAGGCGGTTGCTCGCCAGGGCCAGGGCGATGTCGCGGCCGGGCACGAAGCCGACCGCGCAGCCGACGTAGCCGGGGTGGCCGAGGACGGTGACGGTCTCGCCGGGCAGCTCCAGCGCGTACCTGCGGAAGCCGAGCGCCTGCTCGGGGTCGGGGCCGGGGGCGAAGAACTCCCGTACGACCTCGGGCCGCCACAGGTGGTCGTACTCCTCGTACCTGGACAGCGCGGTGGCGTAGCGCAGCAGGTCGGGCACCGTCGAGAACAGGCCCGCGTGCCCGGAGACGCCGTCGAAGGCGTGGTGGGCGTTGCCGTCGGCGACCTGGCCGATCACCGGTTCGGCGCGCCAGCGGGCGAAGTCCGTGCTGCGGTAGGGGACCGGGTACGGCCGCCCGGTGTCGAGCATGGTCATCTCGACCCGGTCGTCCAGGGCGCCCATGGCCACCTCGGAGCCGGCCGGGCCGGCGTACGTGGTCGAGGTGAGGCCGAGCGGCCGGGTGACCAGCTCGGCCAGCGCGCGGTCCAGGCGCAGCCCGGTGACCGCCGCGACGATCCGGCCGAGCAGCACGAAGCCGAGGTCGGAGTAGTGCCGGGCGCGGCCGGGCCGGTAGCGGGGCGGCGGCAGCTGCGCCTGGATGTACAGCGGCCACCACTCCCATAGCCCGCCCCGGTGCAGGAGCAGGTCCCGCACGGTGATCGCCTCGTACGACCGCGGCAGGTACGCGCTCAGCGGCGCGTCCAGGTCCACGAGCCGGTCGGACACCAGGCGGATGAGCATCGTGGTCGTGGCCACGACCTTCGTGACCGAGGCGAGGTCGTGGTAGGTGTCCATGGTCATGGGCGCCGCCCCGGCGAGCCCGTCCTCCTCCTGGCGCACGGTGCGGTGCCCGGCGCACTCGGTGAGGTCGAACCAGGGCGTGCGGGCCGCCATGACCAGGCCCGGCGGCGGAGCGGGCGGCGGGGTGGCCGGCGACGTCATCGGGTCAGCACCAGGGACCGCGGCGGCTCGGCGGCGGGGGCGGGCAGGACCAGCGGTCCGGCGCCCGGGGTCAGCGTGCCGAGGATGCGGGCGGCGTGAGCGCCCGTCCCGCCGGGCACGGTGCCGGGCAGGCCGTGCGCGGTCAGCCAGCCGATCAGGGCGAACGCGATCGCCTCCTTGTCGTCGGCGGGCGCGCCGTAGTCGTCGGACGGCGCCACCCGCACGCCGGGCAGCGCCGCCCGCAGCCCGTCCATGATCACGGGGTTGCGGCAGCCGCCGCCCGAGACGACCAGCGCGCTCACCCCGGCGGCCAGCACGTCCTGGGTGACCGTGCGCACGGTCAGCTCGGTCAGCGTCGCGACGAGGTCCGCGTCCCCGATCGTTCCCGTCCCGGCAGCCGCCTCCGCCGCGTCGCCGAGGCGCAGGCCCGCCTTCGCCAGGGCCGTCTCCACGTATTCCGGGTGGAACAGCTCCTTGCCGGTGCTCTTCGGCGCCGGCAGCCGGTAGTACGGCTCGTCCAGCAGCACCTCCAGCAGCCGCTCGGCCACCCGTCCGGAGGCGGCGATCCGGCCGTCCTCGTCGAAGCCCCGCGCGTTCAGCCCCCGGCCCGTCACCACCGCGTCGATCAGCGCGTTCGCCGGCCCGATGTCGTAGGCGTACAGCAGCGAGTCCCCGCGCACCACCGTCATGTTCGCGATGCCGCCCAGGTTGAGCGCCGCCGCCCCGCCGTCGTGCGCGCCGAGCAGCAGCCCGTCCAGCACCGACACCAGCGGCGCGCCGTGCCCGCCCGCCGTGATGTCCCTGATCCGCACGTCCGACAGCACCGGCGCACCCGTGCGCTCGGCGATCCACGCGGGCTGCCCGATCTGCAGCGTGCCGAGCGCGTGCGCGCCCTCCACCCAGTGGTAGACGGTCTGCCCGTGCGAGACGACCAGGTCCACCGGTCCGCCCGCCTCGATCGCCGCGGCCGCCGCCTCGGCGAAGCACTGCCCGATGATTGTGTCCAGCTCGCACACCTCGGCCAGCGTCGTGCGCGCCGGCGGCAGTGCCGCGATCAGCCGGGACCGCAGCCCGGCGGGGTACGGCGTGCTCGCCGTGTGCCCCACCCGGCCTTCGAGCACGCTCCCGACCGGCTCGAAGTCCACCACGGCCACGTCGATCCCGTCGTGCGAGGTGCCGGAGATCATCCCGAGAACCTTCATGCCCGCTCCCCGCGCTCTTCCAGTGCCGTCCGCAGCCGCCCGCCGGCCCTGGCCAGCCGGGCCGCCGCGTCCTGCGGTGACAGGTCGAAGCGCGAGGCCACGACCGCCTGCTTGACGTTGAAGCCGTTGGCGTCCAGGGCGGCCAGCGCCTCCTCGCGCCCGCTGCCGGTGATCGTCCGCACCATGCGCACGGCCCGCTCGCGCAGCTTGCCGTTGCTGGCCTTCACGTCGACCATGAGGTTCCCGTACGTCTTGCCGAGCCGCACCATCACGATCGTCGAGAACATGTTGAGCACGAGCTTCTGCGCCGTGCCCGCCTTGAGCCGGGTCGAGCCGCTGATCACCTCGGGCCCGACGAGCACCTCGATCGCGTGCTCGGCCGCCGCGCTCAGCGGCGTGCCCGCGTTGCACGACAACCCGACGGTCAGCGCGCCGCGCTCGCGCGCCCGCCGCACGGCCGCCAGCACGTACGGCGTGCGCCCGCTGGAGGCGACGCCCACCACGGTGTCCAGGGGCCCGATCCCGGCCTCGGCCACGCCCGCGGCCCCCGCCTCCTCGTCGTCCTCGGCCCCCTCGCAGGGGGACACGATCGCGCTCTCGCCGCCCGCGATGATCGCGAAGACCTGCTCGGGCGGCGTGGAGAACGTCGGCGGGCACTCGGAGGCGTCCAGCACCCCGAGCCGGCCCGGGGTGCCCGCGCCCACGTACACGAGCCGGCCGCCGGCCTCCATGCGCGCGGCGGCGGCCTCGATCGCCGTGGTGATGCTGGGCAGCGCCGCCGCGACGGCGGCGGGCACCGTGGCGTCGGCCGCGTTCATCGTCGCCGCCAGCTCCCCGACGCTCATCGCGTCGATGCCGGCGAAGCGCGGATCGGCCGACTCGGTCGTCAGCTCTGAGAGGTTGTTCACCGCTTTCCTCGGTTTCGGGGGTCGAGAGTGTCGCGCAGGCCGTCGCCGAGCAGGTTCAGTCCCACCACGAGCAGTACGACGACCGCGCCGGGCGCGATCAGCGTCCACGGGGCCACGAACACGAGGCTGCGCGCCTCGAAGATCATCGAGCCGAGCGACGGCGCCGGCGGCGGGGTGCCCAGGCCCAGGAAGCTCAGCGACGCCTCGGTCAGCACCGCCCACGACAGCGACAGCGCCACCTGGATGACGATGATCGAGGTGATGTTCGGCAGTACGTGACGCAGCATGATCTGCCCGCGACTCTGGCCGGTGGAGACGGCCGCCTTCACGTACTCGATCTCCCTGAGCGAGAGCACGGGCCCGCGGGTGACGCGGACGAAGATGGGGACGTACACGATGGCGATGGCCACGGCGATCGTGAACCAGTTGCGGTCCAGCACCGAGGCCAGCGACAGCGCCAGCAGCAGCGGCGGGAAGGCGAACAGCACGTTCGTCACCCCGCCGATCGCCCCGTCGGCCAGGCCCCGGTAGAAGCCGGACACCAGCCCGCCCAGCGTGCCCACCACGGTCGCGAACGCCACCGCGACGACCGCGATGAGCGCCGAGTTGCCCACCCCGGCCGCGACCCGGGAGAAGACGTCCCGGCCGAACTGGTCGGTGCCGAACAGGTGCTCGCCCGACGGCGACAGGAACCGCGAGGGCGGGTGCTGCGCGATCGGGTCGTACGGCAGCAGCCCCAGGTAGCCCAGCCCCGCCACCACGGCCAGCAGCACCAGGATCACGACGCCCGCCAGCCCCGCCGGGCTGCGCCGCAGCAGGGCGCTCATGAGGCCCTCACCCGCGGGTCGATGATCCGGTAGAGCATGTCGGTCAGCAGGTTCACCAGGACGAACGCCAGCGCGATCACCAGCACCGTGCTCTGCACGACCGCGTACTCCTTCTGCTGGATGCCCAGCAGCACCTGCCGTCCGATGCCGGGCACGGAGAAGATCTGCTCCACCACGACCGCCCCGCCCAGCAGGTAGCCGAACTGCAGGCCGGTCATGGTCACGATCGGCACCAGAGCGTTGCCGAGCACGTGTCTGACCTGCAGCCGCCGCTCCGGCACGCCCTTGGCGCGGGCGGTGCGGACGAAGTCGTTCGAGCGCACCTCCAGCACCGCCGTGCGGGTGGTGCGCAGGATCGGCGCCGCGATGCCGAAGCCCAGAACGAGCGCGGGCAGGAACATCTGCTGCAGGTTGAGCAGCGGGTTCTCGAAGAGTGGGGCGAAGCCCTGCCCGTTGGGGTTGAACCCGAACGACGCCGCGAAGACCGACAGCAGCGTCGTGGCCAGCAGGAACGCCGGGATCGACAACCCCGCCAGGCTCACGACCTGGCCGGCGGCGTCCCTGGCCGAGTTCGTCCGGGAGGCGGCCAGCATGCCGAGCGGCACCCCGATCAGCAGGGCCAGCACGATCGAGAACACCGCCAGCTCGAACGTCACCGGCAGCGCGTTCAGGGTCAGCTCCAGCACGCTCTGCTGGGAGCGGGCCGAGTAGCCGAAGTTCCCGGTGAACATGTTGCCCAGCCACGAGAAGAACTGCGTGACCAGCGGCTGGTCCAGGCCGTAGTACTGCTCCAGAGCCTGCCGCTGGGCCGGGGTGAGCGCGGCGGCCTCGGTGCCGAGGCCCGCCGTGATCTGGTTGCCGGGGACCGCGCGGAGCATCACGAAGACGAACACGGCCACCCCGAACAGGATGCCCAGCGTCTCGGCGACGCGCCGCACGACACGGTTGCGCAGGAACATCAGCCGACGGAGGTGGTGCGCAGGTACTGCAGCGAGCCGCTGGCCATCGGCACGAAGCCCTGCACGTTGGAGGTCGTGGCGGTGTAGGTGTAGCCGGCGAACAGCCAGATCCACGCCGCGTTGTCCTCCAGCTGGGCCGACACCTGGTCGTAGATGGCCTTGCGCTCGGCCTGGTCGGTCGTGGCCTTGCCCTCGGCGAACAGCTTGTCGAGCTCGGGGGAGCTGTAGCCGGCGACCTTGTTCAGGTTGCCCTTGCTGGTGAAGTAGCGGCCGTAGGAGCCGTCGGGGTCGGGACGGCCGCCGTTGAGCGCGACGGCCGCGTCGAAGTCGGCCGCCACCCAGCGGTCCACGAACGCGCCGGACTCCAGTACCTCCAGCTCCAGGTTGATCTTGGCCTCGGCCAGCTGGGCCTTGAGGTTCTGGGCCTCGTTGACGGAGGTGGCGTACTCGCCCTGGGACACGATGGTCTTGACCGTCACGCCGCCGGACTTGCCGGCCTTGCCGAGATACTCGGCCGCCTTGGCGAGGTCGCGGGTGGGGCACGGGCGCTTGTTCGGGTCCGACTTGAACGCCGGGGCGGTGATCGGGCCGGTCACCTCGCCCTCGCCGAGCGCCGCGGTGTCCATCACCTGCTTGCGGTCGATCGCGCACTGCACGGCCAGGCGCACGTTGACGTCCTTGAGGTCGCCGCGCTGCGCGTTCAGCTGCAGGACGTGGTAGTTGAGCTGCGGCGTCTTGGCGACGGTGATCGTGCCGCCGCCCCCGGCGGTCTGCGCGACGAGCGGGTCGTTGAAGACCGCGAGCTGGACGTTGCCCGACTGCATGGCCGAGACGATGGACGACTCGTCGGGGATCACCCGGAACTCGACCGAGCCGACCTTGGGCTTCTCGGCGCCCCAGTACTTGTCGTTCCTGGCCAGCGTGATCGACTGGCTGGGCACGCGCTTGCCCAGCGTGAACGGGCCGGTGCCGTTCGGCGTGGCGTTGAGCTTCTCCTCGGTGTCGTCGGAGGAGAGGATGGCCATGTTGACCGTGGCCAGGTTGGCGGGCAGCGCGGCGTCGGGGCCGGTCAGCTCCAGCACGACCGTGCCCGCGTCGGGTGCCTCGACGGACTTCACCGACGACAGCGAGGCCCTGGCCACGGCCGCCGTCTTCTCGTCCATGATCTTGTCGAGGGAGTCCTTGACGTCCTTGGAGTCGAAGGCGCTGCCGTCGGCGTAGGTCACGCCCTGGCGGAGCTTGAGCGTCAGCTTCTTCCCGTCCTGCGAGGTCTCCCACGACTCGGCCAGGCCGGGGACCACGTTGAGGTCCTTGTCGAACTCGGTGAGCGTGCCGTACAGGTTCTGCAGCACGTTGACGGCCTGGAACTGGGTGGCCTTCCAGGGGAAGAGCGTGTCCGGGTCGGAGGTCACGCCGACCACGAGCGTGCCGCCGGCCTGACCGGTGGAGCCGGTGCCGGCGGCGGGCCCAGGAGAGGAGGACGAGCAGCTGGTGAGGGCGAGGGAAAGCGCAGCGGCGAGGCCGGCCGCGGAGACGGCGCCACGGGGCATGTGGTCTCCTCTGGGCAGTAGGTCATAAAATTACGCAGACCATACCACCAGGGTATTTTCTTTCCATCAACCGGGATGGGTGACGATGGCCGAGGACGCCGAGACCCTGCTGATCCGCATCCGTGCCGCCATGCCCGCGCTGCGGCCGTCGGAGCGGCGCATCGCCGAGGTGTTCACCGGCGATCCGGCCGCGGTGGCGAACCTGTCCATCGCCGAGCTGGCCGCCCGCTGCGAGACCTCCACGACGTCGGTGGTGCGCTTCTACCGGCGCATGGGCTACGCCCACTACATGGACTTCAGGATCGACCTGACCAGGGCGGTGGCCAGGGAGGAGCACGCCAGGTCGAGCCTGCCCGAGGTGTCGGGCGACATCGACCGGAACGACAGCCTGGAGGGCATCGTCTCCAAGGTCGCGATGAACGAGACGCTGTCCATCGCCGACACGGCCCGCTCGCTGGACATGGAGGCGCTGGGCGAGGCGGTGCTGCTGCTGCTGGCCGCCCGCCGGATCGACACCTTCGGCGTGGGGGCGAGCGCGCTGGTGGGGCTCGACCTGCAGCAGAAGCTGTCGCGCATCGGGCGTACCGCGATCAACTGGCACGACTCCCACTCGGCCTGGACCTCGGCGGCCACGCTGAAGTACGGCTGCGTGGCGGTGGCCGTCTCGCACACCGGGGCCACCGTGGACACGGTCGAGTTCCTGTCCATCGCCCGCAAGTCGGGGGCCGCGACGGTCGCGATCACGAACTTCAGCGACTCGCCGCTGGCCCGCACGGCCGACGTGACGCTCACGACGGCCGCGCGGGAGACCAAGTTCCGCTCGGGCGCGCTGGGCAGCCGCATCGCCCAGCTCATGGTCGTGGACTGCCTGTTCACGGCGGTCGCGCAGGCCTCCTACGACGAGTCGATGGAGGCGCTGCGCAACACGTACGCGGTCGTGCACGACCGCGTCGTCAAGCGGGTCTAGCCGTGTTCCGGTCGCGTTCTAGGCGGGGCGCTGGACCG
This sequence comes from Nonomuraea sp. KM90, assembly GCF_052246675.1. Taxonomy (NCBI): domain Bacteria; kingdom Bacillati; phylum Actinomycetota; class Actinomycetes; order Streptosporangiales; family Streptosporangiaceae; genus Nonomuraea; species Nonomuraea sp. KM90. The sequence continues at coordinate 17,785 of NZ_JBQQCB010000067.1, read as the reverse complement.
TCTCGCAGTCCACGCTGACGTTGTCGCCCGCCCCGGGGTCGGCGAGCGCCAGGTCGGTGCCCTCGCCGCACGACGACAGGTGATCGGAGACGTTGTCCCGCAGGTCGATCACGTCGTTGCCGCGGCCCGCCGACAGGGTGTCCCGGCCGTTGCCGCCGGTGAGCCTGTTGTTCTGCGCGTCGCCGGTCAGCGTGTCGCCGAAGGAGCCGCCGACCAGGTTCTCGGTCTGGACGTTGTCCTTGTCGGCTGGGCGGGAACCGTCGGCCTCGCGCCCGTCGTTTCCGGCGAAGTCCAGGCTCACCCGGACGCCGGTGGTCCCGTTCGGGCCGGTGGCCGGCACGCCGGAGTAGTCCGCGGTGTCCTCGCCGGCGCCGCCGGCATACAAGATCTGGCTGGTCGCCGCGCCCACGGTGCCCTTGGACCGGCTGGGACGGAAGACGTCGTCGCCGCCGTCGCCCTCGACGGTGCCCGCCAGCGGGACCTGCGTGACGAACCTGTCGGCGCCCTCGCCCAGCCGGGCGGCGATCCTGGTGATGCCGACGGAGCAGCGCACGGTGGTGAGGTCGCCGGGGGCCGAGACGCAGCCGGCGCCGGGCGTGATGTTCACCGAGTCGCTGATCCGCAGCGCGTTGGTGCCCGACTCGAGCGTGATCAGGACGTTGTTGGCGTCGGCGGAGCCGGTGTAGTCGAGCTGTAACAGGCCGCCGGTCACCACCCGTACCGACGCGGACGAGGTGCCGGCCGCGGCGTGTCCGGTCGCGGGGAGCGCGGCGAGCGCTCCCACGGCGAGGCCGCCGAGTAGAGAAAGGTGCAGGGCTCGGCGCTTGAGCGTGCGCATGATTCCTCCTATGGAGAGGTTGAATGATTGACGGCTCCATAGTGGTGTGGAACTTTGTTCTGCTCTGCGTCTTTGTGCACGGATGATCTGTCTTCCTCGCAACATCTTCACAGCCGCGATTCACCTGGGGTTCACTGGCCCGCTCTACCTTGTAGGCCCATGAGCTGGAGGTACCGGGCCAACGCGACTCTTGAGGGCCTGACGGGATACACATTGACGCGGCGGCTGCGCAAGGAGCCCCCGAAACCGCCGCCACCGCCCAAGGTGCCGCTGGAGTTGCAGCGGCTGCCCGGGGACACGGTGCGGCCGCCCACGGACCCGGAGCACGACCGGCTGCTGCGCGAGCCCGTCTTCCTGCTGTCGTCGGTACGGTCGGGCTCCACGCTGCTGCGCGTCATGCTCAACAGCCACTCGCAGATCCACTCGCCGATCGAGACGCACTTCCGGCGGGTGACCGTCGGCCTGGGCACCGACCCCGTACGCCAGGCCATGGAGCTGCTCGGCCACACCCACAGCGACATCGAGCACCTCGTGTGGGACCGGCTGCTGCACCGCGAGCTGACCCGCAGCGGCAAGCCGATCATGGCCGAGAAGACGCCCAGCAACGTCTTCGCCTGGCGGCGCATCTCGACCTGCTGGCCGGACGCGCGCTTCATCTTCCTGCTGCGCCACCCGATGTCGATCGTGCAGTCCTGGCACGAGGCCGACCCGGTCAAGCGGCCCATGGAGGAGGCCGTGCCGCGCACGCTGAGCTACATGACCTACCTGGAGGAGGCGCGTACCCACCTGGAGGGCCTGACCCTGCGCTACGAGGAGCTGGTCGCCGACCCCGAGGCCCAGCTGCGCAGGCTGTGCCTGTTCCTGGGCGTGGAGTTCGAGCCCGTCATGCTCAACTACGGCAAGAAGGACCACGGCGGCTTCGTCAAGGGCATCGGCGACTGGCGGGACAAGATCCGCACCGGCACGGTCGTCGCCGGACGTCCCCTGCCCGCACCCGAGGAGATCCCCGCCGAGCTGCACGACATCTGCCGGACGTGGGACTATCTCCGGTGACAAGGGTCTCACCCCGGTGGTGGCCGGTATGTGACAGAGTTCGCTCGCGATTTGCCCGCCATTCGCCCGGGGCTCCGATATGTTGCCCTTCGTGATCAACGGGCCCTCTCGCCGAGCCTTATTCGCCGGTACCCTCGCCGGCCTCACCCTGCCCGCGGTAACCCCCGCGGGCGCCGAGGCCTCCGCCCGCGGCAACCTGCCCGCGCGGCCGAACATCCTGCTCATCCTGGCCGACGACCTGGGATGGGGTGAGATCGGCAGCAACGGGCAGCGCATGATCCGGACCCCGAACCTGGACCGGCTGGCGGCCGAGGGCGTGCAGTTCAAGGCCGCGTACGCGGGGGCGCCGCTCTGCGCGCCGTCGCGCTGCGCGCTGCTCACCGGGCTGCACGCCGGGCACAGCACCGTGCGGGAGAACCCGGAGGGCGGGCCGCAGCACGCGCTCACCGACGCCGACCTGACGTTCGCCGAGCTGCTGCGGCTGTCCGGCTACCGTACGGCCTGCATCGGCAAGTGGGGCTTCGGCCCCGAGGAGCCCGGCCAGGACTCCCACCCGAACGCGCGCGGCTTCGACGAGTTCTTCGGCTACATCGGCCACGCCCACGCCCACCATTACTTCCCGAAATACCTCTGGCACAACGGGAAGAAGGTGCAGCTCGACGGCACGTCGTACGCGCCGCACCTGTTCCGGCAGCGGGCCGTCGAGTTCATCAACGCCGACAGCGAGGACCCGTTCCTGCTGTACTACGCCAGCAACCTGCCCCACTCGCCGAGTGTGATCCCCGGCGACGCCGGCCCGTACGAGGACAAACCCTGGAGCGGCCCGAACCGCCGCCACGCCGCGCAGGTGGCCCGGCTCGACACCGACGTCGCCGCACTGGTCAGGGCGCTGCGCGACTCGGGCCGGGCCAAGGACACCCTCGTGCTGTTCACCAGCGACAACGGCCCGCACCGGGAGAAGGGCGTGACGCCCTGGCTGTTCGACTCCAACGGCCCCTTCCGTGCCGACAAGCGCGACGTGTACGAGGGCGGCATCCGCGTCCCGATGATCGCCTGGTCGCCCGGACTGCGACCCCGGGTGGAGCGGCAGCCGGTGGCGTTCTGGGACGTCCTGCCGACGTTCGGGGACCTGGCCGGGGTGCCGCTGCCCGCGCACCTCGACGGCCGCTCCTTCCGCGGCCTGCTCACCGGCGAGGGCGCCCCCAAGCACGACCACCTGGTGTGGAACCGGCCGCGCAAGGCCCAGGCCATCCGCCGGGGCCGGTGGAAGGTGGTCAGGCTGGCGCCCAACATCGCCGGCGCCGGGCCCGAGGGCCGGGTCGAGCTGTACGACCTGCTCGACGACCCCGGGGAGCAGCGGGACCTGGCCGCCGCCCGGCCCGCCCTGACCCAGGAGCTGGTGGACCGGCTCGACCGCTCGATCGGGCCCGACCCGCGCATCCCGTACGGGCTGCGGACGGAGCTCCAGGGCGGCCAGGTCGTGGTGACCCTGCACAACGGCTCCTCCGTGCCCTGGCGCCGGGTCCAGCTCGGTCTCGACGGGCAACGCCGGACGCGGGCGCACACCGTCGAGCGGGTGGACCCGGGGACGGCCATCGCGGTCGGCTTCCCGGCGCCGTCCGGCCGCATCACGGCGCGGGCCGCCTTCGAGGCGGACGGCAGGTCGCACGTCTTCCGCCGGGCCCACACGGGCGGGGAGCGCCCGCTCACGCTGCGCTCCGTCGGCTGAGCCGGGGCGTCAGGGGGTCATGCGCGTGACCCCCTGCGCCACTGCTTCCAGCTCATCTGCCAGAAGCCCCAGCCGTTGTCCCACTCCAGCCGCCGGTCCGTGCCGGTGATCTGCACCACGTCACCCCGCCTGGTGCGCTCGTAGAACCAGGCGGCGTGGCGCGGGCTGACGTTCACGCACCCGTGGCTGACGTTGGCCCGGCCCTGCGAGCCGACCGACCACGGCGCGCTGTGCACGAACTCGCCGCTGTCGGAGATCCGCACCGCGTCGTCCACCACGGTCTCGTAGTATCCCGCCTGGCCCGGCGCCCGGCCCGGAGAGGTCATGACCTCCGGGTCGGTCTTGGCCATGGTCAGGTGGACCCCGCTGGTCGTCGTGTACTCGCGGGTGGCGCCGTTGCCCGCGCTGATCGGGATCGTGCGCACCTTCTCGCCGTCCCGCCGGACGACCATGGTGTGCTCGTCCACGTCCACCGTGCTGATCCGGGCCGCGCCGATCTCGAACGTGGTGCGGTGCCCCTTGACGCCGTACACGTTCCTGCCGGCCCGTACCCCGGTCAGGCGGGCCTCGAAGGTCACCTTCTGGTGCGCCTTCCAGTACGTACGGGTGCGGTAGACCGCGGTCCGGTCGTCGAGCCAGCGCCAGGCGCCCTCGGACCGCTTGCCCGACTCCACCACCAGCGCCCGCTCCACGGCGGCCTTGTCGGCCACGTCCCGGTTGAACGTCACGATGACCGGCATCCCCACCCCGACCTTCTCGCCCCGCTCCGGCGTCACGTCCTCGACCTCGATCGTCCTGGCGGGCTTCAGCGTCCGGAACCGGCTGGTCGCGGTCGCCGCCGTGCCGCCCGCCCCGGTGGCCGCCGCGGCGACGGTGAAGGACCTGGCGGGGGCGAGCGCGCGGTCGGACGTCCACTCCGTACGGGCGGCGTTGAAGCGCCCCTTCACGCCCTTGACCGTGACCTCCGTGAGCGTCCCGCCCGACACCCGCACGGTGACGCCCCGCTCGGGCCGCACGTTCCGGCCGCCGTCGGCGGGCGTGATCTCGATCACCGGCGGCGCGGCCGCGGGCGGCGGCCCCGCGACGGGGACCGCGGGCGGCTTGCCGGGCCGGTCCAGGGCCAGGACCACCGCCGTGGTCAGCAGCATCACGGCAGTAAGGATCACGAAATATCGCAACAACCGGCGGATCATGACCAGAGCCTGGCGAGGGCCCTGTTTCCCCGGCGTTAGCGGCGGCTCGCATGGAAGCGTCACCCCGGCGGCACGTCACCCTAGTAACAACGAGTAATGACATCGCTACTGAAAGTTGACATTCTGATATCCAGGACATTCCTACGACGAGAGGAACGCATGAATCTGATCACCCGCTCGGAATGGCACGCGAAGAAGCCGTCGAGCGACTACACCCGCCTGTCGTCCACGCAAGGAGTCAAGATCCACTACACGGGTGGCAAGGTGCCGGCCGACCTCGCGGAGTCCGGCAACCACGACCGCTGCGTCGACCTGGTCCAGGACATCCAGCGCATGCACATGTCAGGGGGCCGCGGCGAGAGGTACATCGACCTGGGCTACAACATGGTGTGCTGCCCCCACGGGCGCACGTTCATGGGCCGCGGCCCCCACGCCCTCCCGGCCGCCAACGGCGCGGGCCTCAACTCCGACCATTACGCGGTGCTCGCCCTGGTCGGCAGTTCGGGGCTGACCGAGCCGAACGACGACCTGCTCAACGCCCTGGTCGACGCCATCGAATACCTGCGCGAGCACGGCGACGCCGGCCGCCAGGTCAAGGGGCACCGCGACGGCTACGACACCTCGTGCCCGGGCGACCCGCTCTACCGCTGGGTACGCGACGGGGCCGACCGGCCCTGACGGTCCCCTTAGAGCAGGCGCCCGACGTGGGCCAGCGCCTGCTTGAGCAGCACGCCCTGCCCACCGGCCATCTCCTCCTGCACCATCGGCGAGGCCGCCTCCTCCGGCGTGAACCACACCAGGTCGAGCGCGTCCTGCCGGGGCCGGCAGTCCCCGGCGACGGGCACGATGTAGGCCAGGGAGACGGCGTGCTGCCGCGGGTCGTGATAAGGGGTGACGCCCGGCGTGGGGAAATACTCGGCGACCGTGAACGGCTGCGGGGAGATGGGGATGCGGGGGAGCGCCACGGGGCCGAGGTCCTTCTCCAGGTGACGCATGAGCGCGTCGCGGATCCGCTCGTGGTGGAGCACCCGCCCCGAGACCAGCGCCCGGCTGACCGTGCCGTCCGACTGGATGCGCAGCAGCAGCCCGACGTGGGTGACCACGCCGGTGTCATCGGCCCGCACCGGCACGGCGTCGACATAGAGGATCGGCAGCCGGCCCCGCACCGACTCCAGTTCTTCCGGGGCGAGCCAGGCGGGCGTCGTTTCGGTCTTTTCGGTCATCTGCTGATCGTACGGCCCGGTGGGTCACCGGCGTACCGCGCTCCTGCCCAGTGAGATCGTGCCGGCTGTGGTCCGGCCCGCCAGCCAGGACGTCGTGCAGATGAACAGCACGATGCCCAGGAACGGCAGATATTCGAGGACTTTTCGCTTCATGTGAGGTCATGCTCCGATCTGCTCTTGACCAGCCGCCTGCGTTGCGGCTGCACGGTGTAGCGGGGGTCGTTCGCCGACTCCATCCCGGCCCGGAAGATCCCGAACCTGGTGCACGCCGACCCCGCCAGCAGGGCCGCGCCGGCCGCCATGGCCGCGATCCGGCTGCGCCGGCCCAGCGTCGCCCCGGTCAGCGCGCCCGCCAGGGACAGCGCCTCGCCCAGCCGCAGCAGCCTGCTGCGCTTGAGCGGCTCGGCCAGCGGCCCCAGCCGGCGCTCCATGCGGGTGGCGGCCGCGCACTCCACGGCCGCGCCCAGCAGCGCCGCCCGGCGCGCCGGGGCCGACTCCGACAGCGGCGCGGCCAGCATCCCGAGCCCGCCCGCCGCGGCCGCCGCCGACCCGGCGAACAGGAACGGCATCTCCCGGAACCCCTCGTGCCAGGCGGGCACGGCGGTGTCGCAGATCAGCGCGGCCGTGTACGTGGCCACCGCCGGCCCGGTCAGCCCGGCCCCCACGGTCGCGGCCCGCCCCAGGCCCGGGAACAGCCCGGTGAGGCCGGTGGCCGCCGCGCCAGCGGCCTGCGGGGCGTACCCGCTGAGGATCCAGGTGCCGACGCTCATCGGCGAGGTCACCTTGAACACCCGCAACATGTTGAGGAAGCGCTCCGGCCGGCCCAGATCGTGGACCAGGCAGTAGAGCGAGCCGCCCACCGCGCCCAGCGCGCCGACCTTGGCCGCCCTGGCCAGGTGGGTCCGGCCGGTGAGCTCGGCGGCGGCGGCCAGCGTGGACGACGCGCCCGCCAGGCCGCCCAGGAACAGGTAGCCGGCGATGTCGGGGGCCTGCCACGTCGGCTCGTTCAGCACCGGCCGGCCGTAGTAGGAGTCGAAGTCCGCCTTCGGCACCATCAGCCGCTCGCGCCTGCGGCCCGCCGAGCCCGGCGTCGCCTCGCGCTCGCCGCGCACCTCGGCCGAGCCGTCCAGCCGCACATCGGTCTGGCTCATCAGCGTCGCCCTCCCTGCACGTCCGAGCGGCCCCTCAGCGCCGTGGCCGCCACCCCCGCCAGCAGGGCGAGGGCCGCCACGCCCACGTGCCGCCACATCGACGGCAGGTCCCTGGTGGTCACCACCGGATCGGGCGGCAGGCCGTACACTTCCGGCTCGTCCAGCAGCAGGAAGAACGCGCCCGTGCCGCCCACCCCGTCGTCCGGGTCGTGGCCGTACAGGCGGGCCGAGCCCATCCCGGCCTCGCGCACCTGCGCCAGGCGGCGCTCGGCCCGCTCGCGCAGCTCGTCCAGGTCACCGAACTGGATGGAGTCCGTCGGGCACGTCTTGGCGCAGGCCGGCTCCTCGCCCGCGCCCAGGCGGTCGTAGCACATCGTGCACTTGGCCGCCGTGCCGGTGGTCTCCCGCTTGCCGATCACGCCGAACGGGCACGCGGGCACGCAGTAGCCGCAGCCGTTGCAGACGTCCTCCTGCACCACGACCGTGCCGTACTCGGTGCGGAACAGCGACCCGGTCGGGCACACGTCCAGGCAGGCCGCGTGCGTGCAGTGCTTGCACACGTCGGAGGCCATCAGCCAGCGGAAGTCCATGTCGCCGACCCCGGGCTCCTGGTGCCCGAGGGGCCGCCGCTGCTCGACGAACGCCACGTGCCGCCAGGTGTCGGCGCTCAGCCCCACGGTGTTGTCGTAGGACATGCCGGTGAAGTCGAGGCCGTCGTCGGGGACGTGGTTCCACTCCTTGCACGCCACCTCGCACGCCTTGCAGCCGATGCAGATGCTGGTGTCGGTGAAGAACCCCACCCGGCTCTCGCCGAGCTTCTCTTCCAGGTCGAATGCCACGGCTCACACCTCCATTCCGGTGTCGGCGCCGACGCCGGCGCGCCGCTGGTAGGACCTGACCAGCTCCGGCAGGGCGGGGCCGCGCGGCCGCCGCCCGGGGCGGATGTCCGCCGACAGGGCCTTGACCTCCTGGATGTGCGAGTTGGGGTCCAGCGAGATCGATGACAGCTCGTTCGCCGCGTCGCCCTTGGCCAGCCCGTTGGGGCCGTAGTGGAACGGCAGGCCGATCTGGTGCAGGACCCGCCCGTCCAGGTGCAGCGACGGGATCCGGTCGGTGACCATGACCCGGGCCTCGATGGCGTTGCGCGCCGTGATGATCGTGGCCCAGTCGCCGTGCACGAGCCCGCGCTCGGCCGCCAGCGCGGGCGAGACCTCGCAGAACATCTCCGGCTGCAGCTCGGCCAGGTAGGGGGTGAAGCGGCTCATGCCGCCCGCGGTGAAGTGCTCGGTCAGCCGGTACGTCGTCACCACGTACGGGTAGACCGACGCCCCCGGCTCCTCCCCGCTCGGCTGGTAGCGGTTGTTCTCGTGCGGATAGACCTTGCGCACCGGGTTGCGCTGGTGCCCGTAGAGCGGGTTGGCCACCGGCGAGTCCTGCGGCTCGTAGTGCGTGGGCAGCGGCCCGTCCACCACCCCCGCGGGCGCGAACAGCCAGCCCTTGCCGTCGGCCTGCATGATGAACGGGTCGATCCCCGACAGCGCCTCCACGCCCTGGGCCTCCGGCGGCGGCCGGTAACCGGGGCTCTTGTCCGTCTCGAAGTCGGGCACGTCGTGGCCGGTCCACCGGCCCGCGCTCTCGTCCCACCAGACCAGCCGCTTGCGCTCGCTCCACGGGCTGCCATCGGGCCTGGCCGAGGCCCGGTTGTACAGCACGCGCCGGTTGGCCGGCCACGCCCACGCCCATTCGGCGGCGATCCAGTCCTGCTCCGAGCCCGGTTTGCGGCGCGCGGCCTGGTTGACGCCGTCGGCGTAGACGCCGCTGTAGATCCAGCAGCCGCACGACGTGGAGCCGTCGGCCTTGAGCGCGGCGTAGCCCGGCAACGGCCGGCCCTCCGCGTCCCGGCCGTTGATCTCGGCCAGCACCGCCTCCGCCGACGGCTCCGCCGTCTCGCCGACCACCGGGTAGTCCCAGGTGAGGTCCAGCACGGGCGCGTCCATCGGGTCCTGCGACCCGGCCAGCTTCTCCCGGATGATGCGGCCCAGGTGGTACATGAACCACAGGTCGCTGCGGGCGTCGCCGGCCGGCTCGACCGCCTGGTGGTGCCACTGGAGCCACCGGTTGGTGTTGGTGAAGCTGCCGCTCTTCTCGGTGTGGGCCGCCGCGGGCAGGAAGAACACCTCCGTGCCGATGTCGGCCGTGCGCAGCTCGCCCGACTCGATCTCGGGCCCGTCCTTCCACCAGGTGGCGCTCTCGATCAGGTTGAAGTCGCGCACCACCAGCCAGTCGAGGTTCGCCATGCCCAGGCGCTGCATCTTCGCGTTGGCCGAGCCGACCGCCGGGTTCTCGCCGAGCAGCAGGTAACCCTTGCAGACGCCCTCCATCTGCGCCATCACCGTGTCGTACGTGCTGTGCGAGCCCGTCAGCCGGGGCAGCCAGCCGAACCGGTAGTCGTTGTCCGCCTGCGCCGAGTCGCCCCACCACGCCTTGAGCAGGCTGATCAGGTAGGCGGGCATGTTCGCCCAGAAACCCTTGTGCGGCGCGTCGGCCAGCAGGAAGTCCCGCAGCCGCTCGTTCTCGTGCGCGTGCGGCATCGGGATGTAGCCGGGCAGCAGGTTGAACAGCGTCGGCACGTCGCTGGAGCCCTGGATGCTGGCGTGCCCGCGCAGCGCCTGGATGCCGCCGCCCGGGCGGCCGATGTTGCCGAGCAGCAACTGCAGGATGCTCGCCGCCCGGATGAACTGGGAGCCGTCGCTGTGCTGCGTCCAGCCCACCGCGTAGACGAACTCCGAGGTCTTCTCCGGCCCGGAGTTCTCCGTCAGGTGGCGGCACACCTCCTCGAACAGGTGCCTGGGCACCCCGCACACCCGCTCGACCATCTCCGGCGTGTAGCGCGCGTAGTGGCGGCGCAGCACCTGCAGCACGCAGCGCGGGTGCCGCAGCGTCTCGTCCCGCTCCGGCCGCCCGTCCAGCGGCACGCCGGTGCCGCCCTGCACCTCGCCGCGGCCCGGCGGCGTCTTGCCGGCCCGGCGCAGGAACTCCGCGTCGCGCTCGCCCGAGGAGGGCACCGCCGTCATCCCCTCGTACTGCCAGGAGTCCTGGTCGTACTTGCGGTTGTCCGGGTCGAAGCCGGAGAACACGCCGTCGAGGTCCTCGGCGTCGCGGTAGTCCTCGCGCAGGATGGTGGCCGCGTTGGTGTAGTTGACCACGTATTCGTGGAAGTACAGCTCGTTCTCCAGCACGTGGCTGATGATCGCGCCGAGGAAGGCCACGTCGGAGCCGGCGCGGATGGGCACGTGCACGTCGGCCAGCGCGCTCGTACGGGTGAAGCGCGGGTCCACGTGGATGATCACCGCGCCGCGCGCCTTGGCCTCCATCACCCACTGGAAGCCCACGGGATGGCACTCGGCGAAGTTCGAGCCCTGGATGACCACGCAGTCGGAGTGCTGCAGGTCCTGCATGAACGTGGTGGCGCCGCCCCGCCCGAACGACGTGCCCAGCCCCACCACGGTCGAGCTGTGGCAGACGCGGGCCTGGTTCTCGATCTGCACCACGCCCAGCGCCGTCAGCAGCTTCTTGATGAGGTAGTTCTCCTCGTTGTCCAGCGTGGCGCCGCCCAGGCTGGCGATGCCCATGGTCCGGGCGGTGCGCCGGCCGTCGCTCTCCCACTCCCAGGTCTCGCGCCTGGTCGCGATGATCCGGTCGGCGATCATGTCCATGGCCGTGGCCAGGTCGATCGCCTGCCAGTCGGCCGCGCCCGGCGGCCGGTAGAGCGCCTGGTGCCGGCGCTCGGAGCCGGTGGTGAGCTGCAGGGTGGCCGCGCCCTTCGGGCACAGCCGGCCGCGGCTGATGGGAGAGTCGGGGTCGCCCTCGATCTGGACGACCCGCTCATCCCGTACGTACACGTTCTGGCCGCAGCCCACCGCGCAGTACGGGCAGACCGACTTCACCACCCGGTCGACCACGGCCGTACGGGCCCGAAGCGCCCCCGTCCTGGCCGACTTCGCCGCCGACCCCCGCGCCGTACGGTCCTCGCCGGTTAGCTGCCGCAGCAGCGGCCACGCGAAATCCATGACACCCCCCGATGCCCCACGGCCCGAGTCCTGCCCGGGCGGGACGGGGGGAAAACCGGCAGGTCAGAAGACGCGGGCGGCGGCCTCGTCCCAGGCGGCGCGGTCGCCGGAGGGCTCGTAGCGGCGCAGCGGCTCGGCCGAGGCGACCAGCGAGCGCATCTCGTCCAGGCCGGAGACCAGCCCGGCCGCCCGCGCCTGCACCAGCACGTTGCCGAACGTGGTCGCCTCCGCCGGGCCCGCCACCACCGGCAGCCCGCAGGCGTCGGCGGTGAACTGGCACAGCAGCTCGTTCCGCGACCCGCCGCCCACCAGGTGGACCACCTCGACGTCGCGCCCCGACAGCTCCATCGCCTGCCGCACGGCCAGCCGGTGCCCCAGCGCCAGGCTCTCCAGCACGCACCGCACGAAGGCGGCGGGGGAGGAGGGCGGGCGCTGGCCGGTGCGGCGGCACTCGGCGGCGATCCTGGCCGGCATGTCGCCCGGCGGCATGAACACCGGCTCGTCCGGGTTCACCACGGCGGCGAACGCCGGCTCGCCGGCCGCGGCCGCCAGCAGCTCGCCCAGGTCGGAGCCCGGCCAGGCGCGCAGGCACTCCTGCAGCAGCCACAGGCCCATGACGTTGCGCAGGTAGCGGACGGTGCCGTCGATGCCGGCCTCGTTGGTGAAGTTCGCGGCCCGGCTCCGCGGGGTCAGGACCGGCTCCGGCAGCTCCACCCCGGCCAGCGACCAGGTGCCGCACGAGACGTACGCGAAGGCGGGGCCCGAGGCGGGCACCGCGGCCACCGCCGAGGCCGTGTCGTGCGAGCCCACCGCCCGGACGGGCGCCGACCAGCCGATCTCCCCGGCCACGTCGCGCCGCAGGCCGCCGACCGCGTCGCCGGGCTGCCGCAGCCCGGGGAAGATCCCGGAGGGCAGGCCGAGCTGCTTGATCAGCGGTAACGCCCATGACCGGGTGCGCACGTCGAGCAGGCCCGTCGTCGAGGCGTTGGTCACCTCGGCGCCGACCTCGCCGGTCAGCCAGTAGCCGATCAGGTCGGGGATCAGCAACATCGTGGCCGCCCCGTCGAGCCGGTCGGTCAGCAGCTGGTAGATCGTGTTGAACGGGAGCACCTGCAGCCCGGACACGTCGTACAGGGTCTCCGCCCCGACCGCGTCCGCGACCTGCTCGGCCACGCCGCGCGTGCGGTCGTCGCGGTAGTGCACCGGGTTGCCCAGCATCGCGCCCGACTCGTCGAGCAGCGCGTAGTCCACCGCCCACGAGTCCACGCCGATGGAGGAGACCGGGCCGGCGGCGCGCAGGCCGGTCAGGATCTCCCGGTAGAGGCCGAGGACGTCCCAGTAGAGCCGGTCCGCCACGCGTACCGGGCCGTTCGGGAAGCGGTGCGCCTCGGTCAGGCTCAGCCCGTCGGACAGGTCGGCCAGCATCACCCGGCCACTGGAGGCGCCCAGGTCCACGGCGGCGAAACGGCGGCTCATTGCGTCGACTCCCTGGCGACGAGCTCCGGCTGGAACATGATGTGCTGGTGCGCGTGCGTCTCTGGATTGTCGCACTCGTCCAGCAGCAGCTCGGTGGCGATGCGGCCGAGCTGGTACGTGGGCTGGCGCATCGAGCTGAGCGACACGGTCGAGGCGGCGGCGAAGTCGATGTCGTCGTAGCCCATCAGCACCACGTCCTCCGGCACCCGGACCCCCGACCGCAGCAGCGCGCGCAGCACGCCGAGCGCGAGCAGGTCGTTGGCGCAGAAGACGGCCTCGGGCAGGCCGTGCGCGATCAGGTCGGCGGCGGCCTTCTCGCCCGCGCGGGCCGTCATCGTCGTGGCCTCGTACACGCGCAGGTTCTCGGGCTCCAGCCCGACGCCGCGCATCGCGGCCTTGGCGCCCTCGCGCCGCTCCACGCACTGCCTGATCGTCAGCGGGCCGGTCACGTAGGCCACGGTGCGCGCCCCCTTGGCCAGCAGGTGCGCGACCGCGGCCCGGCCGCCCGCCACGTCGTCCACGGCCACCGCGCACTGGTCGGGCCGGTGCGCGGGATGGTCCACCAGCACCACGCTGATGCCGTGCCCGCGCAGCCGGTCGAGCCTGGCCGGGTCCTCGCCGGACGGGGTGATCAGCACGCCGCGCACCCGGTGCTCGGCCAGCACGCGAAGGTTGCGGTCCTCCTTGTCCGGCGACCCGGCCGAGTTGCCCAGGATGACCGCGTAGCCCAGCTCGCTGGCCACGTCCTCGACGCCGGCGGCGACCTCGGTGAAGAACGGGTTGCCGATGTCGATCACGCTCAGGCCGATCGTCCTGCTGTGCCCGGCGCGCAGCGTCGAGGCCGAGCCGTGCCGGACGAACCCCAGCTCGCTGATGGCCGCCTCCACCCGCTCCCGCGTGGCGGGTGCGACCTTGCCCGGCCGGTTCAGTACGTTGGAGACCGTGCCTGGTGAGACGCCCGCGAAGGCGGCGACGTCCTTGATGCTGACCATGGCCATGGAGCCCAATTAAAACGTACTAACGAACCCTGCGCCAGTCGCGGCACCGGTAGGAACGCTGATTCCCGTTGACACCGCCGCGAAAGGGACCCTAACGTCGCGCGCCGGAAGTAAAACGTTCTATTAGAGGAGCGCGCTCATGATCCGGGCTGCCATCATAGGGGCCGGCGCCATCGCCGCGCACAGCCACGTGCCCGCCCTGCGGGCCCACCGTGACCGCGTCGAGCTGGTGGCCGTGGCGGACGTGGCCGGGGACCGGGCGAAGTCGCTGGCCGACGGTGTGGCGGCCTACACCGATCCGGGCGACCTGCTCGCCGCCGAGCGTCCCGACCTGGTGCTGATCTGCACGCCGCCGCACCTGCACGTCGAGCAGGCGATCGCGGCCCTGGGGGCCGGGGCGTGGGTGTGGTGCGAGAAGCCGGCCACGCTCTCCCTCGCCGAGTACGACCGGATCCAGGCGGCCGAGGGTCCCGGCGGCCCGTACCTGTCGGTGGTCTACCAGCAGCGCTTCGGCTCCGGCGCGGACCATCTGCGCTCGCTGGGCGGCGCGCTGGGCCGGCCGCTGCTGGCGCTGTGCCAGACGACGTGGCACCGCGGCGCGGACTACTACGCCGTCCCGTACCGCGGCAAGTGGGCCACCGAGGGCGGCGGCACCACCGTGCTGCACGGCGTGCACCAGATGGACCTCATGCTGTCGGTGTTCGGCGACTGGGCGGAGATCAGGGCGATGGCGGGCCGCCTGGACCGGCCCATCGAGACCGAGGACGTGTCGATGGCCATGGTCAGGTTCGAGAGCGGCGCGATGGCCTCGGTGGTGACCAGCGTGCTGTCGCCGCGCGAGGAGAGCTATCTGCGCTTCGACTTCGCCGAGGCCACGGTCGAGCTGCGGCACCTGTACGGCTACCGCAACGCCGACTGGAGCTCCACCTCCCCGCTGTGGAACCCGCCCGGGGACCTCCCCAGCAGCCACGCCACCCAGCTCGGCCTGCTGCTCGACGCCTACGGGCGCGGCGAGCGCCCCCCGGCCTCCGGCGCGGACGGCCGGCGGGCGATGGAGTTCGTCACCGGCCTGTACGCCTCCGCCTTCACCGGCCGCCCGGTGCGCCGCGACGAGATCAACCCGGACAGCCCGTTCTACCACCGGCTCGACGGCGGCATTGAAACGTTCTTCGTGGCTGACGCCCTTTCATAACGTTCCGGCAACCGGCGCATCACGGGATCTGCTCGGATCCCGATGGCCTGCCTGCGGAATCACCCCCGCTGATCAGCCACAACCGCTCACGGCGGAGAGTGAGGTCTTGTGCGGCGCGGCAGAGGAACGTTTTAATCCCCCGTAAACGTAGGCGTAACGGGCTGTGAGCGCTAACAGTATCTCGAAAGGCAGGCTTCATGCCGGATGTCATCGCGTACGGCGGCGACTGGAACCCCGAGCAGTGGCCCGAGGAGACGTGGGAGCAGGACGTCGCGCTGATGCGCGAGGCCGGCGTCAACCGGGTCAGCGTCGGGATCTTCTCCTGGTCGATGCTCGAGCCCGCCGAGGGCGTGTTCGACTTCGGCTGGCTCGACCGGGTGATGGACCTGCTGGCCGCCAACGGGATCCGGGCCAACCTGGCCACCCCCTCCGCCTCCCCGCCGCCCTGGTTCGGCGACGCCTACCCCGAGGCGCTGCCGGTGGACGCGGACGGGCGGCGGCTGTACCACGGCAGCCGGCAGGGCTTCTGCCCCAGCTCGCCGATCTACCGCGAGAAGGCGCTGCGCATCGCCGAGCAGGTGGCCCTGCGCTACCGGGAGCACCCGGCGCTGGCCCTGTGGCACGTGCACAACGAGTACGGCTGCCACAACGCCCGCTGCTACTGCGACACCTCGGCGGCGGCCTTCCGCGCCTGGCTGCGTACGCACTACTCCTCGCTCGACGCGCTCAACGAGGCCTGGGGCACCGCGTTCTGGTCCCAGCGCTACGGCGACTGGGCGCAGATCCTGCCGCCGCGCGCCACGCCCAGCTTCCCCAACCCGGGCCAGCAGCTCGACTTCCGCCGGTTCAGCTCGGACGCGCTCGTCGAGCTCTACATCGCCGAGCGCGACCTGCTCAAGGAGCTCACCCCCGGCGTGCCCGCCACCACGAACCTGATGGCGGGCGCGCACTGGGACATGGACTGCTGGGCCTTCGCCGCCGAGCTGGACGTGGTCTCCACCGACCACTACCTGGCCGGCGCCCGCCCGGAGCCGCACATCGACCTGGCCTTCGCCGCCGACTACGCCCGCTCGCTCAACGGCGGCCGCCCCTGGCTGCTCATGGAGCACTCCACCAGCGCGGTCAACTGGCAGCCCCGCAACCTCGCCAAGACCCCCGGCGAGCTGCGCCGCAACTCCCTGTCCCACCTGGCCAGGGGCGCGGACGGGATCATGTTCTTCCAGTGGCGCCAGTCGCGGGCCGGCGCGGAGAAGTGGCACTCGGCGATGCTGCCGCACGCGGGCACCGGCACCAAGGTCTGGCGCGAGGTCGTGGCGCTCGGCGCCGAGCTGGCCGGGCTCTCCGACGTGGCGGGCAGCACGGTACGGGCCGACGTGGCCCTGCTCGTCGACCACTCCAGCGTGTGGGCCCAGGACCACCCCGCCCAGCCCACCGCCGAGCTGGACCCGGTGGAGGAGGCCAAGCGCTGGCACGCCGCGCTCTGGCGGGCCGGCGTCACCTGCGACGTGGCCCACCCCGAAGGGGACCTGACCGGCTACCGCCTGGTCCTGGTGCCCCAGCTGTACCTGGTGAGCGACTCGGGAGCGGCCAACGTGGAGGAGTTCGCCCGCCGGGGCGGCGTCGTGCTCGTGGGGCCGTACAGCGGGATCGTGGACGAGCACGACCGGGTGCGGCTGGGCGGCTACCCCGGCGCCTGGCGGGACCTGCTCGGCGTGACCGTCGAGGAGTTCTTCCCGCTGACGGCGCCGATCCGGCTGGCCTCGGGCGCGACCGGGACCGTGTGGAGCGAGGCGGCGCAGGTCACGACCGCGAAGGTGCTCGACACGTACGCCACCGGCGAGCCCGCCTGGACCCGCAACGAGTTCGGCGCCGGCGCCGCGCACTATCTCACCACCAGGCTCGACGACGCCGCGCTGGCCCAGGTCATCGCCACGGCCTGCCACGAGGCCGAGGTCGAGCCCCCCGCCAGGAGCGTGCCGGGGGTGGAGGTCGTCCGCCGCTCGCACGCCGACGGCCGCTCGTTCCTCTTCGCGATCAACCACACCCCCGAGGACGCCACCGTGACGCTGACATCGGGCACCACGATCACCGTCCCCGCCGGCGACGTCACGATCACCCCCACCTGACCGCACCACCGCCCACCGGGTGCCGCTGAGCCTTGGAGGGACGGCTGAGAGCCTCCGAGAACCCTGGCATCTCTCACCCCGGGGATGACACGTTTTAACACCTCAGCCCCACCCTCGCACCGGATCAGGGGCGGCCGGTGCATTGACAGCGAGCACCAGGAATCGTAGTTTCCTGCACGACGGATTAAAACGTTTTGAAGGGAGTGGCAGTGCAACGCGTCTGCTTCCTGCTGAAAGTCCGCCCGGAGCGGCTGGCGGAGTACCGCGAACGCCACCGCGAGGTCTGGCCGGAGATGCGAGAGGCGCTGTCACGCACCGGCTGGCACAACTACTCGCTCTTCCTCAGGGAAGACGGCCTGCTCGTGGGGTACCTGGAGACCGACGACTTCGAGGCCGCGCAGAAGGCCATGGCCGAGACCGAGGTCAACGCCCGCTGGCAGGCCGAGATGGCGCCGTTCTTCGAGGGCCTCGACGGCCGCCCCGACGAGGGCATGGCACCGCTGACCGAAGTGTTCCACCTGGATTGATCGGGGAGTAATGACTGACATCAAGGCCGCCCTGAGGGCACAGCACATCGAGACGCCGTCCTGGGCGTTCGGCAACAGTGGCACCCGGTTCAAGGTCTTCGCGCAGCGGGGGGTGCCGCGGGATCCGTACGAGAAGCTGGCCGATGCGGCGCAGGTGCACGCGTATACCGGGATCGCGCCGACGGTGGCGCTGCACATTCCGTGGGACA
>NZ_JBQQCB010000066.1:0-60941 GCF_052246675.1 Nonomuraea sp. KM90 | reverse complement strand
GTTCTCGATGGAGCAGTACTACCGGGCCGACGTGGCCTCTCACGGCCGGTCCCAGCTGCTGGTGCAGCGGGCGATCCGCGCGGCGGGGCACTGCGAGTTCAGCGACGCCGAGGCCGGTGCGGCCTGGGACGACCTCGTACGGTGGCAGCGCACCGGCCGGCGCCCCCTGGGCGACGACGTGACCAGCCCCGCCACGCTGGCCGACCCCGCCTACGGCTGCCGCTTCACCGATCCGTCGGCCTACGCCACCGGCACCCGGCCGCTGTACTCGGCCTGTCCGGCCTGATCAAGTTCGCGGGACCGGGGCTCATCCCCGGTCCGCGACGCTCCCCGCGGGCACCGGGCGGGCGGCCACGTCGGCCGGGTCCAGCGCGTTGGCCTGCTCGGCCCGGGCAACGGACTCGGCGGCGATCTGCCTGCCGTCCAGGAGCTGCCGCATCGCCCAGACGGTCCGGAAGCCGAGCCGCGGCACGTCACACAGGGCCGTGGAGGTGATCGTGCCGGATTCGACGAACGTCCGCGCCGTCTCGGGCGAGCCGAAACCGGAGACCGCGACCCGGCCGGCGCTGCCCGGCGGCGCCCGGCGGCGCCCGGCCGCCCTTCGCCGGTGTGCGGACTCGTGCCAGGGGTAGCGCAAGCCCTATGCCCGAGGTACTGCTGGGACGCTACCGGCTGATGACGGAGCTGGGCCGTGGCGGCATGGGCCAGGTGTGGCGCGGCCACGACGAACTGCTCGACCGCGAGGTCGCGATCAAGGTGATCGCCGACGGGATCGACCGGCCGGAGAACGAGCCGCTGATCCGGCGGAGCCTTCGCGAGGCCCGCATCGCCGCAAGGCTGAGTCACTCCAACATCGCCGACGTCTATGACGTGATCGAGGACGACGGGCGGCTCTGGATCGTGTTACAGCTGGTCCCGGCTCCGTCGCTCGGGCAGCTGATAGCCGAGAACGGTCCGCTCCCGCCGTTGCGGGCGGCCCGGGTGGGGCTGGACGTGCTGGCCGCGTTGGAGGCCGCGCACGCCGCCGGGGTCGTGCACCGTGACGTCAAGCCGGGCAACATCCTGCTGCCGGAGGGCGGGGGCGCGGTGCTGACCGATTTCGGTATCGCGGCCGTCGCGAACGACGACGACCCCCTCACCCATCCCGACGTGGTGCCCGGCACCCCCGCCTACATCGCGCCGGAGCGGGCCGTCGGGTCGGCCGCCGGCCCGGCCTCGGACCTGTGGTCGCTGGGGGCCACCCTGTACACCGCGGTCGAAGGCCGCCCGCCCTTCGCGCGTGACACCGCGATGGACACACTGGTCGCCATCGTCCATGACGCGCCGCAACCGTTCGAGCGGGCCGGAGCGCTCGCCGGGGCGATCTCCGCGTTGCTCCACAAGGACCCGGACAGACGGCCGGACATCGCCCGGGCGCGGGAGATGCTGCAGGCGCTGGTCTCCTGGGACCCGCCCGTCCGGACGGCTCCCACGGCCACCACCGGGTACGGGCAGGTGCGGCGCCGCGCCAGGCATCTGGCGGCCGCGGTCCTGACGCTCGCCACGTGTTCCGCGGCCGTCACGCTTCCTGAGCTCGCCGAACGCCCTCGTGGTCCGGCGCCACAGGCCGTCGCGCCCCCGCAGCGGGTTCAGCACGACGCCGTGGCCGGGGTGGTTCAGCGGATACCGAAGAAGCGGCCGGTCGCCGCTGCGGCCGGTGCTGAACCGCCTCCGACCAGGGCCGACCGGCCGCCGGCCGCCGGCGCGTCCGGCTACGACCAGAAGGCCGAGCATCCGTCGAAGGGCAATGGCGGCAAGGGCAAAGGTGACAAGGGGCGAGGCGACAAGGGCAGAGGGAGCAAACGCCACAAGGGGTAGACACGCCGCATGTGGGTCGGCCCGGCTCATGGCCGGGTCGCGTTGTCGATGAGGAGGCGAGCCTGGCGAGGCGAGAACAGGTAGGTCGTCTCGCCGCCGCAGACCCCGTCCGATTCGCCGGGGCGCTTGATCCAGAGCAGCGCGGCCAGGCCCGGCCGGGTCACCTCGGTGGTGGGCGGCCGGCCCAGCGCCTGGTGGCGAGGATTGCACCACTCGTTGCGCGGAGGCGGCCCCAGGCCGTTCCGCGAGGTGTCGATGACGAATTCGCGGTTCCCCACCAGGTCGGCCAGCTCCCTGCCCCAGCGGTAGCTCGCGTCGGTGGTCTGACGGTTGGACACGTTGACCGCGAAACCCTCGGCGTGCTGGATGCCCGAGGCCAGGAGGCGTTCGGCCATCTCGCCCGTGGAGCGCCAGGCGCTGTGGCCGGCGTCGAGGTAGACGTGATGGCCGGCCCGCGCCAGGCGGAGCACGTTCCTCTTCAGCAGCGCGGCGCGCTCGGGGGTGAAGCAGTCGGCGGCGACGGCGTCGGGCTCCATGATGATGGCGGTCCTCGTGGCGCCGAGCCGCCGCGTCAGCTGACGGATGAAGCGATCGTAGGCCTGGTCGGTGCCCGCGCCCTGGTCCTTGGCGCACCCGCGATGGGGCAGGTTGTAGGCGACCAGGACGGGCAGCGTGCCCTGGACGCGCGCGGCCGACGCCACCGCGGGAAGCGGCTTCAGGTCCGGCGGGCCGTTGATCCAGCGAGCCTGCGGCCGGCTCGTGATCGGCGTGAGCCAGGCCGCGCCGTTGGCCCTCTGGTACAGGGCCGCGGCGCTGTCGGTGTCGAGGTGAAGCCTGGCGTCCTTGAAGGGATGCCGGAGCGGGGCGTAGGTCACTCGCGGTGGCCACGGGCGCAGGTCGGTGTCCGGCACCCGCCCGCATCCGGCCAGCAGAAGCAGGATCGCCAGCGCCACCGGCACGCCTCTCACGACGACCTCCTTGGCTGCCAGAAGCCGCTGACCCGGTAGATCCGCACGCCGTTGTCCCCGGTGCCGAAGGTGATCTCGGCGATCGCGTGCTTGCGTGCCTCGAGCAACGTGGGGTACCGCTTGGCGTCGGGGCTGTCGTAGTACCAGTTCGGCACGACGAGATAGTCGATCCGCCTGAGCGTGCGGGCCACGGCGGGGTCGGTGTCCAGCTTGTACGCGATGATCGGCCGCGGCGAGAAGCCCTTGTAGTGCACCAGGTCGGTCCAGATGGCGTCGTGCACCACGAGCACCTTGTTCCTGGGCACGTTGTCGGCGACCCATTCGGTGGCCGATCGCAGCGGCGGCGCCTCGCGTGCGGTCATCATCGTCGACAGCGCCGGGGCCCAGACGGCGGCGAGCGCCACGGCACACGCGCCCGCCGCCAGCTGCGGCAGGTGGCGGCCCCGCCCCACGAGCCACCGTACGGCGCCGCCGATCTGCTCGGCCGCTCCGGCGATCATGAGGGCGCTCCACGGCAGCAGCGTGATGACGTGCATATACGGCACGTATCCGCCGCGGATCAGCAAGAGCCACTGAACGACCAGGATCACCGCCGCCGGCCGCAACCGGCGGACGACCAGCGCCACCGGCAGCGCGGCGAGCGCGCCGATCAACAGGCGCTGGTCGAGGCCGAGCCAGCTCGTGAGCAGGTCGCGGGCGGGGCTGTCCGGGTCGAGCACCGAGCCCGACGGCTGGCGCCCGGCGAGCTGCCAAGAGGCGGTCTCCAGGAGGCTGTTGTGGCCTTGACCGGGGAACAGCTCACCCTTGTAGATCGCGAACAGCGGGTAGAGCGACATCAACAGGATCCCGGTGAACGCGGCCATGACGATGACCTGCGGCCGATTGCGCCGGTCGAGGTTCTGCGCCATGGCGTACGCGAACGCGGGCAAGGTCACCAGCGCGGTCTCCTTGGTCAGCGCCGCGAGCGCGAAGGCCGCGGCGGCGCCCATGGCGGCGCCGATGGTCCGGCGCGGTGAGTAGGCCAGCACGAACGCCAGCAGCAGCCAGGGGGTGACCAGGTTGTCGAGAAAGGTCCAGCGCGTGTAGGTGACCGCGACCGGGCTGAGCGCGAGGAGCAGGACGGCCGCCGCCGATCCGGCGCGGGTCAGGCCGATCCGCCGGCCGAGGGCGAACAGCAGCGCGCAGGAGAAGAGCTTGGCGATCAGCATGCACTCGTTGCCGAAGTCGATGGCGCTGTCGTAGCGGTTGAAGCCGTTGGTCAAGATCGACCACAGCGCCATCTGGAGCCAGCCCGCCGGGGTGTGGTCGTAGAAGTAGGAGTAGGGGGACAGCGCGCCCTCGTACTGCACGGACCAGGCCTGGGAGAGGTAGGTGCCGGGATCGTCCACCCAACGGGGATAGGTGGACATTCCCCAGACGTGCACCACACCGGCGACGGCCAGCATCGGGGTCAGGAGCAGCAGGCTGAGCCGGTGCAATCCCAGCCAGGTCCGGGCGAGGTACCGGAGGCGATGGCGGGCCGAGACCCGCTTGCGGATCTCGCCCGTGGTGTCGAGCGCGATCGTCATGTCGGCACCAGCATGTGATCGCCGGAATCCTCGTCGATGTGCCGCCGGTCGAGGTGACTGCCTTGATGCGTCGTCTTGACCCAGTCAGTCCTGCCGCGCACGTGCCTGAGGATCGCCCATAGCGCGGCGTACGACAGCGCCAACTGGTACGGGTAGGCGCCGAGGACCAGGCCGGCGTAGTCGCGCAGCCTGACCCGCTCCTCGAAGGTCCGGCCGAACTGCGCCAGCAGCTGGACGTCGAGCAGCGAGTTGAGCAGTGTGATCGCCAGGGGGAGGGTCGCCACCAGGGTGATGGCCACCGGCGCCTTGTGCGACAGCGCCAGCAGCAGCGCGACCGGTGCCAGTACGGCGACGAACGCCTGGAAGAACTGGAAGCCGAGGACGTACACGGCGAGCACGCGCTGCGTCCGGGTCGGCAGCTGGAGCCATTCGCCCGTCAGGAAGACCTGGATGAAGCCCTGCATCCAGCGCACGCGCTGGCGTACCAGTGCGGGCAGGCTCTCGGGCGTCTCCTCCCTGGTCACCATCTCGTCGATGTAGACCACGTCGACGGGGTAGCGCAGCACCGACGCGGCGATACCGATCTTGCAGTCCTCGGTGAGACAGTTCTCGTCCCAGTAACGCCCGTAGCGTACCTTGAGCTCCTCCAGGAGCTGGCGGCGGAAGAAGACCGTGTTACCCCCGAGCGGCATCACGCCGATCCGGGCCTGCATCTTGAGCCGGGACTGGAACCACTTGAAGTACTCCAGGCAGTTGGCCGCCCGCCACCAGGCGCTGGTGTGGGCGTGCCACCAGCCGCGACCGGCTCCGGCCTGCAGCCGGCAGCCGAAGTTCATCAGCTGCACTCCGCACTGCACGATGCCCGCCCGGGTCCGGCGGAAGCGGTGGTCGACCACCCGCAAGAGGCCGGGGTGGAACAGATCTTCGGCGTCGGCCACGCCCACCCACTCGAACGCGATGCCCTCGCGCTCGAGCGTGCGCATGGCGGCGTTGAGCGCGATGGGCTTGTTGTGGAGGTCGGTGTCCGGCGGATATTCGCAGACCATGATCCGGTCCGGGTGCTCGCGGGCCTTGGCGGCGGCGATCGCCGCGGTGCCGGGATCGTCGGGAGGGTCGACGATCGCGATCACCCTGTAGTCGGGGTGGTCCAAGGTCGCCAGGCGCTCCAGAGTGTGGCCCGCCACGGCCTCCTCGAACCGCATCGGGACCAGGATCACTCCGGGCAGGCGCGGTTCGTCCGGGTCGCCGTACCGGTGCGGGTCGTTGTGCTCCGGCCACCACCACTTGTACAGCTGGAAGATCAGCGTGGTCCCTGCGACCAGCAGCATGAACAGGGAGACGCCGAGCAGGAAGTAGTCCACGAAGACGGCCGCGGCCAGCACCAGCAGGACGCTGGCCAGGGCGCCGAGAAGGACCCGGGGGTGCGCCAGGCCGCTGCTTCGAAGCGGCGAGAACGACCAGTACTTGTCGGAGGAGAAGTTCACGACGGCGCCGGCCACCACGAGCCCCCAGTAGGCGGCGGCGGTGCCGGTCACCGGCGCCAGGAACGGGAAGGCCACCATGTTGAGGACCGCGCTGGCCCCGCGGGCGATCTGGAAGCGCCGCCATCGTGTCCCCAGGCTCAATGCCGAACCCGAGATGCGGGGATGCCAGGTCAGCAGGTAGTTGGCGGCGAAGCTGGCCTGCAGGGTGATCGCGAACTGCAGGACGTTGGCGACGGCCGGTGTCAGGCCCAGCCGCATGAAGGTCGCCAGGAGGACGTGGCCCAGTATCGCCACGGAAACACCGACGAGGACGAACAGCCAATGCTCGCGACGTAAGGGGAAACGCACGTTGAGGGCTCTCTCTGGGCCGCTGGCTTCCGGAACCGTCCCCGGCTACCCCTTCCCGTATCGCTCTAGGCCTTTACCGCGGAAATGACCAGAAGTCAGGCATGACAACCGCCGCGATCCGTGGGGGCAGCCGGGCGAGGCTCGTCCATCGGGCCGGAGCCGCCGTGCCGCGCCGGCCCCGGGACGCAGCTCGCGGAGCGGGTGGTAGGGCGATCGGCGTTGTCCCTGCTGGGGCTCGTACGGCACGCGGCCGAGTCCGAGCGCTTCTGGTTCCGCCGGGTGATGGCGGGGCAGGAGCCCTCGCCCCTGTTCTCGTCTCCGACCGCTCCCGGCGGCGCGTTCGAGGTGGCGGGTGCGGACGCGCGGATGGTCGCCCGGGCGTGGCAGGCGTGGCGGGCACGCGACATAACGGCCATGCGGACATGCTGCGGGAGCAGATCGATGGAGCGTAGGACTCTGACCGACCTGATCGCAGGTAGGTTCCCCGCCGCGCGACCCGCGCGGCGGGAAACCGCTAGCCGGAGCCGAGCGAGCCGACCGTCACCCGCCACTCGCGCAGCCGGCGATCCTTGGTGACCTGCAGCTGCGTGTAGGGGTCCTGGTCGACGAGTGCCTGCGCCGCGGTCTCGTCCTCCGCCTGGAGGACGATCATGCCGGCCGTCAGGTCCGTGTAGGGGCCGGCCGCGACGAGGCTGCCCTGCTCGTGGAGCTTGTTCAGGTGGGCGAGATGGTCCTCGCGGTGCTCCGCTCTCAGCGGGGTGTCGTTGTAGCCGTAGGTCACGACGAACAGTGCCATGTGGGGATACTCCCTTTCGTTTCTAGCGTCGGGTGATCGGTCCCAGCCCGTAAACCCGGCGCGCGTTGGCGGCGAAGACGGCGTGCTGGTCGGCGGGCGGGAGGTGGGCGAGCGCGTCCTTCCACGCGCCGACCAGCCGCGGCATGGTGGTCCAGAGCTTCTCGACCGGGAAGTTGGTGCCGAACATGGCCCGGCCGGCGCCGAACCAGCCGATCACCTGGTCGGCGACCAAGGAGATGACCTCGGGATCCACCCGGTGGACGAAGGTGCCCTGCCCGGTGAGCTTGACCACGATGTTCGGCCGCTCGGCCAGCGCGGCCATCCCCGCCCGCCACGGCTCCAGGTACTCCTGGCCGATGAGCATGCCCGCGTGCACGAGGACGAAGGTGACGTCCGGGAAGGCCGCCGCCAGGTCGACCGCATCCGGCATCTGCTCGGGAAAGACCTGCAGCTCGAACAGCCAGCCGCGGTCGGCGAGCGCGCCGATGTTCTTACGGAAGACCGGGTCCCTCATGCGGTCGGGGGCGGTGGCGAACCGGAACTCCGGGCGCTCGTGCCAGTGCAGTTGCTGCCGGATCCCCCGGATCAGCGGTGTGAGCGCGGCCTGCCGTCGCATGGTCTCCGGAGCGTCCTCGTCGAACATGTCGGCCGCTCCGATGACGGCCATCGGCCACCCCGACTCCTGATGAACCTCGTGGAGCCAGCGCACCTCGTCCACCACCCGGTCGAGCGGCCAGTTCGTCTGCACGTAGACCGACTCACGGATGTCCGAGGCCGTGGCTTCGGCGATGTACTCGCCGATCAGGTAGTCCCGCCTGATCGCCTCGTAGGGCCCGAAGATCCGCGGCACCATCGGGCCGGACAGCCACGGCAGGTCCCCGGTCCGCCAGACGTGATGGTGCGAGTCGACGATGTCGCCGGTGTAGCGGCTCGCCTCCGACATGACGATCACTCCCTGCCCAAGGTCTGTACCTGCTCGTACGCCGTCCGCAGGTCACGTACGCCCGCGAGCGCGTCCACACTGCCGAGCACGGCCGCCATGCCGCGGGTGACCGGCCGGTACGCCGGGTCGCAGGCGAGCGGCGTCCACCACAGCAACCGGTGGCCCAGCAGCGACAACCGCCGTACGGCCGCCTGCATGGGCCGGCAGTCGCCCCGTTCCAGGCCGTCCGAGAGCACGATCACCAGGGCGCCGCGCGCCACGGTGACATGGCGGGCGTTGCCGAGGAACTCCTGGAGCGAGGCGCCGATCCGCGTCCCGCCCTCCGCGTCCAGGACGACCTCGCTCAGCGAGCCGACGGCCGTGTCGACATCGCGGGCCCGCAGCGGCCCGGTGACACGGGTCAGCCGGGTGCCGAAGGTGAACACCTCCACGCGGTCGAGGCGGCCGACCACGGCGTGGGCGAAACGCAGGTAGTGGGCGCTGTGCCGCTTCATCGACCCGGACACGTCGATGAGCAGCAGCACCCGGCGCTGCCGCCGCGGACGGTTCCGCCGCCGCAACGTCACGATCTCGCCCTGGCTGCGCCAGGACTCGCGGCAGATCCTGGCGACGTCGATCCACGGACCTCGCCGGGCGGGCCGGCGGCGGCGCGACCGGACCGTCGGCACCGCGCCGCGCAGTTCCCGCCGCAGCAGTGAGAGCACTGCCCGGTCGTCGTCGCTCGCCGGGCCGAACACCGGGCGCCTGTCGCGCTCCGAGGAGCCGGCCTCGAGGCCCGCCTCCCCGCCGAACGCCGCCGTGAAGGGAGCCTCGTCCCCCTTCCCGCGCGGCACGGGGGTCTCCTCGTCGGGGGATTCCTGATCGCGGGCGGGCCGTGTCGCGACCTCCCCGAACCAGCGCTCGAACGTGGGGGAGTACACCTCCAGGTCCTCGCGGGAGACGGTGAGCGTGCTCGCCCCGATCCAGTAGAGGTGCGTGGCGTCGCGCGGGCCGACGGCCTCGATCGCCTGGAGGAAGACCCGCTGCTTGGCCACCGGCACGCGCAGGCCCTGATCGTTCAGGTCCCGCAGGAACCCGTGCACGTGATCGCCGATGCGCGCGACGAGGGACCGCTCAGTCACGGAACACCTCCGCGGCATGACGGCTGAGGAGGGCCAGGTCCTCCTCGTGCTTGACGAGCAGCCCCGCGGACCGGCGCATCGCCTCCGGCCAGCTCGAACCCTCGCGGGTCAGCGCCTGCACGCCGCGGGCCCAGGAGGTCGACTCCGCGATGCCCGGCCGCTTCAGCAGGGCCAGTCCGCGGATCCGGTGCACGGCGGCCACGAGGCGGGCCGCGCTCCTCTCGTCCAGGCCGGGCGCCTGCGCCTGGATGATCGCCCGCTCGCGTTCGGCGTCGGGGAAGGGGATCCAGTGGTACAGGCACCGCCGCTTGAGCGCGTCGTGCAGTTCGCGGGTCCGGTTCGAGGTGAGGATGACGAACGGGACGCTCGCCGCCCTGATGGTGCCGATCTCCGGGATGGTGATCTGGAACTCGCCTAGGAACTCCAGCAGGAACGCCTCGAACTCGCTGTCCGCACGATCGATCTCGTCGATCAGCAGCACCGCGCCGGATGCCGCCCGCAACGACCGCAGCAGCGGGCGCTGCAGCAGGAACTCCTCGCGGTACAGGTCGCCGACGCCGCGCCCCTCCACCTCGGCGGCCCGCAGGGACAGCAGCTGCTTCGGGTAGTCCCACTCGTACAGGGCCTGGGAGGCGTCCAGCCCCTCGTAGCACTGCAGCCGGATCAGCTCGCGGTCGAGGACCCGGGCCAGGACATTCGCGATCTCCGTCTTGCCGACCCCCGGCTCACCCTCCAGCAGCAGCGGAAGCCCGAGCACGTCCGCCAGGCCGACGGCGGTGAGCAGGCCCTCGTCGGCCAGGTAACCCTCCGCGCCCAGCCGGCTGCCCAGCGCGCCCCGATCAACCGGCACGGCCGGCCCGCAGCTCGTCGAGTCCGCGCAGCACCTTCTCCGGAGTGAACGGCATGCTCGTCAGCCGTACGCCGACCGCGTCGTACACCGCGTTGGCGATCGCGGGGATCGGCGCGTTCGCCGTCATCTCGCCGATCCCCTTGGCCCCGAACGGCCCGTTGGCGGCGGGCCGTTCGAGGAACACGCTGGTCTGCTCCGGGATGTCGGCCGGCCCGGGCATCAGGTACTCGACGAAATCGACAGGGCCGTGCTCGCGCGACCGCGGATAGTACGGCTCGGTCGACTCGAACAGCGCATGCGACAGGCCCATCCAGGCGCCGCCCTCGACCTGCTGCGTCGCGAGGGCCGGGTTGAGCGCCCGGCCGATCTCGTACGTGTTGTAGAGCCGTAGCACCTCGATGACACCGGTCTCGTCGTCGACCTCGACCTCGGCCACCGTGCACGCGTGCGCCTGGCAGGAGTCCGGGTCCATCTCGCCGGTCTCCGGCACCGGTGTGCTCGGCTCCTTGAGGAAGATGCCCCGGCCGGAGATGGTCCGGCCCTGCCGGAAGTGCGCGGCGAGCGCGACGTCGCTGATGTGGATCTTCATCTCCGACGATCCCTTGAGACGGACGAAGCCCGTGCCGTCGGTCTCCAGATCGTCCGCGTCGACCTCCAGTTCGTCGGCGGCGACCTGGAGCATGACATCCCTCGCCTCGCGCGCCGCCATGATCACGGCGTTGCCGATGCGGTGGGTGCCGCGGCTGGCGAACGTTCCCATGCAGTGCGGGCCGGTGTCCGTGTCGGCGGTGTCGACGATGATGTTCTCGATCGGGATGCCGAGCGTCTCCGCCGCGCACTGGGCGATGACCGTCCGCAGCCCCTGGCCGAGATCCACCGAGGAGAGCGTGACGACGAACCCGCCCATGGTGGTGGCGTGGACGAGTGCCTGAGAGGGGTCGCCGCCGAGGTTCATCCCGGTCGGGTAGTTGACCGCCGCGTACCCGCGCCCGTGCCGTGACGCCATCGCTCAGCCCTCCGTTCGCTCGGTCGACGACATCGCCCGGTACTCCGGCGGGAGGTCGTGCCCCACCAGGTCGGCGGCGCTCTGGATCACCTCGACCAGCGCCGTGCCGGTCGCGATCTTGCGATGCGCCTTCATGTCGCCGTCCCGGTAGGCGTTCTTGAGCCGCAACCGCAGCGGGTCCATGGCCAGCTCCCGGGCGACGTGGTCCATGTGCGACTCCAGCGCGAAGTCGCCGATCGTGACGCCGAACCCGCGCATGGCGCTGGAGGGGGTCCGGTTCGTGTAGACGCAGTAGGCGTCGACGTGGACGTTCGGGATCGTGTACGGGCCGGGCATGTGCGCCGCCGCCTTGGTGGTGCCGTACGGGCTGTGCCGGGAGTACGCGCCCGCGTCCACGTAGAGCGTGATCTTGCGGGCGACGATCCGGCCGTCGTCCATGACGCCGTCCTTGATGGAGATGCGCTCGGCCGCGCGCGTGGACGACACCTGCATCTCCTCGGCGCGGCTGTAGACGTATTTGGCGGGCCGGCCGGTGAGCATGGCGGCTATGCAGGCGAGGGGCTCGACGATGACGTCCACCTTGCCGCCGAAGCCGCCCCCGACGGTGCCCCCGACGACGCGCAGGCCGGTGGGCGGGACGCCGAGGATGAGCGCGGTGTTGTCGAGGGTGAAGTAGGCGGCCTGGGTGTTGGTGTGGATCCGCAGCCGGCCGTCGCCCTGGGGGACGACGATGCAGCCGGTCGGCTCGATCGGCGCGTGTTCGATCGGCGAGGAGCTGTAACTGCCCTCGATGATGCGGTCCGCCTCCGCGAAGCCCCGCTCGACGTCGCCGAAGCGGACCCGGCGGCAATGGTGGCCCTCGTACACGAAGTGGTTGGTGCCCGCCTGCTTGATGATCGGCGCGCCGTCGGCCAGCGCCTCCTCGACGTCGAGAACGGTGGGCAGGTCGGTGTAATCGACCACGACCCGGGCGGCGCCCTCGCGGGCGGCGTCCTCGGTCTCGGCGACCACGGCGACGATCGGCTCGCCGCGATAGAGGACCCGGTCCTCGGCCAGCACCGGCTCGTCGTCGGGCCCCACACCGATCAGGCGCAGCACGACGTACCAGTTGCTCGGCACGTCCTCGTGGGTGATCACGCGGAGCACGCCGGGCACGTCGAGGGCGCCGGAGACGTCGACCCGGTTGATGAGGGCGTGGTGCCGCGTGGACCGGTGGATCTTGACGTGCGTCATTTCCGGCGGAGCCATGTCCTCGAAGAAGACCGTGCGGCCGGTGACGTGACCGCGGGCGTCGGAGCGCTGGACCGCCGAACCGATGACGGAGAAGTCGCCCGCCCGCTCGCCCTTGAAGTACGCGCTGTCGATCGGCGTGATGCGCGCCATCAGACGTCGGCCTTCGCGGGAGCCGGCGCGGGTTCCGGCGCGGCGCCGCGCCGGCGCTCCGCGGCGGTGAGGACGGCGGCGATGATCGGCTCGTATCCGGTGCAGCGGCAGACGTTGCCGCAGATCGCCTCGGTGACATCCTGGCGGCTAGGATCCGGGTTCCGGTCGAGTAATGCCGTGGCGGACATGATCATCCCGGGGGTGCAGAACCCGCACTGCGTCGCGAAGAGGTCGACGAACGCCTGCTGCACGTCACTGAGCCGCTCGCCGTCGGCCAGGCCCTCGATCGTCTCCACGGTGGAGCCGTCGACCGTCACGACGGGGACCAGGCACGAGACCACGGGCCGGCCGTCCAGCAGCACCGTGCAGCTGCCGCAGCCCCCTTGCGCGCAGCCGCGCTTGGCCCCCATCAGCCCGAACGTCTCGCGCAGGGCGTTCAGCAACGTCGTCGACGGCCGGGCGATCAGCTCCCGCTCGGTGCCGTTCAGCTTGAGGGTGACGATGGTCGAGGGCATACGATCCCCTTTCAGGCCCCGAGCAGGGCACGACGCAGGTGGACGGGGTAGACCCGAGCGCGGTACCAGGCGGAGGCGTAGGCGTCGTCGAACGGCTCGATGGCGTCCGCTCGGGCCGCCTGGGCGACGACCTCGGCGGTCAGCGGCGCGCCCAGCAGCACGCGCTCGGCGCCGACCGCCCGCACCAGGCGGCGCGCGAGACCGCCGAGCACGAGACGGACGTCGCCGACCAGGCCATCCTCGATCGTGATCCGGGCCGCCACCGTGACGATGGATCCCGAGTTGAGCCGCCGGCGGCTCGCCTTGTGGAACCGGAACGTGTCCTTCGCCGGAGCGGTGAACCGGACACAGGTCACCAGCTCACCCGCGGGCAGGCCGTCCGTGACGATCCGCTCCAGCGGTTCGCGGCGCGCGCCGTCGGCGCCGAGCACGTCCAGCTCCGCGTCCAGGGCGAGCAGCGCCGCCGCCAGGTCGCCGTACGGCTGCGGCACGAAGAGGTTGCCGGCCACGGTGGCGAGGCTGCGGACCGGCGGGGAGGCGATCGAGCGCACGCAGCGGGACAGGTAGCTCAACCGGGCGTCGTCCTCGATGTCCGCGAGCGTGGTGGCCGCCCCGAGGGCCACGGTGGCGCCGTCGACGTCGATGCCGCGCAGTCCGGCCCTGCGCAGGCTGACCAGCCGCACGTCGCCGCCGGCTGCGTCGTTCAGCCGGGCCATCAGATGGGTGCCGCCGCCCAGGGGGATGGCCCCTGTCTGAAGGTCCGTACGAGCCGCCTCAGGACTGTCCGGCATCTGAACCGATATCAGCATCTAGGCTCCAATTATCGATATCGATAATTGGAGCCTAGATGGCATGATCTAAGAGTCAAGGGGCACTTTGGCCCTCGAAGCCGCAGGAGGCCTGTTGCCGGAACCCACGGGGAGCCCGTCCACCGTCCCGCGCTCCGCACGACCGACCCTGAGCCGGCAGATCCGCGACGGTCTGCTGCGACGGATCGTCGCCGGCGAGCTCGGTGAGGGCGACCGGCTGATCGAGACGAAGATCGCCGCCGAGTTCGGCACCAGCCAGGCCCCGGTCCGGGAGGCGCTGCGGCAGCTCGAGGGCCTCGGCCTCATCGAGGGCCAGCCCCGTCACGGCAGCCGGGTGCTTCCCTTCGCCGAGCAGACGATCCGCGAGGCGTACATCCTGCGGGCGGCGCTCGAGGAGACCGCGACGCGGCTCGCGATGCTGGCCGGGACCCTGCCCTTCGACCGCCTGGGGGAGGCGGTCGAGGAGATGTACCGCCGCGCCCGGGACAACGACGTGCCCGGCATCGGCCTGGCCAGCGCCCGGTTCCACCGGCACGTCGTACAGGCCGGCGGCAACGGGCTGCTGACCCGCGCCTGGGAGGCGCTGCAGATCGAGGCGCGCACGGCCATCGCCCTGATGGTCACCAGGCCGGAGCTCGAGCGGGTCGCCGACGAGCACCGCGAGCTGCTGGACGTGATGCGCGCCGGGGACGTCGAGACGGCCTGCCGGCACGCCCGCGACCACCAGTGGGCCTACGCCGACACACCGCACGACCCGTACGGGACGCCGAGGACGCCTCCACCGGCTTGACCTCCCTGCTACGGCCGGGGGCCATCGCCAAGTTCCTCCCCGCCGCCCCCTGAACGCCCTCGGCGGCCCGGAGCTGGACGGGCTGCGAGAGCCGGGCGCGGAGCTGCCGCACCGGGTGGGCAACCAGAGATCTTGGTTCCGTATAGGCTGCCCGGAAGCCGACAGCCACCGCATCCACGCCAGCCGGGACCATCGCCATGAACGCCGACAAGCACGGCCTCGCGCAGACTCCGGAACGCGCAGCCGCGCTCATGCGCGCCTCCCTGGCGGGGTTGTCGGTCGGAGACGCGTTCGGCGACCAGTTCTTCCTGCATGCCAATCGCCATCTCACCGCCGCGGACCTTCCCGCACCGCCGTGGGAGTGGAGCGACGACACCGAGATGGCCTGCTCGGTCGTCAGCTGCCTGCATCGTCACGGACGCATCGACCAGGACACTCTCGCGACCTCCTTCGCCACCCGCATGGACACCGGCCGTCGCTACGGCGCCGGAGCCTTCGGACTCCTCGAACGCATCCGCGACGGACACCCGTGGCGGGTCGCCTCGGTCGAGTCCTTCGGCGGCAACGGCTCCTTCGGCAACGGCGCCGCCATGCGCGTCGCCCCCCTGGGCGCCTACTACAGCGGCGACCCGGCCCGCGCCGCCGCCGAGGCCACCCGCCAAGCCGAGATCACCCACACCCACACCGAAGGGATCGCCGGCGCGATCGCCGTAGCAGTCGCAGCCTCCCTCGCCGCCACCGGCACCGCGGAGAACATGATCGAGGCAGCGCTCGATCACGTTCCCGGAACCTACGTCCGACGAGGACTCCTACGCGCTCGCCGCCTCAGGAAGGCGACACCGGAGCAAGCGGCGCAGGTCCTGGGCAACGGATCGCGAGTCACCGCCCAGGACACCGTGCCGTTCGCGCTCTGGGCAGCCACCCGCCACCTGGACGACTATCCGGCCGGAGTCCGGGCCTGCGTCACGGTCGGCGGCGACATGGACACCACCGCCGCGATCGTCGGCGGCGTCATCGCCGCCAGCACCGGGATCGGCGGCATCCCGCCAGAGTGGCTCGACTCCCGCGAACCGCTTCCGGGATGGCTGGAGGACGGCCCGGCAGCCTGACGTCGGCGGGTTGTCGAGCGTCGTGGCGGCAAGGCTCCGTGAGCGGCTGCCACCCCCTGCGGATCACCTGAGCGCGGGCCATCAACCGATCGGTGGATGCCGGAGATCGCGCAGGCAGGGGAATCTCGGAACATGACAGACATCATCGAGATCAACGACCTGAGCAAGACCTATGGTGGACCGCGTTTCAGCGGTCCACCGCAGGTAGCGGACGAAGTCCGCACCTCCGGAGCCGGCAAGGCGGTGGACGGCGTCTCCCTGAGGGTGGCGCGTGGCGAGATCTTCGGGATCGCCGGTCCGAACGGGGCGGGCAAGACCACGCTCGTGGAGTGCATGTCAGGGCTGCGGCGGCCGGACGGCGGCACGCTGCGGGTGCTGGGGCTGGACCCGCAGAAAGACCGGCGGGAGCTCCTCCAGCGCATCGGCGCGCAGCTGCAGGAGGCGGCCCTGCCCGACGCGATCAAGGTGGGAGAGGCGTTACGGATGTACGCCTCCTTCTACGACAAGCCGGCCGACTGGCGGGCGCTCATGAGCGAATGGGGGCTGGCGGACCGGAAGGGGGAGCGGTTCGCGAACCTGTCCGGCGGGTGGAAGCAGCGGTTGTTCATCGCGCTGGCCCTGGTCGGCAACCCGGAGGTGGTGTTCCTCGACGAGCTGACCACCGGGCTGGACCCGGCCGCCCGCCGTACCACGTGGGGGCAGATCCGCGAAATGCGCGATCGCGGGGTCACCGTCGTGCTGGTCACCCACTTCATGGACGAGGCCGAGGCGCTGTGCGACCGTCTCGCGGTCATCTGCCGCGGCCGCGTCGTCGCCGAGGGCAGCCCGCGCGAGCTGATCGCGCAGGCGGGTTCCGACTCGCTGGAGAACGCGTACTTCGCTCTGACCGAAGGAGAACTGGCATGAAGGGCAGCACGCAGGTCATCGGGGTCGAACTCAAGCTGATCATGCGCGACCCCATGTCGGCCTTCTTCGCGCTCGCATTCCCGGTGATCATGCTCTGGGTCAAGCTGCGCAGCGGCAACAAGCCCCTGCCGGGCGGGGTGCTCGCCATCGACGCCACGGTGCCGATGCTGACCGCCTTCGTCATCGGCCTGGCCGCGCTGGTCGTCCTGCCGGCCACGCTGGCCCACTACCGGGATCGCCGCGTGCTCAAGCGGCTGCGCGTCACGCCCGCCTCGCCGGTGATGCTGTTCGGAGCGCAGTGGGCGGCGCACATGCTGCTGGCCGTGCTCGGATCGGTGCTGGTGATCCTCATCGGCCTGGTCGCGTACGGGCTGACGGGACCGGCCAGCGTTCCCGTCGTCCTGCTGGCGTGGCTGCTCGGCGCGCTCAGCCTCGGCTCCATCGGGCTCCTGCTCGGCGCGATCGCCCCGAGCGGCCGCGCGGCGACCGTGATCGGGCTGGGCGTGTTCTTCCCGATGGTGTTCATGTCCGGCGCCGTGATCCCCCGCGAGAGCATGTCGGGCTCGATGCGCGCGATCGGCGACCTGACCCCGATGGCGCCGGTGGTCCAGGCGATCCGCGAGGGCTGGTCCGCCGGCACGACGTCCCCGCTTACGCTGGGCATCATGGTCGCGATTTCGGTCATCGCCGGGGGCATCGCGCTGAGGGCGTTCCGGTGGTAGCCGTCTCGCGCTGGGACCGGGCCCAGGCCGCGCTGCCGTACGCGCTGGTCCTGCTCCCCGCGCTCTTCTCCCTGGTGCGGGAGTGGCGGGTGGAGGTGCTGGCCCTGGCGTTGTTCGCGGCGGCCTGGCACTGGCTGGTGGTGGCCTCGGGCCGGATCGCGCGGCCCGTGGTGCTCGTCGTCTACTTCGCCGTGCTGCTCGCCGTCGTCGGGGTGCTGGTCAGGTTCGACTCGGTCTTCACAGTCACGGGGATCGGGGCGTTCATCCAGTGCTTCGTGCTGCTGCCCGGGTGGTGGGCGTACGGGGGCGTGGCCGTGACGGTCGGCGTGCTGATCTCGTCCCGGCCCCGGCCGCCGGTCGAGATGATCTCCTCTTTCCTCGTCGGGGTGCTGGTCGCCTCCACGGTGGGGCTGATCGTCAAGACCATCTCCGACCAGAACGACGAGCGCAAGAAGATGATCGTGGAGCTGAGGGAGACCGGCGCCAAGCTGGCCGCGCTCGCCGAGGAGAACGCGAACCTGCAGGCCCAGCTGCTGACCCAGGCCCGGGAGGCCGGGGTCCTGGAGGAACGACAGCGGATGGCCAGAGAGATCCACGACACGATCGCGCAGGGCCTGACCGGCATCGTCACCCAGCTCGAAGCCGTCGACACGGAGACCGGCTCACCCGCCGTACGCTCCCGCCTGGACCAGGTACGCACCCTGGCCAGGGACAGCCTGACGGAGGCCCGCCGCTCGGTGCAGGCGTTGCGCCCCTCGCCGCTGCAGCACGAAGCCCAACTGGCCACCGCGCTGGAGGAGGTCGCGGCGAAATGGTCGCTGAGCACCGGCGTGCCCGCCTCCGTGTCGGTCACCGGCGATCCGCGGCCGCTGCACGTGGAGGTGGAGACCGCCCTGTTACGGGTGGCGCAGGAGGCGCTGGCCAACGTCGCCAAGCACGCCTCCGCCGGGCGTGTCGGGCTGACGCTCTCGTACATGGAGGATGTGGTGGCGCTGGACGTACGCGACGACGGCCGCGGCTTCACCCCCGGGCCGGGTGAGGGAGGCTTCGGCCTCATCGCGATGCGCCAGCGGATCATCCGCCTGGCCGGCGACTTCGCCGTCGAGTCCGCCCCCGGCCAGGGCACGGGAATCTCGGCCACCGTCCCCGCCATCCCCACCGACCCCAGCCCCGACCGCAGCCCCGACCGCATCTCCGACCGCAGCCCCGATCGCAGCCCCGATCCCAGCCCCGATCGCAGCCCCGCCCCTGACTCTGGACCGTGAGCCGATGCCGCCGATTCGTTTGATCATCGTGGACGATCACCCGGTCGTCCGGGACGGCCTGCGCGGGATCTTCGCCGCCGACGACGCCTTCGAAGTCGTCGGCGAGGCGGCCGACGGCCCCGAGGCGCTCGTCGTGGCCCTCCGCACGGGCCCGGACGTCGTCCTCCTGGACCTCCGGATGCCGAAGATGAGCGGTGCCGAGGTGATCCGCAGGCTGCGTGCGCAGACCCCCGGCATCCATGTGCTGGTCCTGACCACGTTCGGCGACGACGCCGACGTCCTGCCCGCGATCGAGCAAGGAGCCACCGGCTACCTGCTCAAGGACACCCCGGGCGCTGACCTGCGCCGCGCGGTGCGGGCGGCGGCCCGCGGCGAGACGGTCCTGTCCCCTGCGGTGGCCGGCGTGCTACGGCAGGGAGCACGGGCGCCGGAGGCCGGGCCCACGCTGACGCTGAGCCCGCGCGAGCTCGAAGTGCTCAGGCTCATCGCGCGCGGCGCCACCAACCGGGAGGTCGCCGGGAAACTGTTCATCACCGAGGCGACGGTGAAGACGCACCTCCTGCACGTCTTCGCCAAGCTCGAGGTGAACGACCGGGCCGCGGCGGTGTCGGCGGCGTACGAGGCCGGCCTGCTCAAACCGGCCACCGAGAGCTCTTGATGCGGCTGCGCGCCGGTCTGCTCCACGGCCGGGCGGTGGCCGTGTCCGCCGCCCGTGACCACAGGGGCCGCGGAACGACGGGACGGCCGTTCGCCGCGCTATCCGGCGGGGCGCAGGTAGACGGGGAACTGCTGGTGACCGTTGCTGATGAGGGTGGGCACCGGCCGCAACGAGTCTGCCGGCGCCGCCAGCGCCATCTCGGGGAAGCGCCCGAAGAGCTGACGCAGGGCCTCGGCGACTTCGAGCCGGGCGAGCGGGGCTCCGAGGCAGTAGTGCACGCCGTAGCCGAACGCCAGATGATCCTTGACCTTGCGGGTGACGTCGAAGGTGTCCGCGTCGGGCCCGTGCCAGTCCGGGTGACGGTTCGCGGCCCCGTACGCGGCGAGGATGGGATCTCCCGACGGGATGACCTGCCCGTCCGGGAGCTTGATGTCGGTCACGGCGAAGCGCAGCGGCAGGTATTTGATGGCGGGCTCGTGGCGAAGGGTCTCCTCCACCACGTCCTCCCAGGTCGCCTGGCCGGTCCGGACGAGGTCGAGCTGGCCGGGGGACGTCAGCATCGCGAAGACGGCCTGGTCGATGACGTTGACGGTCGTCTCGTACCCGGCGTTGATCATCAGGATCATCGTGTCGCGCAGCTCGTCGTCGGTGAAGCCGCCGCCGTCCGACTCCTCGTCGCGGGCCGCGATGAGCAGGGAGGTCATGTCGTCGCCGGGGTCGGCGCGCTTGGTGGCGATCAACTGGTCGGTGCGCTCGAAGAGCCGCGCGGCGTTGGCCTGGGCCTCCTCGGGCGTGAGCGTGCTGTCGAAGACGCGGTCGACGATCTGCCGGAAATCGTGGCGCTGGTCCTCCGGCACGCCCATCAGGTGGCCGATCACGGCGATGGGCAGCGGGTAGGCCAGCCGCTCGCGCAGGTCCACCGCCTGACCTGCGGGCACCGCGGCAAGGTCGTCGATCAAGCCGGTGACCAGGGATTCGACGATCGGCTTCAGCTTGGCGATGCGGCGCGCGCCGAAGACGGGGGCCACCATCCGCCGTAATCTGCGGTGGTCGGCGCCGTACGCGGTGAGCATGCTCCGCACCTCGATCCACAGGGCGAGCGGCCAGGTGCCGGTCGTCCGCTGGAAGTCCGGATAGTGAGCGCGGCCGTCCTTGGACACATCGGGGCTGGTGAGCATGGTCTTGAGGAGTGCCGGGTCGGAGACCGCCCAGGCACACAGCCCGAGGACGTCCACGGGGGTGGCCGAGCCACGGGCCCGCAGGGCCCGGTACTCGGCGTGCCGGTCGGCACCGGTCGGATCGATCACGAACGGCAGGGGCTGGGACATGTGTCTTCTCCTTCAGGTCGCAGCAGCGAAGCGGAGGGAACCGAGGGCTCACGGGCACGCTGGAACGGTCCGGCCCGACACGGCGGCCGGAGGCGAAATGGCGGGTCTGTCTTGGGCGACCGAACTCATCGGTGGCCCCATCGGCTGCCCGGTCGCCGGTGTCGGCCGTACCGGTGCAGGCGTGATCGCGCGTCAGGCTGCGATCACGTTGAGGCGCTGCGCGCTTTCTCCCGCCCGGGTGGCGTCTTCAGCGTGCCGGAATGGTTGAGCCGCGATTCCAACGGTGCTCCTCGCCGTGTTACGGATACACCCACTTGACCGGACAGCCCGGCCGATGCGTGACAGAAAGCCCGATGTGAAGTACGTCTCACCTGAGCCGCCCATTGAACGGGACGGCCCAAGTGACCGCTTTCAGTGATGGCCTGGAGGGCCCGAGCCGGGTGGCCGTTGGCCTTCGTCAGGGGCGGCGGCCGGTGAAGCAGAGGAACGCCGTCTGGGGGTCGGCGCCTGCCGGAGGCGTGATCTCCGGCTGGAAGGCGTTGGTCGCCTGGAGGCCGGCGTAGTGGTGGCGCAGGGCGTCGTGGGTGCGTACGACGGCCTCCGGGTCCAGGGCCTCGTCGCCGCCGACGGCGCGGGCCAGGTCCCAGGTGTGGACGAGCAGTTCCAGCGCCCCCACCACGTCGACCGCCCGCTCCACGGGCACGGGGCCGAGCGGGCTGAACGGGAGCGGGGTGGCGGCCAGGCCGGGGTCGGTGAGGAGGGCCCGCAGCCCGGCTCTGGCCTCGGCGTACGCGGCCGCGAGGTCGGCGCCGGGCTCGACCTTCGGGGCGTCGCCCATGCCGGACACGCCCACCCCGTGCGAGGGCTGCGGCGGGGTCCGGCGAACGACCGCGATGATGCCGCGGTGCCCGTTGACGA
Source organism: Nonomuraea sp. KM90 (assembly GCF_052246675.1). Lineage (NCBI taxonomy): Bacteria > Bacillati > Actinomycetota > Actinomycetes > Streptosporangiales > Streptosporangiaceae > Nonomuraea > Nonomuraea sp. KM90. Next base: position 39,597 of record NZ_JBQQCB010000066.1, on the reverse strand, counting down.
CATGGGCGACGACGTCCCGGGCCGTCCATCCCGCGCAAGGGCTGACGCGATCCCAGCGGTCGGCGGGGGTGGCCTCGATCCGGGCCTGGAAGGCGCCCGCGAGCAGGTCGAACCGGTCGGCGATCTCAGACATGGGTGGTCCAATCTTGGCTGTCGCCAGGGTGATGGCGGGCGGCGTGGTGCCGCGTCCGGGGGGACCACTATATGTAGGAAAATTCCTACATGTCATGTCGATCTAGAGGTGGTCGGCCGTCACCCCACGTGACAGCGTGAGATGTGCCGCGAGTGCCTGCCGCAGGGCGAGCAGACCGGCGGAGGCGGGGGAGGCGCCCCATGACAGGGGGGCGCGGGCGTGCCGCGCCAGCATCCGGGCCCACGACCGATGCGGGAACAGCTCCACATCGGGTTCGCACGGGGTGAAGGCCACCGGCCGACCGCCGTCGGCACGTCCCACGGCGGGTGGGGTGAAGGCGACGGGCCGCTGCCCGCCGGCGCTCTCGCCTGCCGGATGACGAGCCGCTGACGCCACGGATGCCCGTCGTGCCGGTCGGCGGCGCGGATCGGGGCTCCTCCCGCTCCCGGCCCGGTCGTTCGCGCCCAGGCCGGCGAGCTGGAGGCTGACGTAGGTGCCGGACCCGGCCCGGCGCTCGACGAAGCCCTCGGCCGCGAGCCGGTCGAACGCTTCCACCACGGTCGAGCGGGAGACGCCGAGAGAGCCGGCCAGCGTACGGGTGGACGGCAGGCGGCTGCCCGGCTCGAACTGCCCGTTCATGATGGCCGCCCGGAACCCTTGGTGCAGCCGCCAGCGCAGGGGCCTGCCGCTCTCCTGGGCGAGCGGAATGATCGCGGGCGGGAGGTTCACAGAGGGGCGCGGCACGATACTGGACTGCTCCACTTCGCATAGGCGGACCTGTCGGGACAACCACTTTGAGCGTACGGTCTCGCCCATGAGGTTCGCTCTGGACGATCAGATCGCCGCACAACCGGACATGGTCGCGAACGCGCTCACCGCCGACCCGCCCCGCCTGGACGGAGGCAGGCCGATCATCTTCACGGGCATCGGCACCTCGCTGCACGCGGCGCGCATCGCCGCCGCGTGGGCGTGGCACGTCTCCGGCGGCCGTAGCCGAGCGGTGGCGGTCGATGCGCACGACCTGGCCCTGCGCTTCCCGATCGCCGCCGAGGACCAGGTCGTGGTGATCAGCCACCGCGGCTACAAGCGGTATCCGCGCGCCGTGCTCGGCAAGGCGCGCGCGGCGGGCGCCACCACGATCGCGGTCGTGGGGACGGACGCGCCCGATCAGCAGGCCGACGTCGTCGCGCGTACGTGCCCCGACGAGACGGCCGGCACCTTCACCGTTTCCTACCTGTCGTCGCTGGCCGTCCTGGGCGGGATGGTCGCCGGTCTGGAGGGGCCGTACCGGGAGCGGTTCGCGGCCGCGCTGCGGACCGTGCCGCAGGCGCTGAAGGCGACTCTGGCGGAGCCCGCCCCGGTTCGGGCCGCCGAGGGCTGCGCCGCCGGCGAGCCGCTGCTGCTGGTCGGCTTCGATCTCGACGCGATCACCGCGGCCGAGGCCGCGCTCAAGATCAAGGAGGGGGCTCGCCTGTGGGCGGAGGCGATGTCCACGGAATTCTCCTTGCACGGCACCCCCGCCGCCTTCCGCGCTGGAATGAACGTCATCAGCATCACCCCGGGCACTGACGACCAAGGACGGACGAACACGCTGCGGGCGCTGCTGGCCGAGCTGGGGGCGACCGTGTGGACCAGCGGCGAGGACGACGAAGAGCTGAGGTTCGCACCGGTTGACCCGTTGATGCGGCCTTTCACGTCGATCGTGCCGTTGCAGCGGCTCACCGCGGAGCTCGCCCGGCTACGTGGCACCGATCCCGACACGCTCCACGGCGGGGTGGAGCCGTGGCTGTCGGCCATGACCGGACTGGAGTTGTGACATGCCTCCCGCACCGCCTGTCCCGGAACCCTTCGCGCTGCCCGGGGAGCCGTACCGGCCGCGCAGGACCGAGTGGCTCGGCGTCACCGAGCACGCGGGCTGGCGGCTGAAGCTCATCGCCATCACGGCCGTCGGCGCGCTTCCTGACGATGCCGAGATCAAGGCCGCGCTCGGGGCGGCCGAGCGAGAGGTGCCACAGCCCGCGCGGGCCGGCGCGCGGCCGGGCGTCGGATTCCTGATCGTGCACCGTGGCGCCGAGGCGCTGTGGGTGCTCGTGTGCTGGTGGGAGGGCGACATCCTGTACGAGAGGCTGTGGCGGGCCGATCCCGGCACGACGGAGCTGCGGCCCGTACCCCCGGAGGGGCCTACGGCCTGCGTCTGGGAGCTGCAGGCCATCGACCACGAACGGCGAGCCTGGATCAGGTACGTGCTGGAGCACCCTGCCGCTCCGGACCTCGCCGGGTATCTCACATCGGGCCCCGCCGGAGGGGAGCCGGCGCCGTGACCACCCGACGCGTCGCCGTCGTGCAGGCCGCGCCCCGCCTGTTCGACCTGCCCGAGACGCTGCGCCGCTCCGAGGACCTCCTGGCGCGGGCGGCCGCAGGGGGAGCGCACCTCGTGGTGTTCCCGGAGGCGTTCATCGGTGGCTACCCCAAGGGCTCCACCTTCGGCGCGACTGTCGGACGGCGCGACGACGAGGGACGCGCGTTGTTCGCCCGGTATCGCAGGTCAGCGATCGAGATCCCGGGCGAGGCGTTCGAGCGGATGAGCGCCGCCGTGGCGGCCCGGCAGGCCCATGTGGTCGTCGGCGTCATCGAACGGTACGGCCGTACGTTGTACTGCTCGGCGCTGTTGTTCGCGCCGGACGGCACGCTGCTGGCTCGTCACCGCAAGCTGGTGCCCACGGGAACCGAGCGCGTGATCTGGGGGCGCGGCGACGCCAGCGACGTCGTCGTCGCGGACACCGACGTCGGACGCATCGGCCTGGCGATCTGCTGGGAGAGCTACATGCCGCTCTACCGGACCGCCCTCTACCAGCGGGACGTGCAGATCTATTGCGCGCCGACAGTGGACGATCGCGACGTGTGGACGTCGACCATGCGGCACATCGCCGTCGAGGGCCGTTGCTTCGTGCTCTCGGCCAACCAGTTCGCCGGCCGGGACGACTATCCGGGCGACTTCCCCGCGGCCGACCCGGCCGCCGCGGCCGCGGCCACCATCCAAGGGGGCAGTTGCGTCGTGGATCCCTTCGGACACGTGCTCGCCGGGCCGTCCTTCGGCAAGCAGGACGTGCTCATCGCCGACATCGACCTCGCCGTGCTCGACGGCGCTTATCTCGACCTGGATGTCGTCGGCCACTACGCGCGCCCCGACATCTTCCGGTTCCGCACCGCTCGGCCCGAGTCGCAGGAGCGGCACGATCACTCGTAGGCAGCGCGCTCAGCGGGACATGGGGTCGGCGGCGATGAGGGCTTCCAGGGGGAGCAGGGCGGAGCCCGTGGCCACGGCGTCGCCGCCGAACCTGGCGACCAGCAGCTCGAACTGGCCGCCGGGGCGCGCCAGGCTGTGCCTCCTGGTCGCCTCGGTGATGCGCTCGCCCAGGGACTCCATCAGCCGGAGCCCGACCCAGCCGCCGATGACGATGCGTTGCGGCCCGGTCAGGTTGACCAGCCCGCCCAGCGCGGCGCCGAGGCAGTCGACGACGTCGCCGACGATCTCGCCCGCGACCGGGTCGCCGGCGTGCGCGTCGGCGATGAGCTTGCCGACGGCGCCCCAGCCGGTGCCCTCGAAGACGCCGCCCCTGGCCCGCCACGCGGACAGGATCGCGTCGGAGCCGAGGTACGCCTCCACGCACCCGCGGTTGCCGCACCGGCACACCCGGCCCCCGCGTTCGATCACCGTGTGCCCCCACTCCCCGGCGCTGGAGTGAGCGCCGGACAGCAGCTGCCCGTCGCTGACGATCCCCAGCCCGACCCCCCGGCCGAGCAGGGCGATCAGGGCGTGCGCGGCCCCGCGGGCGTTGCCGAACCAGTGTTCGGCCCTGGCCTGCATCTTGGCGCCGTTCTCCGCGAGGACGGGGACGTGCCCGACGTCGCACAGCGCCGAGACGGGGACGGGCGGCCAGCCCAGGCTCTGGGCGTAGAGGGTCTGGCCGCCGTCGGGGGCGGTCTCGACGACGCCGGGCAGGCCGAGCCCGACGCCGAGCAGGGTCGGCCAGCGGTTGGCGTTGCGCTCGCGCAGCGCGACGAGGGCCTCCTGGAGGTCCGCGCCGATCCGCTCCGGCTCCTCCTCCTTGGCGCCGCCGCGGAACTCCCGGTCGATCCGGTTCACCGCCAGGTCGAACATCTCCACGGCCACGCCCCGCTCGCCGATGTCGGCGCCGATGGTGATCGCGCTCTCGGCGCGCGGGCCGATGAGCGTGATGGGCCGCCCGCCGCGCGAGGAGATCGAGCCGCGCTCCTCCACGAGCCCCGCGGTGATCAGGTCGGTGACGAGATTGGCCGCGGAGGCCGCGGACAGGCCCGTCTCCTGGGCGATGGCGGCCCGGGTGGTCTCCTGCGCGAGGATCACGTGCTTGAGGGCCAGCGCCCGGTTGCGCTGCCGGAGGGTCGTCACGGTGGACGCCTCGGGCAAGGAGAGATGGGGCCGACCACCACGGGGTTCGACGCTCATGATCCCCCGATCCTAGCAATCAGCCGTCCGCGCCCGGGCCGGGCCGAGGCCGCTGATCAGGTGCGCGTCACCGGGCCACCGCCTGCCGGTAGGTCTCGTCGGTGTGGAGGAGGTTGCGGTGGGTGTCCTCGGCGGTGATGACGCCGCCGTCCAGGACGAGGACCCGGTCGGCGGCGTCCAGGAGGGCGGGGCTGCTGGTGATCACGATCATGGTGCGGTTCCGGCGCAGCCGGGCGAGGTTGCGGGCGATGAGCTGTTCGGTGACCGCGTCCACCGCCGTCGTCGGGTCGTGCAGGACCAGGATGTCGGGGTCGGCGGCCAGGGCGCGGGCCAGGGACAGCCGCTGGCGCTGCCCGCCGGAGAGGTTCCCGCCGCGGTCGCGGACCTCGTGGTCGAGCCCCTCGCGGTGGAGGGCGACGACGTCGGTCAGCATGGACGCCTCGACGGCCTCGGCGATCATGCGGCCGGCGCCCGCCGGGTCGATGTTCGTGCGGAGGGTGCCCGCGAAGATCTCCCCGTCGTACGGGTTCACCAGCAGGTGCTCGCGGACCGCCCCGATCGACAGGTCCTTCAGCTCCCGCCCGCTGACCCGCACCACGCCCTCGTACGCGCCGGGCGGGACGTGCACGGCCAGGATCGACACGAGATCGGCCGCCGCCCCCGGCTGGTAGGCGGCGACCGCCACGAACTCCCCGGCGGGCACGTGGAGCTTCAGCTCGCGCAGCGACCCGTACCGGACGCCGTCGACCTCGAGGTCCCCGCCCGCCGACGGTCGTTCCCGCCCCGGGGTCATCACCGGCGGCGCGGCCAGGACCAGCGCCATCCGCTCGGCCGACGCGCGCGCCATCATCACGTATTTCGGCATCTCCGAGAACAGCCGGAGCGGTTCCATGATGAACTGCGCCAGCCCCACGGCCATGACCAGCTCCCCGACGGTGATCCGGCCGCCCAGTGCCAGCCCGCCCGCCGTCAGGGTCACGGCGATGGCGAGGATCGCATTGAGCGCCAGCGCGGTGCCCGCGTACGCGCCGTTCACCTTGGCGACGGTGATCGCCTGGTTCTTCGCCTCCGTGCTGACCTTCCGGTACGACAGGAACGCCGCGTGCGTGCCGCCGAAGCCGTGCAGCGGGCGCAGGCCGGAGATCAGGTCGGCCACCTTCGCGCCCGCCCGCGCCACCCGGGCCTGCTGCTCGCGGGTCCCGGTGCCGATCCACCTGGACATGACGCTGAGGATCGACAGGATCGCGATGGTGCCCACGATCACCAGCACGCCGAGCCGGACGTCGGCCAGGCCCAGCGCGACCGCCGTGATCAGCACCGCCACCAGCGAGCTGACCAGCAGCGGCACCACCTCGATGATGTCGGCGGTCTGGTCGGCGTCCTCGGTGGCGATGGTCAGGACCTCGCCGGACTTGAGATCGACGTCCCTGGCCACCGGCTGCAGCCCGCAGTCCGCGACCCGCACCCGCCAGCGGTGCGCCTCGGTGGTGTTGGCCTTCTGCAGGATGCGCATCCCGAACCGCCACGACAGCGACACGGTCGTGATGATCACGGCCAGCGCCGCGATCGACAGCCCGAGCGAGCCGAGGCTGCGCTCCCGCAACGTGTGCTCGACGATCAGGCCGAGCGCGATGGGGAAGGCGGTCTCGCCCGCCTGGTACAGGCCCATGAGGACGGTGCCCCCGGCCATGGCGCCCTTGTTGCGGCGCAGCGCGGTCCACAGGATGTCGGACCCCGTGCGGGGCCCGCGCTCGTCAGGAGTGCTCATCGAGGTGCCGGGCAATCGCTTCGGGGGTCCGCAGGGCGAACAGGTCGCGAACGGTGATCAGGGGGCCGTACTCGCGGCGGAGCAGCCCGATCAGCCGCACCGCCAGCATGGAGTGCCCGCCGAGGGACATGAAGTCGCTCACCGCGCTCACCTCGTCGTCGTCCAGGTCCAGCGCCTCGGCGAAGAACTCGCACACCGCGGTCTCGGTCCCGGTCGCCGGGCCGCGGCCGGCCGACGTGGTCAGCGCGCCCAGCGGCTTGGCCGCCGGCAGCGCCTTGGTGTCGGCCTTCCCGTTCACGGTCAGCGGGATGGCGTCGACCTGGGCGTAGTGCGTGGGGCGCAGGAAGTCCGGCAGCCCGGCGCCCACCTCGGCGGCGACCGTCGCCAGGTCGGAGCCGCCCAGCACGAGGTACGCGGCCAGCCGGAACGCGCCGTCGACCTGCGGATCGGGCTGGGCTACCGCGGCGGCGAAGCGCACCGCCGGGTGCGCCGTGAACGCGGCCTCCACCTCGCCCGGCTCGACCCGGTGCCCCCGGATCTTGACCTGCTGGTCGGTGCGGCCCAGGTACGTCAGGTTCCCGTCGGGCCGCCGGAGCACGAGGTCCCCGGTGCGGTACATGCGCTCGCCTGGCTCGCCGAACGGGCACGCGACGAAGCGGTGCGCGGTCTGGCCGGTCTGGCCGAGGTAGCCGCGGGCGATGCCGATGCCCGACACGTACAGCTCGCCGGGCACGCCGTCCGGCACGGGCCGCAGCCACGGGTCGAGCACGTACACGTCGGTGTTGTCGATCGGCACGCCCACGACCGGGTCCCCGCACTCGAAGGTGCCGACGCCGAGGGTGTTGATGGTGTATTCGGTGGGTCCGTACAGGTTGTAGCCGATAGTCCCCTCGGTCGCGGCGAGCCGGTGCCACAACGCCGGGGTGACCGCCTCACCGCCCAGCAGCACCAGCGCGGGCCGCCGCGCGGGGTCGTCGAGCAGCCCCTCGGCCACCAGCTGCTGCGCGTAGGTGGGGGTCACGTTGATGACGTCGATCCCGTGCTCGAGGCAGTACGCGACCAGGCGCGGCGCGTCCCGGCGCAACTCCTCGTCGCAGATGTGCACCTCGTGGCCGTCGGCCAGCCACAGCAGCTCCTCCCACGACATGTCGAACGCGAACGACACGGTGTGCGCGATCCGGAAGACCCGGTGGCCGTGCTCCGCCAGCACCGGCTCGAAGATCCGGCGCTGGTGGTTGATCAGCATGTTGGTGAGCCCGGCGTACTCGGTCACCACGCCCTTGGGCCGGCCGGTCGATCCGGAGGTGTAGATCGTGTACGCGGGGTACCGCAGGCGGTCCGGGTCGTCGGGCGCGAACGTCACGAACGGCTCGGCCGCGGGCAGGGGGCGGTCCAGCTCGATCAGGTCGCCGGTCAGCCGGGGGGAGACGGCGCTCACGGTGAGGATCACGTCCGGGCGGGCGTCCGCCACGATCGCGGCGATCCGCTCGTCGGGGTGGTCCAGCTCCAGCGGCACGTACGCGGCCCCGACCCGCAGCACGGCGAACAGCGCCACGATCGAGTCCAGCGAACGCGGGATCGCCAGCCCCACGGTCGTCTCGGGACCGATGCCGCGCCCGGCGAGCACCCCCGCCACCGCCCGGCTGCGCTCCTGGAGCTCGGCGAACGTCATGGTCCGGCCGTGGGCGACGAGCGCGACCCGCCCCGGGCTGCGGTCCGCCGCCCGGTCGAACCGGTCGACCACGGTGTCGGTGCCGATGTCCGTGCAGCTGCTCGGCGCGGGGTCCGGCCCGAATCCTGGCAGCGCGCCCACCGGCCCCTCCGTCCGGGCCAGGTCGTCGAGCAGGCGCAGGTAGCCGTCCAGGAGACGGCGGGCGCGCTCGGTGTCGCCGTCGCGGTACTCCAGCTTGACCGTGAACCGGTCGCCGGGCGTGACGACCCAGGTGAACGGGTAGTGCGTGGAGTCGTCGGCCCGCACCGAGGTGATGCCGTGCCGGGCGTTCAGCTCGGCGAACGTGTCCTGGTCCAGGAAGTTCTGCAGCACGAACAGGTTGTCGAACAGGGTGTCGTGCCCGCTGCTCCGCTGGATCTCGCCGAGCCCCAGGTGCTCGTGCTCCATCGCCGCGACCCTGGCCGCCTGCACCGCCGACAGGTACTCCCGCACCGTGTCCGCCGGCCGGGCCCGCGTCCACATGGGCACGGTGTTGAGCAGCACGCCGACGATGCCGGACAGGCCCTCGCCCTCCCGGCCCGAGACGGTCACCCCGAACACGGCGTCGCTCCGGCCCGTGTGCGCGCCCAGCAGCAGGCCGAACGCGCCGGTCAGCACCGAGTTCAGCGTGACGCCGTGCGTCCTGGCCGCCTCCCGCAGCAGCTCCGACTGTTCGGCGCTCAGCGTGTGCACGAGCGCGCGCGGCAGCTCGTCCGGCAGCGACGGCGACGGTCCGGCGAGCAGCGTGGGGCCCGGCAGGCCGGTCAGGTGCTCCGCCCAGAAGCGCTCGGACGCGGACGGGTCCGCGGCGTCGAGGGCGCGGGCGTAGTCCTCGAAACTCGGCGTGGCCGGGGCCGGGTCCAGCGGCTCGCCCGCGACGGCGGCCTCGTAGGCGCCGAACAGGTCGCGCAGCACGATCTCGCGTGACCAGCCGTCCCACAGCAGCAGGTGGTAGCTCAGCAGCAGGCCGTCGTGGCCGCCGGGCAGGCGCACCACGGTCAGCCGGAGCAGCGGCGGCTCGTCCGGGTCGAAGCCCGTGTCGCGGTCCCGGGCGAGCAGGGCTTCGACCTCCGCGTCCGTCCCCGGCACGACCGTGCGGACCTCGACCGGCCGGCTCGCCGCGAGCACCTGGACCGGGTTGCCGTCGGCGTCGGTGCTGAAACCGGCGCCCACGACCGGGTGCCGCGCGATCACGTACGCCATCGCCTCGGCCAGGGCGCCGGTGTCGAGCCGCCGGTCGAAGGTGAAGTAGCTCTGGGCGACATAGTGTCCGGCCGGGCCCGTCAGCTGGGCCTGGAAGAACAGGCCCCTCTGGAGCGGGGTCACCGGCGCCGTCCGCTCGGCCGTCGCGGAGGCGTCCGCGATCCGCTCCAGCGCGCGCAGCCAGTGCCCGGTGAGCTCGTCGGGGATGCCGTCGGCGAGCGTGAAGGCCGCGCGCAGGCTTCCGGTGGCCGCGTCGATCCACGCGTTGACCTCGACGGCGTACGGGCTGCTCCGGTCGCCGCCGGTGATGTGCAGGGCTTGGGACTCGCTGCCCTGGCCGAGGTAGTTGAGCAGCACCTGCGGGCGCGCGGTCAGCAGCGGGGCCGTCTGCGGGTCGAGGTATCGGAGCCGGCCGTAGGCGACGTGCCCGCGCTCGTCCGGCTGGCGCGCGGCGACCTCGCGCGCCGCCGCGACGGGGTCGGTGTGCGGGGTGAGCCGTACGGGGGCGATGGAGGTGAACCAGCCGACGGTCCGGGTGTAGTCGTGGTGTCCGAGCACCGGGACCCGGCCGTGCCGCTCCAGCTCGATCGCGAGATCGGCGGGCGACGGCTGGATGTGCGTCAGCGCGGTCCGGAGCGCGCCGCACAGCAACTCGGTGAGACCGACGCCGAGCGCGGCGGGCGCGGTACGCGTCACCTGGGCGGTCACCTCCGGCGCGAGCTCCACGACGGTCTCGCGCAGCCCCTCGACCACCGGCAGCAGGACGGGCGCCGCGAGCGTGGTGAGCCAGTGCCCGAGGTCGTCGATCAGGCCGGCGGAGCGGGCCGCCAGCGCGTCGGCGTACTCGGCGTACGGCGTGGTCGGCGGCGCCGGCACCGCGCCCCGCAGGGCGGTGGCCAGGTCGTCCAGCAGGATCAGCCAGGACACCGAGTCGACCGCGAGGTGGTGCACGGCGATCACCAGGGTCCGGCTCGCCGCCACCCACGAGAACGCGATCACCTGCCCGGCCTCGGGGTCGAGCCGTCCGGCGGCCTCGTTCGCCGCGATCGTGGCGTCGGCCGTGTCCGCCCGGGCGACGGTGACCTCGCGGGCGGGCTCGGTGCTCAGTGCCCACACGCCGTGCTCGACGCGCAGCCGCAGCCGGAGGATCGGGTGGGCGGCCACGACCGCGTTCGCGGCCCGCACGGCGTCGTCGAAGCCGGTGCCGTCAGGCGCCACCAGCGCCCTGGCCTGGGCGAACCGGGCGAGGGAGCCGCCCAGCTCCCGCTGGCGCAGGATGATCGGCGTCGGCGTCAGCGGGCCGTCGCCGGGGCGGGCGGGTGCGGGCGCCGTGGCGCGGGGCGTGCGGGTCCCCAGGTGCTCTGCAAGTGCGTGCGGCGTCCTGAGCAGGAACACGCCCCGCGGGGCGATCGGCAGGCCGAGCGCCCGCGCCCGGTTGACTACGGTGATGGCGACGATGCTGTCGCCCCCGGCCCTGAAGAAGTCGGTGTCGCCGTTCACCTCGGTGCCGGGCAGCGCTCCGGCGAAGACACCGACCAGCGCGGCGAGCGGGGATTCACCCGGAGGCATCGGGGCGCCGTCCGTGGCGTGTGGGGATCGGCCCGGGGGCACCGGCGTGCCGTCCGTGGCGTGTGGGGATCGGCCCGGGGGCACCGGCGTGCCGTCCGTGGCGAGCGGGGGCTCGACCGCGGGTACCGGGGTGTCGCCCCGCGCGGCGCGCTCGATCAGGGCCTTGCGGTCCAGCTTGCCGTTGACCGTCAGCGGCAGGGCGTCGATCGGCAGCACCCGGCCCGGCACCATGTGCACGGGCAGCTTCGCCGACAGCTGGCCGGCGAGGTCGCCGGGCACCCCGCCCACGACGTGCGCGACCAGGTGGTCGCCGCTGTCCGCCACGGTGACGGCCGCGTCGGTCACGCCGTCGAGCTCCCGGATCGCGGCCTCCACCTCGCCGAGCTCGATGCGGAAGCCCTTGAGCTGCACCTGGTCGTCGGACCGGCCGACGAACCGCAGCTCGCCGCCGAGCGTACGGCGGGCGAGGTCGCCCGTGTGGTACATGCGGGAGCCGTCCCCCGCGAACGGGTTCGCCACGAACCGGCTCGCGGTGAGCCCCGGCCTGCCCAGGTAGCCCAGCGCGACCTGGTCGCCGGCGACGTAGATGGCGCCCACCCGGCCCGGCGGCACCGGCCGGAGCCGGTCGTCGAGCAGGTAGGTGACCAGGCCGGGGATCGGGCCGCCGATCGGGCCACCGATCGGGCCGTCGCCGTCGCCGGGGGCGAAGTCCCCGTCGGTCAGCACCCGGTGGGTGACGTGGACGGTGGTCTCGGTGATGCCGTACATGTTGACCAGCTCCGGCGAGCGGGTGCCGTGCCGCTCGACCCAGCCGCGCAGCCGCCCGAGGTCGAGCGCCTCGCCGCCGAAGACGATCCGGCGCAGCGCGGTGACCGGCTCGCCGGCGTGCCGGTCGGCCTCCATGAACTGGTAGAACGCCGACGGGGTCTGGTTGAGCACGGTCACGCCGCGCTCGCGGACCAGCCGGTGGAAGTCGACGGGGGAGCGGGTCAGCCCGTACTCGGGCACCAGCAGCTCACCGCCGTGCGCCAGCGCGCCCCACAGCTCCCACACCGCGAAGTCGAAGGAGGCGGAGTGGAACTGGACCCACACGTCGTCCGGGCCGAAGCCCATGTCGGGCCGGGTGTTCGCGAGCAGCCTCACCACGCTGGAGTGCGGGACGACGACGCCCTTGGGCCGGCCGGTCGATCCGGAGGTGTAGATGACGTACGCCGGGTCGTGCCAGGTGACCTCGGGCGCGGTGGCGTCCACCGGCGACGCGTCCTCCTGCACGAGCACGCGGGCCGACGGGCCCGCCAGCTCCGTGAAGCGGGCCTGCTGCTCCCGGTTCACGAGCACGACCCGCGGGGCGCTGTCGGCGAGGATGTACTCCAGCCGCTCGTCCGGGTACGCCGGGTCCAGCGGCACGTACGCGCCCCCCGCGGTGACGATCGCGACCAGCGCGACGACCTGCTCGAGAGAGCGCGGGACGGCGACCGCCACCCGCTCGCCCGGTCCGACCCCGGCCGCGCGCAACGCCGAGGCCAGCCGGTCCTTCGCCTCCGCCAGCTCACCGTAGGTCAGTGACCGGGTGCCGCCGTCGAGAGCGCACTGGGTGACGGCGGTGGCGGCCGGGTCGCGCTTCGCCGCGGCGTCGAACAGCGCGCCCAGGGTGGTCGGGGCGATCGGCGCGGGCGGCCGGGAGCCGTCGGGCACCAGGTCGCCGACCAGGTCGCCGGGCCGGGTGAGCAGGCCCGTCAGGGCCCGGCCGAACCCGTGCAGGATCGCCCGCGCGTCGCTCTCCCGCAGCAGCTCGCTGTCGTGGATCAGGTTGAAGCGCGGGCGGCCGTCGGGCGCGCGCTCCACCACCAGCGTCAAGGGGTAGTGCGGGGCGCCCTCGTTCACGATTCCGGTGATGACGAGCTCGTCGCCGGGCCCGCGCAGGCTGCTCAGGTCGGTGGCGACGTCGAACACCACCAGGGTGTCGAACAGCGGGCCGCCGCCGGCCTGACGGCCGATCGCGGTCAGCGAGACGTGCTGGTGCGGCAGGACCGCGCTCTGGTGCTCCCGCACCGAGGCGAGCAGCTCGCGCGCCGTGGTGGCGCCGGTCCATCGGGCGCGTACGGGGATCGTGTTGATGAGCAGGCCCACCATGTCCTCGATGCCGGGCACGTCGGCGTCCCGCCCCGACACCGTGGAGCCGAACACCACGTCCGCGCGGTGCAGGATGCCGCCCAGCGTCGCCGCCCACGCGCTGTGCACGGCGGCGCTGAGCGGCACGCCCGCCGCCCGGGCGGCCTCGTCGACGTCGGCGCCCGGCTCCAGCGCGGTCTCGGCGAACCGGCCGGACGGGGTGTGCCCTTCGGCGACCAGCGAGGGGCCGGGCAGACCGGCGAGCTGGTCGCGCCACACCCGCTCGCTCGCCTCGTCGTCGCGTCCGGCGAGCCGGCGCACGTGGTCGGGGAAGCCGCCGCGCGGGTGCACGGTGCCCGGCGCGTGATACTCGGCCAGCAGCGCACGCAGCATCGCGGGCACCGACCAGCCGTCGGCGACGATGTGGTGCACGGTCTGCACCAGCACGCTCCGGCCGGACCCCCGGCGGATGAGGGTGTAGCGCATCAGCGGGCCGGTGGCCAGGTCGAATCCGGCGCGGCGGTCCCGCTCGGCGTGGTCGCGGATCTCGGCGTCGGTGATGCCGGGGCGGTCCAGCGTGGTGAACGGGGCCCGCACGCCGCTCTCCAGCACCGACACCACCCGGCCGTCGGCGAGGGCCACGAACCGCGCGGCCAGGTTCGGGTAGAGGGCGAGCAGCCGGGTGGCCGCCGTGGCCAGCCGGTCGGCGTCCACCTCGCCCTCCAGCGTCAGCAGCTGCTGCTCGACGTAGCTGCCCGCCGAGTCGTCGTCGAAGACCGAGTGGAAGTACAGGCCCTCCTGCAGCGGGGTCAGCGGCAGGATGTCGCGCAGCGCGGGGCCGTCCAGGGCGTCCACGTCGGCCTGCGTGAGGGGCAGCGGGGCGAAGTCGCTGGGGGAGTGGCCACCCTGGTCGAGCGCGGCCAGCCCGGCCAGGGCCGTGGCGAAATAGTCGCCGATCGTCGCGATGTCCGCGTCGGTGAACATCCCGTCCGGCCACGAGATGGCGGTGACCAGCTCGTACGCGCCGGTCGGGCCGGGTTCGGCGATCGCGTTGAACTCCAGGGCGCGCGGCAGGCGCATCCCCGGGTCGCGCCGCTCGCCCAGCTGCCCCGTGGCGCCGGCGAGCTGCCAGTCCCCGGCCGCCCCCGCGTCGAAGCGGCCCAGGTAGTTGAACAACACCTGCGGGGCGGGCGCGCCGAACCCGGCGTCGGCCAGGTAGCGCAGCGCGCCGTAGGACACGCCGTGGTCCGGCACCCGGGCCAGGTCCTCCTTGACCGCCTTGAGCGCGGCGGACAGGTACGCGGGGTCGGTGAAGTCGGCGGCCGCCCCCGGGTCCACGGTCACCGGGAACAGGGTGGTGAACCAGCCCACGGTCCGCGAAAGGTCCGGCTCGAAGCCGGCGGCGCCCGCGACGAACCGTCCCTCGCGGCCGTGGCCCTCCAGCTCGATGTGCGCGTACGTCTGGTCCTGCCCCAGGTCGCGGCGCCACCGGGCGAGGGTGACGGCGAGCGCGGTCAGCAGCACGTCGTTGACGCCCGCGTGGAACCTCGCGGGAACCTCCCCCAGCAGCGCGGCCGTGACCTCGGGGCCCACCGGGACGACCCGTACCCTCTCACGGGCGACGGTGTCGGCCTCGGACAGCGGGCGCCTGCCCACCGGTCCGTCCGCGCCCGGCAGGGGACGCCGGTAGTAGCCGGGGTCGGCGCCGGACGCCGCCCGCTCCAGCAACTGCGTCCAGCGCCGGAACGACGTGCCCACCGGCGGCAGCTCGATCGGCGCGCCGGAGGTGAGCTGCCGCCACGCCGTGGCCAGGTCGTCCATCAGGATGCGCCAGGACACGCCGTCGATCACCACGTGGTGGACGACCACGACCAGCTGCCGTGCCCGGCGCCGCCAGACCGCGCGGAGCAGCACGCCGTGGTCCGGGTCCAGGCCGGCGGTGGCGAGCGCGACGCACTCGTCCACCGGCCGGTCGCTCTCCTGCCACCCCGCGACGGCACGGTCCGCCGCCGGGACCTCGAAGCCCCAGCGCTCGCCCCGCACCAGCCGGGCCCGCAGCATGTCGTGCCGCCCGACCAGGGCGGAGAGCATCGCGTCGAGGGCGTCGCCGGTCAGGTCCGCCGGGGTGTTCAGCACCACCGACTGCACGAAGCCGTCGATGGCGTCCGTGGTCTCGCCGAGCCACCGCACGATGGGCGACCCCGTGACGGGACCGGTCGCGACGTCCGCACGGTCGACGGGGGCGACCTCGTCCCGGCTCACCACCGCCGCCAGCGCCCCCACGGTCGCGCTGGTGAAGATCTCCGTCGCCCGGACGTGCAGGCCCGCGTCGCGCAGCGCGCCCAGCAGCGAGATCGCCAGCAGGCTGTCCCCGCCGAACCGGAAGAAGTTCTGGTCGACACCGACCGCCTCCAGTCCCAGCACCGACGCGACCGCCGCGCACACCACGCGCTCGTTCTCGGTGGCGGGCGGGACGAGCGCGGCCGGCTCGGCGGCCGGCTCCGGCAGCGCGTTCCGGTCCAGCTTGCCGTTCTCGGTGAGCGGGAACTCCTTCAGCACGACGACGTGCGCGGGCACCATGTAGTCGACCATGTGCTTGTCGGCCCACGCCCTGACCTCCTCCGCCCGCAGGTCCTCGCGCCCGGCCACCGGGATCACGTACCCCACCAGGTACGTGCCGCCCGCCGCGTGCTCCTTCGCGACGACGCAGGAATGGCGTACCCCCGGGTGCTCGGCGAGGCCGACCTCGACGTCCTCGAGCTCCAGCCGCATCCCGCGGATCTTGATCTGGTTGTCGGCCCGGCCGAGGAAGTCCAGCGATCCGTCCGGGGCGAACCGCGCGAGGTCACCGGTCCGGTACAGCCGGGAGCCGTCCGTGGCGAAGGGGTTCGCCACGAACCGGGACGCCGTCAGGCCGGGCGCGTTGACGTAGCCGCGCCCCAGGAGGAACCCGCCCACGTACAGCTCGCCGCCGACGCCGATCGGGACCGGGCGCAGCTCGTCGTCCAGCACGTACAGGGCGGTGTTGGGGTTGGCCTTGCCGATGGAGGTCGACAGGCGTTCCGCCGCGCCCCGGTAGATGACGTGCGAGACGCCGATCGTCGTCTCGGCCGGGCCGTAGCCGTGGTAGAGGGGGATGCCGAGGCGGGCGCGGAAGCGTTCGTACAGGTCGGGGGTCAGCACCTCGCCGCCGCACCACACGTGCCGCAGGCTGTCCAGCTGCCCCGAGTCGCCCGCGATCTCCAGCAGCACGTCCAGCATGGACGACACCAGGTACGTGAAGGTGACGCGCTGCTCGGCGATCACGCTCAGCAGGTGGTGCGGGTCGCGTTCGCCGCCGGGCCGCAGGACCACCAGCCGGCCGCCGCACACCAGCGGCAGGAAGATCTCGTTGACGGAGATGTCGAACGACAGCGGCGCCTTGAACAGCGAGGCGTCGTCGTGGCCGAAGTGCAGGATCTCGCCGACCTGCCACAGCAGGCGCTCGCTGATCGCCTCGTGCCGGATCATCGCGCCCTTGGGCCGCCCGGTCGAACCGGAGGTGAAGATCACGTACGCCAGGGCCGGTCCGGGGACGGCGACCTCGGGCGGCTCGGCGGGGTAGGAGCCGAAGCGCCAGTCGCCGAGGTCCACGGCCACGGCTTCGGGCTCGCCCGCCGCGTGCTCGCCGGAGTCGTTGAGCTGGGCCACCAGCCGGGCGTCGTCGATGACGACCGCCCGCCGCGCGGCGGGCCACCGCGGATCGAGCGGCACGAACGCGCCCCCGGCCATGAGCACGCCCAGCAGCCCGATCACCATCTCGGCGGAGCGGTCCAGCGAGATGCCGACGGTCTGCTCGGCGGTGAGCCCGCGGTCGATGAGGTGATGGGCCAGCTGGCCGGCCAGCCCGGCCGCCTCGCGGTAGGTCAGCGACCGGTGCCGGTCGACGATGGCGACGGCGTCCGGCCTGGCCCGCGCCTGCTCGCGGAACATCTCCACGATGGTGGGCCGGACCCGGTCGGCCCGGGTGTCGTTCCACCCGGCCAGGGTCTCGAGCCGGGCCGCCACGCTCGACGGGCCGATGGTCCCGACGGGCCGCTCCGGGAAGTCGGCCAGGTCGTCCAGCGCGAGCTGCGCGTCGCTCAGCACGACGCCCTCGGGGACGGTGATGCTCCGGCCGTCCGCCCCGACCTCCCAGCCGGCTGTCCCACGCCCGCCGTGGCCGGCCCAGCCGAGGACGTCGGCGAACGGCGTGCCGGGGGTGAGGTCGAGGCCGTGCGGGCTCCGGCCCGTCGCCCAGTACGCCAGTCCGATGGCGCACGCTCCGGCGAGAGTCCGGTCGGAATGTTCGCCGGCCCGCCGGCGCAGGCCGGCCAGGTGCGCGGCGGAAAGCGACACGCGCCGGGTTCTCGGTTCCGTCATCGAATGATCAGCCGTCCCTTCAAGCGAAGTCAGGATCCCTGACTGCCGTCTCGCCACGCCCGCCACAGACGCGCGTACCGGTCGCCCAGAGCCACCAGTTCCTCGTGCGTTCCCTGCTCCACCACGCGCCCGGCGTCCAGCACGGCGATCCGGTCCGCCGCCATCGCCTGGGTCAGCCGGTGCGCCACGAACAGGGAGGTACGGCCCCGGCACGCGGCCAGCACGGCCCGTTCCAGCTCGGCGGCGCCCTGGCTGCCCGCTTCGGCCGTCGATTCGTCCAGCACCACCACCGGTGCCCGGCCCAGCACCAGCCGGGCCAGGGCGATCTGGGCGACCTTGGTGCCGTCCAGGCGCTCACCGCCCTCGCCGACCACCGTGTCCAGCCCGTCGGGCAGCGTCTCGACCCACGTGCCGGCGCCGACCGTGCGCAACGCGTCCATCAGCTCGGCGTCCGTCGCCTCCGGCGCGGCCAGCCGCAGGTCGTCGGCGAGCGGGCCGGAGAACACGTGCGTCTCCTGCGTCAGGATGCTCGTCAGCACCCGGGCCCCGGCCTCGTCCAGATCGGCGAGGTCGGTCGACCCGATGCGCACCGACCCGGCCTGCGGGGTGCCGATGCCCGCGATCAGCGCCGCCAGGGTCGACTTGCCGGCGCCCGTCGCCCCCACCAGTGCCAGCGAACCGCCCGCCGGGATGACCAGGTCGACGTCGTCGAGGACCGGCCGCTCGGAGCCGGGATAGCTGAAGGTCAGCCCCGCCACCGTCACCGGGTACGGCCCGCTGTCCGCCCGCGCGACGGCCGCACCGCCCACCAGGCGCTCCTCCGTGGCCTCTCCCAGCACCCCGACCAGCCGGGTCAGGCTGGCCCCCGACTTCTGCGCCTCGTCGAAGGTGAACATGATGGCGCCCAGCGGGGTGAACAGCCGGTGGAACAGCAGCGGGGCCACCGCGGCCTCGCCCAGGGAGACGGCGCCGGCCTCCAGCAGCACGTACCCGACCACGATGATCAGGACCAGCCCGATGAACTCGGCGCGGTTCTCCCGGCCGACGAACCGGCCGAAGAGCCGGAACACCTCGATGCCGAGCTCGCGCACCCGCCACGACTCGGCGGCGACCTTCTCGCGGAAGACCTGCTCCAGGCGGTACGCCCGGACGGTGCCGATCCCGTTCAGCCCGCTGATCAGCGCCTGCGCGCGGTCGGCCTGGGCCTCCCGCTGCCGCCGGTAGAGCGGCGCGGACCGGGGCAGATACCAGCGCAGGGCCAGCGCGTACGCGGGCAGCGCCCCGGCACCCGCCAGCCCGAGCCGCCAGTCCAGCCCGAACATGCCCGCCGTCGCGATGACGACCAGCACTCCCGCCGAGAACACCGTGGGGACGGCCGCCCGGATGCCCCTGGACACCACGGCCACGTCGTCGCCGACCCTGGACAGCACGTCACCGCGGCCGACCTGCTCGATCCGCGCGCTCGGCAGCCCCAGCACCGCCCGGACGGCGCCCTCCCGCAGCCGCGCGAGCAGCTCCGCGCCCAGCCGCCCGATCAGGTACGCCGACGCGGCGGCGGCCGCCGCACCGAGCAGCGCGGCGGTCACCATCAGCACCCCGATCGTGACCAGGATGGAGTGCGGCTCGCCCGCGACCACCCCGTCGACCACCTGACCGAGCAGGAACACCGGCAGCACCTGGAGCGCCGCCCCCGCCACCGTGGTGAGGACGGTGGCGGCCGTCAGCCAGGGCGCGTCGCGGCAGTGCGCGGCGACCCATCGGGTGGCCTCGCGTCCGGTCGCCGTGCGCAGGACGGCCGAGGCCACGCCCGTGTCGGTGCTGCTCACATCAGGACCGCGGCGGGCCGGGGACGGGACACGCTGACCCGCATCGCTAGCCGACCGACTTGACGAGCTCGTCGATCGCGTACGGCAGGGACAGCAGGGTGCCCTGCGACATGGCCGCGCCGATCGCCGGGCCCTCGCTGTCCAGCAGGTACGACACCTTGCCGTTCTTGACCGCGGGCAGGTTGGCGAACAGCTCGAACTTCTTCAGCGCGTCCTGGTCAGCCTGGTCGGCGATGACGAAGATGCGGTCGACGTCGATCAGGTCGATGCGCTCGGGGGACAGCACGGTGTAGAAGCTGCCGCCCGCGATCTTGTCGATCTCCGTCGTGCCCTTGAAGCCGATCCCCGTCACCATCCGCCCGCGCACGTCGGTGGTGGTGAACGGGGCGACCGAGTTCTTGTACCAGGACACCGCGACGGCGGTCTGCTCGGCGAACTCCGGGTGCGCCGCACGGGCCGCGTCGAGCTTGGCCTGGATGTCCTGCACCATCTTGGCGCCCTCATCGGCCTTGCCGAGCGCCTTCGCGATGTGCAGCGCGTTGTCCTGCCAGGGCGCGCTGAACGGCTCCTTCTCGCCCTTGGTGCGCCCCACCGTCGGGGCGATCTTGGAGAGCCGGTCGTAGGCGGCCTGGTCGATCTCGGAGTAGACCGCGATGATCAGGTCCGGCCGCAGGGCCGCGATCTTCTCGTAGTTCGGGCCGGAGTCCCCGTTGGTCATGATGACCTCGGGGCGGGTGTCGCCCCACTTGTCCTTCACCCAGGGCCACTGGGTGTTGATGTCGGGGGTCTTGCCCGGCGGGTTCGGGTACTGGTCGACCATGCCGACCGGCTTCACGCCGAACGCCAGGATGGCCTGGTCGTCGGTGTAGCCGACGGAGACGACCCGCTGCGGGGCCTTGGTGATCTGGGTGGAGCCGAACGCGTGCTCCACGGTGACCGGGAACGCGCCGCCCGCGGCGGGCGCGGTGGTGCCGGCGCTCGTCGGAGCGTCCGCCGGGGCGGATCCGCACCCCGAGAGGAGGCCGGCGCCGAGGGTGGCTGCGGACAGAGCCACGGTCAACCGCCGTAAGGTCCGCACAACATTCGTTCGCTGGAGGAGCATCCGCAGTCCCTTGTCGAGTCGTGCCCAAGCGTCGTCAGGCCCACTTTACTTAGGTTAGCCTATCCTTCATATCCCTCTTCTGAGGTTCGTCCGTACCAGCAGGTAGACGAGGAAGGGGCCGCCGATCGCGGCGGTGATCACGCCGACCGGGAGGGTGAACGGCAGCGCCGTACGCGCCACCAGGTCCGCGCCGATCAACAGCAGCGCGCCCACCAGCCCGGAGGCCACCAGCGGCGGCGTCGCGTACCGCGTCAGGCGCATCGCCACCTGCGGCGCGACCAGCGCCACGAACGGGACCGGCCCGGCCGCGCTCACCGCCACCCCGGCCAGCAGCACCGCGCACAGCAGCAGGACCGCCCGCACCATCGAGTAGCGGACGCCCAGGCTCGCCGCGACCTGGTCGCCGAAGTGCATCGGCCTGAGGTGGAACGCCACGAGCGACACCACGGCCAGGAGGGCGAGCGCGCACCACAGCGCCACCCAGACCTCGCCCCACGACCGGTTGTCCAGCGAGCCGACCAGCCACGCCTGGGCCCGGGCCACGTCCCGGATGTCGGCCCTGGCCAGCAGCCAGACGGTGATCGCCTCCATCACGGCGCTCACCGAGATGCCGATGAGGATGAGCCGGAGACCGTCGATCCCGCGCCGCCAGGCCAGGAAGTAGACCAGCAGACCCGTGCCGAGACCGCCCGCGAGCGCCGCCGCGGACAGCCCCACGGAGCTGACGATCGCCGCGGCGGCCCCGCCCGACACCGTCACCAGGAACACGGCGACCGCGCTCGCGCCCCCGGTGATCCCGAGAACGTCCGGGCTGGCCAGCGGGTTGCGCGCGATGGACTGCGTGATCGCCCCGGACACCCCGAGCGCGACCCCCACGACGAGACCGGCCAGGGCGCGCGGCATCCGCAGATCCATGATCACGAACTCGTCGACCCGCTCCCCCCGGCCGAGGATCGTGGCGATCACCTGGGGCAGGCCGATGGGGAAGTCCCCGGCGCCGATGGACAGGCAGAACACCAGGAAGGCCGCCGCCGCCAGCAGCAGCGTGACCAGCACCATCCAGGGCCGCCACACGAACGACGCGTTCCCGAGCCGCACGCCCGGCACCACCGTCCGCCGCACCGCCGGCCCGGTCATGTCTTCCTGAACTTCCCGCGCCACACCAGCGCCGCGAAGAAGGGCGCGCCGGTGAGGGCGACGACGACTCCCGCCTGCAGCTCGCCCGGCCGGATCACCACGCGTCCCACGATGTCGCAGGCCAGCAGGACGACCGCGCCGAGCAGGCCCGCGTACGGCACCAGCCAGCGATAGTCCGGCCCGGTGAGGTACCGGGCGACGTGGGCCACCATGAGCCCGAGGAACGCGATGGGGCCGCACGCCGCCGTCGCCGCGCCCGCCAGCACGGTGATGGCGGCGATGCCGGCGGTCCGGCTCAGCGCGGTGTTCACCCCCAGGCCCCGCGCCACGTCGTCACCCAGGTTGAGCAGGTTGAGGGCGGGCAGCGTGCTCAGCGCCAGCACCAGCCCGGCCGCGACGAACACGGTCACCGGCCAGATGACGTCGAATCCCACACCGGCCACGGACGCCTCGTTCCAGAACCGGAGCGCGTTCAGCGACGCCTGGTCCGACAGCGCGACCGCCGTGGTCATCGCCGCCAGGAACACCGTGATCCCCTGCCCGACCAGCGCCAGCGTCAGAGGGCTGCCCGCCACCCGGCCGATGCTCGCCAGCCCGAACACCACGACACCGGCCGCCGCCGCCCCGAGGAAGGCGAACCACACGTACTGGTACGGATTGCTCAGCCCGAACAGCAGGATCGCCGACACCACGGCGAACGAGGCGCCGGAGTTCACCCCGAGTAACCCCGTGTCCGCGATCGGGTTGCGGGTGAACCCCTGGATCAGCGCCCCGCCGACCCCCAGGGCGACGCCCGCCACGATCGCGAGCACGGTCCTGGGCACCCGCACGGTCTGCACGATGAGCGTGATCTCGGTCAGCCGCTGGTCGGAGCCCGCCGCCGCGAACAACCCGTGCCACACCTCCAGAGGGCTCAGCGCGCGCGCCCCGACGGCCAGCGACGCCGCCCCCACGACCGCGAGGACCACCACCAGCACGCCGACGCCGGCCACCCGCCGGCCGCGGGACCGCTCACCATTTCGATCACTCAATTTAGGTAAAGCTATCCTTAATTGCCGGTCGGCGGTAGGGACGGATGGGGACTTGCGCATGGAGAGCACCTTCGCGAAGTTCGGGCTTCCCGGTGAACCCGGTACAGAGGAGTTCTGGGCGGCGGCGGGGGGACCCGCGTCGGTACCCGCCGGGGGCGGCTGGCTGACGCTGTTCCTGTGGCGCGGGTCCCCGGCGAGCATCGGCTTCGAGAGCTGGTCCGAGCCGGTGCCGCTGCGCCGGTGGGGTGACACGGACTGCTGGTACGCCGAGGTGGCCATGCCCGCGCGGCTGCGCGTGACCTACCAGCTCCGCACGGCCGACGGGGCGCACGCCGACCCGCTCAACCCGGTGGGCGCGGGCGGCGACCGGTCCATCGCCGCGACCCCGGACGTCCCCGCCCAGCCGCACTGGCCCGCCGTCGGCGCCGCCGACGTGCTGCCCCTCCCGCGCACCCGCCTGCGCTGGACCAGCGAACGGCTCGGCGGGCGGCGCACCGTGCGCGTCCACCCGGCGGGCGGCGGCGGGCCGATGGTCCTGCTGCTCGACGGGGACGACTGGCTGTACCTGCACCCGGCCATGATGGCGTTCGACTCGGCCGTCGCCTGCGGCGACCTGCCTCCTGTCACGCTCGTCTTCCTGCCTGCCCGGGCGAGGGACGCCGAGTTCGGCTGCCGGCCCGAGCTGTGGGAGGCGATCCGGGACGAGCTGCTGCCGCTGGTGGCCGGGAGCGGCGTGCCCGCCGAGCCGGACCGGCTTGTGGTCGCCGGGCAGAGTCTCGGCGGGCTGAGCGCGATGTACGCGGCACTGGAGTTCCCCGAGCTGGTGTCCGGCATCGCCTGCCAGTCGGCGTCGTTCTGGTGGGCGCCCGGCGCCACCGACCTGGCCGACCCCATGGGCGGCCCGGCCGGCGGCGCCGTCGCCGCGCGGTTGCGGGACCGGCCCGACCTGTCCGGCCTGCGGGCCGCGTTCGACGTGGGGGAGCACGAGACGCGGATGCTCCCGCACTGCGAGCTGGTCGAGACGCTGGCCGAACGGGCCGGGGCGACCGTGCGGGTCTCGCGGTCGCCCTCGGGCCACGATCGAGCGGGCTGGCGGCACGCCCTGCTCAGGGACGTCTCCTGGGTGCTCGACCGGCCGGCGGCGCCGGCGACGGGGTCGGTCATGGGCGACCGGTGAGGTAGCCGCCCATCGTGCGGAACACCTCGGTGGCGGGCAGGTCCGCGCCGTCCTCCGTACGCACGCGCTCGATCACCAGCCCGTGGCTGCGGCCGCGGCGGGCCTCGGCCCCCGCCACGATGACCACGCCGTCACCCTCCCGGATGAAAACCCGGCCGGGGGTGCCGCCGTAGACGCCCTTGGAGACCGAGGCCTTCAGCACCCGGATGCGCTCGCCGTTGTGGTAGGTGAAGGCGTTGGGATACGGGTCGGACTGGGCGCGGACCAGGCGGGCGATGTCCTCGGCGGGCCAGGTCCAGTCGATGTTGCTGTCCTCGATCGACCGCTTGTGGAAGAAGCTGGCCTTCGACCGGTCCTGCGGGGTCCAGGAGGTCCGGCCGGAGTCGATGAGGTCGAGCGCCTCGGTGACGATCGGCGCGATCAGGTCGACCGTGCGGTGGAAGAGGTCGGTGGCGGTGTCCTCGGGCCCGACGGGCACCGCGCGCTGCACCACGATGTCCCCGGCGTCCAGCTCCTCGTCCATCATGTGCGCGGTGACCCCCACCTCCTTCTCGCCGTTGATCAGCGCCCAGATCAGCGGGGAGAAGCCGGCGTAGGCGGGCAGCAACGAGTCGTGCACGTTGAGGGTGCCGTGGCGGGGGAGGTTGAAGATCTCCGGCGGGATCCAGGTCCGCCAGTTGTTCGCGACGATGAGATCCGGCTCGGCCTCCTTGAGCCGGGCCATCAGTTCCTCGTCGTCCGGCCTGTTGCGCAGGAGCACCGGCACATCGTGGGCCTCGGCCAGCTCGGCCACCGAGTCGTTCCAGATCCTCTCGTAGGCGTGGTCGCTCCTGGGGTGGGTCACCACCAGCACGACCTCGTGCGTGGAGTCCAGCAGTGCCTGGAGCGTGCGATGGCCCCAGGTTTGGTAGCCGAACATCACGACCCGCATGGTGCCTCCTTGTCGGTGGGGCCTGATTAAGTTAGGCTCACCTTAATAAGGGGAGCCTAACCTAAATTAAGCGATGTCTCCACCCCTGATCCAGCCGGCGGAAGGCCTCTATGTCCTCAGCGGAGCAGCACGTCCACGACCTCGTAGGCATCGGTTTCGGACCGTCCAACCTCGCCCTGGCGATCGCGCTTCGGGAACGCCAGGAACGAACAGGCGACCAGGCCGACGCCGTGTTCCTGGAGAAACAGCCCGCCTTCGGATGGCACCGGGGCATGCTGCTCGAAGGCACGACCATGCAGGTGTCCTTTTTGAAGGACCTGGTCACCATGCGAAATCCGACGAGCGAATTCAGCTTTCTCTGCTATCTCCGGGACCGGGGCCGGCTGCTCGACTTCATCAACCACAAAACCATGTTTCCGTCCCGGATCGAATTTCACGACTATCTCGAATGGGCCGCCGCCCGCTTCACCGAGCAGGTGGAGTACGCCTCCGAGGTCGTCGCGGTCACCCCCGTCGAGGTGGACGGGACGATCGAGTTCCTGGACGTGGTCGTCCGGCAGGGCGACGGCACGCTGGTCACCCGCCGGGGCCGCAACCTGGTCCTGGCCGCCGGGCTCGAACCGGTCCTGCCGGACGGAACGGTGAGCGACGAGCGGGTCTGGCACAGCGGGGAATTACTCGACAAGCTGCCCGGGACGCGCGCCCCGCGCAGGTTCGTGGTGGTCGGGGCGGGGCAGAGCGCGGCCGAGGTGACCGACCACCTGCACGCCGCTTTCCCCGGGGCCGAAGTCTGCGCCGTCTTCACCAAGTACGGATACACCCCCGCGGACGACAGCTCCTTCGCCAACCGCATCTTCGACCCGGCGGCGGTCGACCACTTCTACGCCGCGCCCGACGAGGTGAAGGCGCGGCTGCGCGCCTACCACGCCTCCACCAACTACTCCGTCGTGGACCTGGAGCTCATCGACGAGCTCTACCGCCGCCACTACCAGGAAAGGGTGCAGGGCAAGGAACGGCTGCGCATCTTCAACGCCTCCCGGCTCGCCGACGTCGAGCGGGACGAGACCGGCCTGCGGGTCACGGTGGAGTTCCTGCCCACCGGCGAGCGCACCCTGCTGGAGGCCGACGTCATGGTCTACGCGACCGGCTACCGGCCGGCCGACCCGCTCACCCTGCTGGGCACGACCGGCAGGCTCTGCGACCGGCTCCCCGGCGGCGGTGTCCGCCTGGGACGCGACTACCGGATCGTCACCTCCCAGGCGATGCGCTGCGGCATCTACGTCCAGGGCGCGAGCGAGCACACCCACGGCCTCACCTCGACCCTGCTGTCCAACACCGCGGTCCGGGCGGGTGAGATCGCCGAGTCGGTGGCCGAACGGCTCCGGAGGGGCAGCTCGTACGCGCTGTCGCACTGACCCGCCGGCCGCGCGCCGTCGGCGGGCTCAGGCGACCTTGGCGGAGCCGGCCGTCCAGGTGTTGCACGCGCCCGGCTTGCCCGCCGTGTAGCCCTTCTCGAGCCAGTAGAGCCGGTTGGCGGTCTTGCCGTGGAACCTGTTCTTCCAGAACTCCGGCACCTTGACGACGGGCTTCCAGTCCTTGACCTGGCGTCCCAGGGCCTTCGCCGACACGGCCTGGAAGCAGTCGATCTGCAGGTAGTACCGGCGGTTGTGCTCGTTCATCATGGACTCGGACCGGTCGTTCTCCAGCCCCCACCAGGCCTCGCCGATGCCGGTCTGCCCGGTCACGACCGAGCTCCAGGTCCTGGTGATGGACGTGAACACCGCCAGGTCGCTCTTGGCCCTGATCCAGTCGTCGGCCAGCCGGACCTTGATCTGCACGGCGCAGATCTCGGAGAAGGAGCGGGAGACGTCCATCCCGGTGGAGCAGGACTGCTTGTCGTCGGCGTCCTTGAACACCACCTCCACCGGGCGGAAGTCCTTGATCGCCGGCTTCCACGCCTTGTTCAGGCAGCCGACGAGCCCGGTGACGTACTTCTGGGTGGACGCCTTGCTCGTGCCCTTGGTCAGCTTGCAGGAGACCTTGGGCAGCTTGGCCGCCTTGTAGACCTCGTTGTGGGTCAGCTCGGGGGCGCCCTTGACCGGCTCGGCGGAGGCGGAGGCGGAGGCAGGGGCAGAGACGAGCGCCAGGCCGACGGCGGCCCCGGCTAATGCGCGAATGATCATAAGCGTGGATCCTAGCCATCCCCGGAAGATCCGGGCGTACGGCGTCTCCGGCCGCGCGCCGTGACCTAACTCACCCTCCCCGAGGGGCCCATGGGCGTCACATTTCCCCGGCCGATGTCGTCAATGGCATGGGAGTCGAAACGAGGAGGGCACAATGCGCTCGTGGGTGATGAGACGTCGGTCGTTCCGGTTCAGCCATTGGTCATTCATGTTCGCCGAAGTGGCAATCTGGTCTTTCGTCGTCCTGGTGCTGACCGGAGCATTTCTCATGGTCTTCTACGACCCCGGCATGTCTCCGGTGCTCTACCGGGGCGTGTACACGCCGCTGCGTGACATCCCGGTCAGCGAGGCCTACAACTCCACCATGTACCTGAGCCTGGAGGTGCGCGGCGGCCTGTTCGTCCGGCAGGTGCACCACTGGTCGGCGCTGGTGTTCGTGGCCGCGGTCGCACTCCAGTTGTTGCGCATGTTCGTCACCGGCGCCTTCCGCCGCCCGCGCATGCTGCAGTGGCTGATCTGGGTGGCGCTGCTGCCGCTGGGCATGTTCGCGGGGGAGACCGGCAACGTTCTGCCCGACGACCTGCTGTCCGGCGGGAGCCTGTGGCTGATCCAGTCGGTTCTGCTGGCGATCCCCGTGGTGGGCTCGTACGCGGTGCAGCTGTTGTTCGGCGCCGAATTCCCCGGGGACACCGTCATCCCGGTGATGTACTGGGTGCACGTGCTGCTGTTCCCGGTCGCCATCGCGGCGCTCCTCGGCGCCCGCGAATGGCTGGTGCGGCGCAACGGCCACTCGCGCTTCGCCGGGTCGGTGCCGGGGCGGCGGGGTGCGCGCCCCCTGATGGCGGGCGCGACGATCGGGGTGCTCGTCATTCTCGGGGTGGGCTTCCAGATCGCGCCGATCTGGTTGTACGGCCCGGCGGGCCCGGGCCAGATCTCGGCGGGGTCGGTGCCCGACTGGTACATGGGCTTCCTCGACGGCGCTCTGCGGATCATGCCGGGGTGGGAGCTGACCGTCGCGGGATACACGCTCAGCCTCGCGGTCCTGGTGCCCGCGCTCGTGGTGCCGGGCGCCTTCTTCACCGTCCTGGCCGGCTACCCCTTGGGGGAGCGCTTCGTCCTCCAGCGCCTGGCCCGGCGGGACGCGCTCGGCCGGCCCAAGAGCAGCAGCCGCCTGGCCAAGGAGGGGACCATGCTCGCGGTGCCCGCCGTGCTCGACCGGCCGCGCGACGTCGCGGTGCGGACGGGTGTCGCGGCGGCCGGCGTCACCTTCTACGGGCTGCTGTGGGCCGCCGCGTCCAACGACCAGCTGGCGCACCAGATGCAGCTCTCGGTGGAGGCCGTGACGATCTTCTTCAGGTTCGCCGTGGTCATCGGCCCGTTCATCGCCTACTGGGTGACCCACCGGCTCTGCCTGGGCCTGCAACTGCAGGAGCGGCACAGCAGGGAGCACGGGCCGGAGAGCGGAGTGATCGTCCGGACCGCGCAGGGCGGGTTCCACGAGCGGCCCATGCAGGTGGACCGGGAGCGGCGGCCGGCCCTCACCGCGTCGGCCGACTGACCGCCTCAGGGCAGGCCCAGCAGGGCGCAGGTCTCCGCGTGCAGCCGGGTGCCGGGTTCGGCGAGCTCCAGCGGCGCGTCGAAGTGGTTGCGCCCGGCCTGCTCGTACGCGGTCACCCGGCAGCCGCGCGCCCGCAGGTGCGCGGCGAACTCGGCCGACTGCCGCTTGAACTCGTCCGTCTCATGTTCCCCCCAGGCGACGACCACGGGGCAGCGAGCGCCCGAAAGGAACATCGGGCTGCAGTCACGGACCTCGCCGGGGTCGATGCCGACGACCTCGTTCACGTACGTGTGCCGCACCGGGGCCAGATCGTAGATCCCGCTGAGCAGCACCGCCCCGGCGATGGGCGCGGGCGGCAGACCCCACCGCCGCCAGGGCGTGGCCAGCAACATGGCGGCCAGATGCGCCCCCGCGGACGACCCGGAGACCACGATCCGATCCGGGTCGATCCGGTGGTCGGCCGCGTGCCGCCACAACCAGGCGAAGGCGTCGCGCACCTGGTCGACGATCTCGGCGAGCCGGGCACGCGGGGCCAGTGTGTAGTCGGTCGTGGCGTAGACGCCGCCCGCCCCGACGACGGCCGGCGCCGGGAACGTGCTGTCCTCCTTGGACAGCTGCTGCCAGTATCCGCCGTGGATGAAGAACAGCGCCGGGTGACCCTCCGCGCGGTCCCCCGCCGGGCCGTAGACGTCCAGCAGGTCGTCCGGCCCCGGCCCGAAACGCAGGTCGCGGTGGGCCACCCCGGCCAGCTCGGCCCGGGCGCGCCGGCTGTGCTCGGCGTAGTCGTCGAGGTACGGCTGCAGATCGCCCACCAGGCTGCTCGGCGAGTACTGGACGTCCAGCTGCTCCTGGTCGAACCGCCCGTAGACGGGGCCCGTCATGGCAGCAGCCGTTCGACGGTCTCCTCGCGGGCTCTCCTCAGGAAGTCGGCGAAGTCACTGCCACCGGTCCCCTTGGCCTGCTCGCCGCGCTCGAACCGCTGGATGTAGCGCCCGGTGATGCCGATGTGCAGCGCCCTGAGCCGGGCGAGGGCGGCCACGGCCGCGTTGTACGCCTCGGACAGCCGCGGCCGGGCGGCGCGGTGCCGCTCGACGTGGTCGCGCACCGAGGGACCGGCCTCCAGATCCGCGAGGAAGCGGCGGTGCGGCCCCGGCATGTACGCGCGCATGCCCGTCAGGAAGCCGGCGGTCAGCCCGTCGCGATGCGGCACGTCGAGCCCGGCGTCGAAGGCCTGGATGAGGGAGCTCTGCGCGGCGCTGCCGCCGGCCAGCACCAGAGGCTCCCGATCGACCCCCTCGAACCGCATCCCCGGCGCGGCCCAGCCCGTCAGGAACGGTCTGATCCGGTGGTAGAAGACGTGGGGGTCGCACCACCGCTCGATGTCGAGGAGCGCGTCGACCACCCGGCCGAGCACCTCCCGGACGCCGATCAGCGCCTCGGTGAGCCGGTCGTGCTCGTCGCCGGCAACGGCCTGCCGGACCCGCGCGAGGAGCGGCAGCCCGGGGGCGCCGGCCAGCTCCACCCCCACGGTCGCGAGATAGAACCACTTCTCGTCCACGCCGCCGAGGAAGGTCAGCTGGGTGTCGACGTTCGAGGTGCTCAGCGGCTCCGTCCTGTCGATGCGCCGCCAGTTGTTCAGGACGGCCGAGGCATGCGCGACGATCGGCATCCGGTCCAGCCGCCGGGCGAGCTCGTGAAGGGGACGTGCCACCGGGGCCGGGAGCGTGTGTGCGGGCTGGTCGGCGCCGCGTACGTAGCCGTTCGCGAGGAAGGTCAGCAGGAGCATGGCCCGCTCCCGCTCCCCGGGGGAATCGAGGGCGTCCGGCGTGAGCACGGGCATGGACTCGATCGCCGGGCGCAGGCGCCCGGTCATGATCAGGGCCGAGAGGTTCCGCCCGGCCCGCTCCCACGGGAGGTAGTACGGCGGCAGCGCGTCCACCGGGTCGTCGGCGGGCAGGAACCCGTGGCGCGGGTCGATGGCGTATTCGCTCAGCGGGGCGATCCCCGGTCCACGGGCGCGGGTGCGCATGGTCTCGGGCCTCAACGGACTTTCCTCCTCCTCGCCCCGCCGGTCTCGCGGCGTCCTGGCCGCTCGATGCCCCTTGATCCGCCCGCCGAAACCGGGGTCGCGCCCCGGCCTCCGGCCGTCGGACTGAGCGGCATGATGCGATCTTGCCTGATGATCGTGACCGGTGCCGCGCTGATCTCCTTGATCCTGTGGCCGGGCCGGCCGACGGCGCCGCTGCTGGCCGCGGTCGTCCTGCTGGGCCGGCTGGGGCCGCCGGCCCTGGCATGGTGCCGGATGCGGCAGCTCGCCGGGACGCGACAGCAGCTCACCGCCTCCGCTGAGTGACGCGGGCGCCCCGCTGCGCCGAGCCGGACATCTCCCCGGTGAGCCGGGCGTGGGGCGTTGTCAGCCGGTGGTCTCCTGGGCCGAGGCGTGCCGCGGGCGGACGTGGTGGCGGCCGATGGGGAGCATCAGGGGACGGCCGGAGACGGGGTCCTCGATGATGCGGCTGTCGAGGCCGAAGACGGTGCGGACGCAGTCCTCCGTGAGCACCTCGGCCGGGGCGCCGCAGGCGTGCAGGCGGCCGTCGGCGAGGGCGATGAGGTGGTCGGCGTAGCGGGCCGCCAGGTTGAGGTCGTGCAGGACCATCACGATCGTGGTGCCGCGGCCGCGGTTCAGGTCGGTCAGCAGGTCGAGGACCTCGATCTGGTGGCTGGCGTCGAGGAAGGTGGTGGGCTCGTCGAGGAGGAGCAGGTCGGTCTGCTGGGCCAGCGCCATGGCGATCCAGACCCGCTGGCGCTGGCCGCCGGACAGCTCGTCGACGGCGCGGTCGGCCAGGTCCGTCGTCCGCGTGGCCTCCAGGGCGGCCGCCACGGCGACGTCGTCCTCGTGGTTCCACCGGGAGAAGATCCCCTGGTGGGGGTGGCGGCCCCGGCCGACGAGATCGAGCACGGTGATGCCCTCCGGCGCGACCGGCGACTGGGGCAGCAGCCCGAGCGTGCGGGCCAGCTTCTTGGCGGGCATGCGGTGCACCTCCTTGCCGTCCAGCACCACCCGGCCCGCGCGCGGCGCGAGCAGCCGCGACAGGGAACGCAGCAGCGTCGACTTCCCGCAGGCGTTCGCGCCGACGATGACGGTGATCTCCCCGGGCGGCACGACCAGGTCGAGGGACTCGACGACGACGCGGTCGCCGTACCCGAGCGTGAGCCCCTCGGCCGCGAGGGAGTGGGACGTGGTCATAGGGAGCCTCCGGCCCGGTGCGAGCGGATGATCAGATAGACGAGGTACGGCGCCCCGAGCACGCCGGTGACGACGCCCACCGGGTAGCGGACGTCGAAGGCGAACTGCCCGGCGAAGTCGGCGACGAGGACCAGGAGGGCGCCGACCAGCCCGGCGGGCACGAGCAGCGAGGTGCCCGGGCCCACGAGCCGGGCCGCGATGGGGCCGGACAGGAACGCCACGAACGCGATCGGCCCGGCCGCCGCCGTGGCGAACGCGATCAGCCCGACGGCGGCGACGATCACCGTGATGCGGGTGCGTTCGACGCGGACCCCGAGCGCCGCGCCGGTGTCGTCGCCGAGCTGCATCGCCGACAGGTCGCGCGCCCGGGCCAGCAGGACCGGGGTGAGGACGACCAGGGCGACGAGGGCGGGCAGGGTCTGGTCCCAGGTCGTGCCGTTGAGGCTGCCGGTCAGCCAGCGCGTGGCCTCCTGGAGGTCCCATTCGGCGGCCCGGGACAGCACGTACGCGGTGATGCTGTCGAGGATCGCGGAGATCCCGATGCCGATCAGGATGAGCCGCGTGCCGACGACGCCGTCCCGGAAGGCGAGGGTGTACACGAGCAGGGCGACGACGAGGGCGGAGACGATGGCGAAGACCGACACCTGCGTCCCGCCGAGAGAAAGAGACACGATCGCGACGGCCGCCGCGGCGCTCGCGCCCGAGCTGATGCCGATCACGTCGGGGCTGGCCAGCGGGTTGCGGAGCATCGTCTGGAAGGTGACGCCGGCCAGGCCGAAGCTGAAGCCCGCGACCACGGCGAGGACGGCCCGCGGCAGCCGGAGCCGCCCGACCGTGAAGGTCGCCCCCGGCACCCGCTCGCCGAGGATGACGCGGACCACGTCCTCGGGCGGGTAGAACGTCTGCCCGGCCATCAGGGTCACGGCGAACGCGGCGACGGCGAGCACGGCCAGCGTCAGGACGACGAGGCGGCGGCGCGCGGCGCGCCGGCGCCGGCCGCGGGTGACCGCCCGGACCACGGTCGGGGCGACGGTCGAGGCGACCGCCTGGACGCCTGTCTGGACGGCTGTCTGGACGGCTGTCTGGACGGCGGGCGGCCGGCCGGCGGCAGGGGCGCTCACAGCTCACGGACCTTCTGACGGCGGACGATGTGGATGAAGAACGGGGCCCCGATCAGCGCCGTCACGATGCCCACCTCGATGTCCGAGGGCCTGGCCACCACGCGGCCGACGACGTCGGCGGCGGTGAGCAGCGACGCGCCGACCAGGGCGGAGAACGGCAGCATCCAGCGGTGGTCCACGCCGACGAGCAGGCGGCACGCGTGCGGGACGACGAGCCCGACGAAGGCGATCGGCCCGGCGACGGCCGTGGCGGCGCCGCACAGCACGACGGCGCCGAGCGCGGCCGTGCCCCGGATGACGGCGACCCGCTCGCCGAGCCCGGCCGCGATCTCGTCGCCCAGGGCGAGCGAGTTCAGCGCCCGCGCGGACAGGAGGCAGATGGCGAAGCCGACGGCGAGGAACGGCAGGACCTGCCCGATGCGCTCGTAGGAGGCGCCGCCGACGCCGCCGATCTGCCAGAGCCGGAAGCTGCCGGCGATGTCGTTGCGGGGCAGGACGACGGCGCTGACGAGGGACGCGAAGGCCGCCGACGTGGCGGCGCCGGCCAGCGCCAGCTTGAGCGGCGTGGCCCCGCCGCGCCCGAGGGAGCCGACGGTGTACACGAAGGCGGCCGAGACGGCGGCCCCCGCCATCGCGACCCAGATGTACCCGGTCGGCGACGTGAGCCCGAGGAACGCGACCGCGGTGACGACGGAGAGCGAGGCGCCCATGTTGACGCCCAGGATCCCCGGGTCGGCCAGCGGGTTGCGGGTCACGCCCTGCATGACGCCGCCGGCCAGGCCGAGCGCCGCACCGATGACCACGGCGAGCAGGGTGCGCGGGATCCGCTTGGTGACCGCCGCCTGTTCGAGGGAGCCGTCCGTACCGCCGAGGGCCGCCCAGACGTCGGACCAGGCGACGTCGCGCGACCCCAGGGCGACGGAGGCCACCATGATCACGGCCAGGACCAGCACCGCGACGAGCAGCCACAGGACCCGGACACGCGCCGGACGCCGCACGAGGGCGGCGTCCGGCGCGCGGTCGGTGTCGGCCATGCGTTCGGCCGTGCGTTCGGGCGTGCGGTCTGGCGGGGGTGCGGGCGGGGGAGCGGGCAGGGTCACTTGACCTTGTCCGCGGCCTCGGCGAGCGCCTTGACGTAGTCCTCCAGCACCCACGAGATCGACAGCGGGGTCGGGTTCGCGGCGGTGCCCAGCGGCTTGCTGTCGGGCAGCAGGTAGACCGAGCCGCGCTCGACGGCGGGGATCTTCGACAGCAGCGGGTCCTTGCGGATCTTCGCGAGCAGCTCGCCCTTCTCGTCGCCGTACCCGGTGATGATGTCGACGTCGTCGAACACGTCGATCTGCTCGGCGCTGCGGCTCAGGGCGAACTTCTCCGTGCCCTTGGACGCCTCCGCGATGCTGCCCGGGATCGTCAGCCCGAGATCCTCGAAGAACAGCGTGCGGGTGTCGTGCGTCGTGTAGAAGCCGATCTCGCTCACGTCGTTGGGGTCGACGTGCGTCATGAACATCGCCGACTTGCCCTTGAGCTGCGGGTACTTGTCGACGACCGCCTTGATGTCGGCCTCGATGTCGCCGATGAGCTTGTCGCCCTCGGCGGCCAGGCCGATGGCCTTGCTGTTCAGCCGGATGATCTCGCGCCACGGGGTCGCCCAGGCGGCGTCCGGGTAGGCCACCACGGGCGCGATGTCGCTCAGGGTGTCGTAGTCCTGCTGGGTCAGGCCCGAGTAGGCGGCCAGGATGACGTCCGGCTTGGTGTCGGCGACGGCCTCGAAGTCGATGCCGTCGGTCTCGTCGAAGAGTACGGGCTTGCCGGCCTTGAGCTCCTCCAGCCGCTCCTCGACCCAGGGCAGGAGCCCGTCGCCGTCGTCGTCGCCGAAGTTCGCGGCCGCCATGCCGACCGGGACGACGCCCAGGGCCAGCGGGGCCTCGTGGTTGGCCCAGTTCACCGTGGCCACCCGCTGCGGCTTGGCCTCGATGATGGTCGTCCCCAGCGCGTGCTCGATCGTCATGGGGAAGGCGCTCGCGCTGTTGCCGGCGCTGGTGGTGGCACTGGCGCTCGCGCCGGCGCCCGTGGTCTCGTCCTTGGTCTCCGAGGTGCCGCCACAGGCCGTGATGCCCAGCAGGACGGCCGCCACGGTGAGGATGCGAAGGCTAGGTGGACGCTTCAATCCCGTACTCCACTTCAGAATCCGCTGGTGCCCGGCCCTCGGATTAGTTAGGTAAGGCTTGCCTTTTCTATGGGCACCATAGGAGAAATGGGCGACTTGTCGCAATCAATCATTTGAGACATCGACTGTCGCGATCGGGACACGCGTGGCCTCAACGTGCCCGGAACGCCCCCGGTGTGAGCCCGGTCGTCCGGCGGAAGGCCGCGCCGAACGCGCTCGCCGAGCGGTAGCCGACCTCCTCGGCCACGGCATCGACGTCCCAGCCCCGGGTGAGCAGGCCGACCGCGTGCTGGGCGCGTACCGCCGCCACCCAGCGCGCGAAGCTGGTGCCCGTCTCCGCGTTGAAGGCCCGGCTGATCGTGCGGGCGCTCACGCCGAGGCGGGCCGCCCAGTCCGCCAGCGTCCGCTGGTCGCCCGGGTCGTCGCGCACCGCGTCGGCGATCGGGCGCAGCAGGTCGGAGGTGGGCACCTGCAGGAGCAGCTCGTGCGAGGAGGGCGTGAGCACGTCGAGCACCATCGCCTCGGTCACCGCCCGCGAGCCGGAGGGCAGCTCGGTGTCGGTGAGCCGCTCCAGCAGCAGCCGCAGCAGCGGGGTGATCTCGACGCCGACGGGCGTGGGGGAGATCGGGGTCACGGCGCCGAAGGCGAGGAAACCGGCGCGGCACCAGGTGCCGGCCGTGGCCGAACCGGAGTGCAGGGTGCCGGCGGGCATCCACAGGCCCAGGGTGGGCGTGATCGTCCAGACCCGTGCCCCCACCACGGCCGTGGACGCGCCGCGCTCGTTCCAGAGCAACTCGTGCCAGGGGTGGGAATGCTCGTTCCACGTGGTGTCGTGGACGAAGGTCTCGCTCCAGCTGAGGATCGTGTACGGCATGTCGGCCGGCCCGGCGGCCAGGGCGGGCAGCGTGCGGATCTGCCTGGTCATGGGAGGAAGAGGTCCGGCACGGGCGGCATCGCCCCAGCTTAGTACCGCCCTGACAGTCCTGGTTAGGCTCACCTAAGATCGAGTGATGAACGCTTCTGAGATCCGTACGGTGGGGACCCACGCCGAGCTCCGGGAGATCGTGAAAGAGCCGCCGCAGCCCATCTGGGACAAGGACATCGCCCGGATCGACGAGCACGCGCGCACGATCATCGCGCACTCGCCGTTCGTGCTGCTGGCGACCTCGAACTCCGACGGCACCTGCGACGTCTCACCCCGGGGGGATCCGGCCGGGTCGGTGCTGGTCCTCGACGACCACCGGCTGGCGCTGGCCGACCGGCCCGGCAACCACCGGCTCGACAGCCTCCGCAACGTGCTGGACAACCCCCACGTCGGGCTGCTGTTCATCGTGCCGGGGATGAACGAGACCCTCCGGGTGAACGGGCGCGCGACGCTCGTGTCGGACGCGCCGTTCTTCGACGACCTGGTGGTCCAGGGCAAGCGACCGCGCCTGGCGGTCCTCGTGGAGGTCGAGGAGCTGTACATGCACTGTGCGAAGGCGTTCCTGCGCTCGTCGCTGTGGA
This sequence comes from Nonomuraea sp. KM90, assembly GCF_052246675.1. Taxonomy (NCBI): domain Bacteria; kingdom Bacillati; phylum Actinomycetota; class Actinomycetes; order Streptosporangiales; family Streptosporangiaceae; genus Nonomuraea; species Nonomuraea sp. KM90. The sequence goes on along the minus strand of NZ_JBQQCB010000066.1, from coordinate 3,225 downwards.
AGCCCGAGACCTGGCCGGACCGCAAGAGCCTGCCCACGCTCGGCCGGATCGCCAAGGACCAGCTGGGCCTCAAGGGGGTCTCCGCGAAGGAGCTCGACGCGGGGCTCGACCTGGACGCCGAGACGAACCGGTACTGACCTCTAGCCGGCCGCCGCCCTGGGACGCATCCGGACGGCCACGACCAGCGCGAGGACGACGACCGCGGCCATGGCCAGGAAGGCGTCGGAGTAGGCGGCGCCCTCGTGCCCGGGGAACAGCGGGTTGACGGCGCCCGCGCCGCTCTGCTGTCTCGCGGTCACCAGCGCGCCGAGCAGGGCCGGGCCGGTGCCGGCGCCGAGGAACTGGGCTCCCTGGAGAATCCCGATGCCGACGCCGACCCGGTCGCCCGGCAGCGTGCCGGCCGCGGCGCTGATGATCGGGGTCAGCACGAAGATGAAGCCGACGCCGAGCCCGAGGACCCCGATCCCCGCGGGGATCACCGACGTGCCTCCCGCGCAGGCCGACAGGAACACGGCGAACAGTCCCATGGCGGCCAGGCCCGCCAGCACCAGGGGCCGGGTGCCGACCCGGTCGGAGAGGCGGCCGATCAGCGGCGAGACGGCGGCGACGGCGACCCCGGCCGGGATCATGACCAGCGCCCCCGCCCCCGGGCCGAGCCCGTTGACGTCCACCACCAGCAGCGGGACGAGGACCAGGCCGCCGAGGTTGACGATCATGGCCAGGAACGCGATGACGACGGCCGCCCGGTAGACCGGGTCGGCGAACAGCGCGGGCGGGACGAACGGCTCCGCGACGCGGGCCGTACGCCACCCGAAGAGCGCGATCGCCACGACCGCCACCGCGAGACTGGCCCAGGACGAGGGCGCCGCCAGGCCGGAGACCTGGGCCTGGGTGATGCCGAACAGCACCAGCCCGGCGCCCAGCCCCAGCAGGATGCCGCCGGGGAGGTCGAACCGCCCCGCGCCCGACGGGGCGTCGCCCGGCAGCACGCGTGCCGCCGCGGGCAGCAGGACCAGCGCGATCGCGAGCATGATCCAGAACAGCGCGGGCCAGCCGAGGAACTGCCCGATGCCGCCGCCGACGGCCGGTCCGGCGGCGGTGCCGATGCCGGCGGACGCGGAGATGACGCCGATCCCCGCGCCCCGCCGGTCGGCCGGCATCAGCGTGGTGACGGCGATGATCGACAGCACGGGTATCGCGGCCGCGCCGACCCCCATCACGACGCGCCCGAGCACGAGCACGAGGAGGTCCGGGGCGAGCGCGCAGATCAGGCTCCCGGCGGCGTAGGCCAGCAGCGCGAAGCAGAAGAGGCGGCGCAGGCTCACCCGGTCGGAGATGCGGCCGTAGAAGGGGATGCCGACCGAGAACATCAGCAGGAATCCGGTGACGACCCAGGCGAGCTCCGCCTCCGAGGCGCCGAACTCCGTCCCGATGGCGGGGAGCATGAGGTTGACCATGTCGCTGGCGATGACCGTGGCGAGCATCGCCGGCAGGAGCACCGCCAGCAGGGCCGGTGCCGAGCCGGTCCGTGCGGTCGTGCCCGTCGTGGAAGTCATGCTGTCCGTCCTCCAGCTGTCTTGTCTGTAACCACCACGGTTACAGTTAGGGCGAAAAGAACGGCGGAGGACCGGCCTCCGCCGTCGCTCGGCCCGCGGCAGGGGCTACCGCGGCAGTGCGAGTTCGCGCTCGATGGTCAGCACCTGCTGGTGCAGGTGGGCGATGGTCGTGCGGCCGAGCCGCTCCTCCAGGGCCCGCTCCGCGTCCCGGAACTCGGACTCCAGCAGGGCCTGGATGTTGCGCCCCACCTCGCAGTCGGCGCTGGGCGGGTGGGGGTGGCGGGACAGGATCGGCCCCTCCTCGACGGCGGCGTACGCGTCGTACAGCGTGATCTCGCGGGGGCCGCGGGCGAGCGACCAGCCGCCGCCCCGGCCCTCCGTGGCCCGCACCAGGCCGGCCTCCCGCAGGCTGCCGAGGACGCGCCGCACGAGAACCGGGTTGCTCTCCAGGCTGTCCGCGATCTCCGCGGAGGTCAGCGTGCGCTCGCCCCAGCGCGCCAGCAGTGTGAGCGCGTGGATCGCGACCGCGGTCCTGCTGCTGAGGCTCACCGTGTCCCCCTTCGCCGCCGATTGAACTGTAACAAAGCTAGTTGCAGTTCGATGGGCGGTCAACCCGCCCGGCGGTCAGGTGACCTCGTTAGTGCAGGGAGACGATGCCCGAGCCGAACGCGCGCGTGTCGCGCAGCTGCTTGATCTTCCGTGCCTCCGTCGCCAGGTCGCCGGTGACGAGCGTGCTGTTCCGCTCGACCCTGTCGAGGGTGGCGGAGAAGACCTCCCGCGCCCGGGAGCTCATCGGGTGGGACGTGCCTTCTTCGGGCCGCCGGACAGCTCTGCCAGGAGGTTGAACCCGGGACGGTCCACGGAGGCCGCGGTGGCGGACAGCACGACCACGCCGGTTCCCGAGGCGCGGTGGAGCCCGAGCCAGGAGCGGAAGCCGCCCGTGCCGCCATTGTGCAGGGTGAAGCCGCTCCCGACCGTCAGGACGAGCCAGGCGGCACCGATGTGCACCCTGCCCTGGAAGGGGGCGACCGGGTCGAGCGCGGCGACGCCGGGTGCCGTGCCCTTCAGCAGCGCGTCCGTCAGCAGGGCCATGTCCCGGATGGCGGCGCGGGCGCCGCCCGCGGGCCCGAGCGCCTCGCCCGTCCACGGCTCCCGTGGCCGTCCCCGCTTGCTCCGGCCGGTCAGGGCCGTGGGGCGGAGCCGCTCCGGACCCGCGGGCACGTAGAGGCCGCCGAGCTTGAGGGGGCCGGCGATCCGGTCGCGCACCAGGCCGGCGTACGTCGTGCCGGCGGCGCGGGCGATGGCGTGGCCGAGCAGCTCGAACCCGAAGTTCGAGTATCGCGGCGCCGGCTTGCCCACCTTGGTCCCCCGCGCCTGGGCCAGGAGCTGTTCGAGGTCCTCCCCGTACGGGTTCGTCCCGTGCCGCCACAGGGCGACGGTCCGGCGTAACGGGTGCATGGCGGCGGGAAGCCGGGGCAGCCCGGATCGATGCGTGCTGAGGGCGGCCAGGCTGATCCGCGCGGCGGGGACGTCGCCGATCGGCAGCAGCTCGCCGAGGAGCGTGTCGCGGCTGATCTCGCCCCGTGCCAGCGCGTCGACGTAGAGCAGCCCGGTGATCCCCTTCGTGATCGACCCGATCTCGAAGTCCCCCTCCATCGGGGCGCCGCGG
>NZ_JBQQCB010000065.1:0-61580 GCF_052246675.1 Nonomuraea sp. KM90 | reverse complement strand
AGAAAGAGCTGCGGGCCGCCGTGCGGACCGGCATGGACGCGGGTGACGACCGGATCGGTGCGCACGCCGCCCAGCGGCTCGCCGACCTGATGCTGGAGCACGGGGAGCCCGGCGCGGCGGCCGAGGTGCTCCTGGACGCCCTGGAGTTCGCCCCCGAGGACGAGGTGCCCGGGCTGCGGGTCCAGCTCGGGATCGCGCATCTGGAGCTGGCGTGCGCGGAGTTCGCCGAGAGCGTCGAGGGCGGGGCCGACGCGCCGACCAGCGCGCTGGCCATCGAGCTGCTCGCCCGCACCCTGCCCCTGCGCGGGCGCGGCGAGGACGCGGACCGGGTCTGGTCGTACGGGCTGGAGCACGAGGACGAGACCCTGGCCGCCGAGGTCCGGCTGCGCTACCACCGCGAAGCCTGAACCTTTGCCGTCAGTTGCGGCGCCCGATGGCCGTGGCGGCCGCCAGGTTGATGATCACGATCGCCAGCCACGCGATCACCAGCCCGACCGGCCCCGCCTCGTGCGCCGCGATGCCCGTCAGGGGAATGCCGATGCCCAGGGAGCCCAGGACGATCGGGATCATCGGCGCGCCCGGCATCGGCCGCTTGGCCGGCGCCACGCCGTGCCGGCCCAGCTCGGCCCGGACACGCGCGGCGATCGTGGCGTCGAGGCGCTCGACGAACGAGTCGGCGAGCGCGGCATCGTAGTCGGGGCCGAGATCGCGGCGGGCGTCGAGCGTGGCCTGCAGATCGTCTCTGAGACTTTTGTCTGGCATAACGGAAATCATCCCTGCTCGGCGCCGCGCCGTCATCCGTCCTGAGAGCTAGGGCCGGATCCTCCCCAGGTACGGTGCTGCCATGCAGGTGATGACCCCGAGAGGGCCGGCGCTGGTCCAGCTCGACGACGTGCCGGACCCGCGGCTGTTGCTGGTGCTCACGCACGGGTCCGCCGGGACGGTGGAGGCGCCCGATCTGCTGGCCGTGCGCGACGCCGCCCTCACGGCCGGGGCCTGTGTGGCCAGGGTGACGCAGGCGTTCAGGGTGGCGGGGGCGCGGGCGCCCGGCTCGGCGGTCAAGCAGGACGAGGCCTGGGAGATCGTCCTGGGGAAGCTGCGCGCCCGGCGGCCCGGGCTGCCGATCGTGCAGGGCGGGCGGAGCAACGGGGCGCGGGTGGCGTGCCGTACGGCCAAGGCGGTTGGGGCGGCGGCGGTGGTGGCGCTGGCCTTCCCGCTGCACCCGCCGGGGAAGCCGGAGCGCTCCCGGGCCGACGAGCTGCGCGGCGCCGGGGTCGACGTGCTGGTGGTGAACGGGGATCGTGACCCGTTCGGTGTGCCCGACGCCGCGGACGCCGCACGGCTGGTTGTGCTGCCGGGGGAGGGGCACGACCTGAAACGTGACCCCGCCCGGGTGGGCGAGGTCGTGGCGGAATGGATCATCCGCTACGCGTAGGCCCGGAAGGCCGAGCGGGCGCGGGGCGCCCGCCGGAGCGGCTCAGGCCGCGCCGACCACGGGCCGGTGCGGGGCGATGACGGTGCCGCTGGGCAGGAGCTCACCGGTGTCCTCGAACAGGACGACTCCGTTGCAGAGCAGGCTCCACCCCTGTTCGGGGTGACAGGCGAGGGTGCGTGCCGCCTCGCGGTCAGGCGCCTCGGCATCCGGACAGGCCGGGTCGTGCGGGCACATCGGCGTGCCTCCGATATCTCGTGGGATGCTCCCGTTCTGGAGGGGCGGGAGCCGGCTCGGGTAGTTGTGCTGGCAAGTGTGCGACGTGTGTCACACGTTCCGACATAGTCCGTTCGGACTGTTACAGGAGGGTCCCCGGATCGTGTGACCTTCGACACAGCGTGCCTTATGCAGGATAACGGTCCAAGCGCGACACGCGCATCACGTTTGCAATCCCTTGAGCAGAGCGTCGAGTCCGCGCTCGAAGTCCACATCGGCTCTTTCGTCCCGCCTGACCCATTCATCAACTTCAGGGTCGGCCCATCCCGACTGTTGCACCTCCACCGCCACGCTGCCGAACACGAAGGCCCGAAGCGCGCGTACGGCCTCGGGAGCGTCGTCCAGGCCCCCCTCGGCGAGCTGCTCGGTCTGCTCCCTGATCGCGATGGCGGTGGCGCCCTTGGGCGGTTTGGTCAGCGCCAGCGCCAGCACGCCGGGGTGCTCCCGCAGCAGCTCCCGGCCGGCCCGGCACCACGCCTTGGCCGTCTCCTGCCAGGTGGGGCCCTGCTCGACGTGGACGGTGGTGACGTGCTCGGCCAGGGCGTCCATCAGCGCCTCCTTGCCCCGGGGCAGGTGGTGGTAGATGGCCATGGCCTCCACCTGCAGGGCGTCGCCCAGGCGGCGCATGGTGAGCCGGCGCAGGCCCTGGCTGTCGGCGATGTGGAGTGCGGCCTCGATGATGCGCTCGCGGGACAGGGGGACCGGCGGTCTCTTGGCGGGCATGGTGATCATCTTACTTCGTAAAGGGGCTCGCTCCGGGGCGATTTCCGCACGTGTCGCCGGACGGCGTACCCTTGGCGGTTGAACGAGTACCGACAGTTCGAAGGGGCCGGGTCGATGGCGTTTTTCCGTCCGCGGGTGAGCCGGGAGGCAGAGGTCCGCTACCACGCGGATCAGGAGATCTCCAGGGGCTTTCCCCAGTTGCTCGACAAGGCCCGGGAAGCCGAGCTGACGCTGCGCGAGCTGCGCGCCGCCGGGGCCGACGAGCTCGAGTTGCTGGCCGCCGGGCAGGCGTTCGACCGGGCGCTGACGGAGGCGCTGCGGGCCGCCGAGGCGGGGCAGCGGGCCACGTTCGGGGTGAAGGCCTACGACGACCGCATCGCGCGGCGCAAGGCCAAGGCCACCCCGGCGGGGGCCATGTGGACCTCCGAGGTCGAGCGGCTGCGCACGCTGCGGGAGGACAACCGGATGTGGGGCATCCCGCGCATCCCGAGGCCGGTGCCCGCCTCCCGCTGACGGCCGCCCCGAGGCACATGGAAGAGCCCCGGCGCACGATGGTGCGCCGGGGCTCTTTCATGTCAGCCGACTCGGGCTCGCGATCACTGCGGGGCCGGGTTCTGGTTCAGCGCGGATCGGTGGCCGTGGCTGGTGTTCAGCTGGCCCAGTCGAGCAGCGGGCGGGTGTTGCTCGGGTGGCGCAGCTTGGACAGCGACTCCTTCTCCAGCTGCCGGATCCGCTCCCGGGTCAACCCCAGGTGCTTGCCGATCTCGTCCAGGGTGTGCGGCTTGCCGTCCACCAGGCCGAAGCGGAGGGCCATGATCTTCGACTCCCGCGGCGACAGGTTGTCGAGCACGCCGCGCAGCTGGTCGCCCAGCAGCTGGCGGTCGACGATCTCCGACGCCTCGGGGGAGTCGACGTCCTCGATGAGGTCGCCGATCGTGGTCTCCCCGTCCTCGCCGATCGTCGCGTTGAGCGAGATCGGCTGACGGCTGGTGCGCAGCAGCTCCTCGATCTGGTCCGGCGTCTTGTCGAGCTCGACGGCCAGCTCCTCGGGCGTGGGCTCGCGTCCCAGGCGCTGGTGCATGTCCCGCTCCACCCGCGACAGCTTCGAGAGCATCTCCAGCACGTGCACGGGCAGCCGGATCGTCCGGGCCGAGTCGGCGAACCCGCGCTGGATGGCCTGCCTGATCCACCACATGGCGTACGTGGAGAACTTGAAGCCCTTGGTGTAGTCGAACTTCTCCACGGCTCTGATCAGCCCGAGGTTGCCCTCCTGGACGACGTCCAGCAGGGACATCCCGCGGTCGGTGTACTTCTTGGCGACCGAGACCACCAGGCGGAGGTTGGCCTCCAGCATGTGGTCCTTGGCCAGCCTGCCGTCCTCGACCACCAGGTGCAGGTCATCCTGCACGGCGGCCGGCAGGTCGGGGTGGGTCTCCAGCTTGTACTCGGCGTACAGGCCCGCCTCGATCCGCCGGGCCAGCTCGACCTCCTGCGCGGCGGTGAGCAGGGTGCGGCGGCCGATGGACTTGAGGTAGGTGTGCACCGAGTCACCCATGACGGACTGCGTGTCGTCCAGGTCGAGGGGCTCGTTCTCCAGCTCCTCGGCGCTCAGGGCGAGGTCGTCGGGGACGTCCTCCTCGTGCTCCGGCTTGGCCTCGGACGGGGTGACCGCCTTCGCCGCTTCGGACGTGGCGTTTTTTGCCTCGCCCGCCTTGCGGCCGGTAGTCTTTGCCCGCGAGGTCTTCCTGGCGGTCGTGGCCTTCTTCGGGGTGCTGTTCTTGGGGGCGGTGGTGCTGAGAGACGGCTCGTTCTCCGCGGCCAGGCTCACGCCGGCCTCTGACAGCTCGCGCAGGATCGTGCGGCCTTCAGAGGGGCTGATGCCGGCCTGCGCGAACGCGTCACGCAGCTCCGAGAGAGAAAGGTGACCCTGGACTCGCCCTCGTTCAATCAGCTGGTCGAGAGTTGCGGGTGGGGTCGCCACGGCGGTTCTGGGCATGAGGACACCTCCTCCGTACGGAGTGGAAGCGATCAGGCAGGTTGTGGTGGGGCGGCTTCGTGTCCGCACGGCGCACCAGTATCAATAACGCCAATCGTCGTTATTTGTTCCCGTGCGCCCGATGCGGGATGAAATAGGGGCGGATCGCCCCATATGCGAACCGCCCCCGGGCAGGTCTTATTCCGTCGAACCGGGTCCGAGCGAGACCTCGGGCATGGGCATGGGCTGGGCGTCTTCCATGCGCTGGTCCGTCCAGTATTCGATGACCTCGCGGGGGTCGGGGTTGACCTCCGTGGAGACCACGATCCCGTCGTCCGGGGGCCCGCTGGGGCTGCTCCCGGGGGCCGGAGTCTGCTGCTCCGGCGGCTGACCGGACGGTGACGCCTTCTCCACCACGGCTCGGGTCTCCCTTGCGACCTGGTCGAGCTTGCCCGCCGAGGCGGCCGCCGCGACTGAGGCGCCTCCGACGACGATGACGCCGACGACGGCCGCGGATGCCCACAGCTTGCGGGTCTGGTCCATGAAGGCTCCCTCCTTCTCCCCAATATGACGCAGCCGCAACTCGTCAGGTTCCTGCCCTCAGACGTACCAGGTCGGTCTTCCCGTTCGGCAGCAGGGGCAGCCGGGGGACCAGCCGCAGGTCGCGCGGGGTGGCGTGAGAGGGAAGCCTATCGCGGCAATATGCCCGCAATTGCGAAAGTGTGAGGGGCGTGTCGGGGTCGGCGGGCACCACGACGGCGGTGACCAGCTCGCCCCATTCGGGGTCCGGCGTGCCGATCACGGCCGCGTCGGCGATCGCCGGGTGGGTGCACAGGACGGCGGTCACGGCGGCGGCCACGACCTTCTCGCCGCCGGTGTTGATGACGTCGTCGGCCCGGCCCAGCACGCGCAGCCGGCCGCCGGTCAGCTCGCCCAGGTCGGAGGTGACGAACCAGCCGCCGTCGAGCGGGGCGGGCGGCTCGGCGAAGCGGTAGCCGGAGAACAGCACCGGCCCCGCGATCCTGATCAGGCCGTCCTCGCCGATCTTGAGATCTACATTGTAAAGGGGCTGGCCGTCGTACACGCAGCCGCCGCTCGTCTCGCTCATCCCGTACGTCGTCACGACCCTGGCGCCGAGGTCGCGGGCCCGATCCACCAGACCGGGCCGCGGGGCGGCGCCGCCGAGCACGATCGTCCGGAACACCGACAGGTCCGCCTCCATCTCCACCAGCCGGTGCAGCTGGGTGGGCACGAGGGACACGTGGTGGGCGCCGGAGGTCAGGACCGCGTGCGGGTCGAAGGCGGGATGGATGATCGGCTCGCTCTCCGACAGCAGGGCGCGTACCAGGACCTGCAGGCCGGAGACGTGGGAGACGGGCAGGCAGCACAGCCAGCGCTCGCCCTTGGCGGCCTCCACGCGGCGCAGCGACGCGGCGGCGGAGGCGCGCAGCGCGGTGGCCGAGAGCATCACGCCCTTGGGCGCGCCGGTGCTCCCGCTGGTGGCGATCACGACGGCCACGTCGTCCGGGACCCCGGTGCCCTCGCTCCTGGGGACCCCGTCGACGTGCGTGGGGCGCAGGGTGTCGAGGACCGGACCGGAGTGGCCGGGAGACAGCGGGAGGACGGCCGGGCCGTCGCCGGACAGCGCTTCGCGGATCGCCGTGAACAGCGCGGGCCCCGGAGGCTGCACAATGGCATGCAGCGGACGGTCCGGATGCGACGGGTTCCTCCACATGCTCGTAAGGTTAATGGCGACAGGTCGGACAGTGGCGCAGGGGAGGGTCGTGACGCGTTCTCCCGTGGTCTTCCGGATCCCCATGCGCACACGATTCCGGGGACAGACCGTCAGGGAAGGGGTGCTGCTGCACGGCCCGGCGGGGTGGGGCGAGTTCTCCCCGTTCCCCGAATACGGCCCGCGCGAGTGTGCCCGCTGGCTGGCGTGCGCCCGAGAGGCGGCCTTCGAGGGCTGGCCGGAGCCGGTGCGCGACAGCGTCCCGGTCAACGCGACGGTGCCGGCCGTGGACCCGGAGCGTGCCCACGACATCGTGCGGCGCTCGGGCTGCGGCACGGCGAAGGTCAAGGTGGCCGAGCCGGGGCAGACGTTCGACGACGACGTGGCCCGGGTGGAGGCCGTGCGCGACGCGCTGGGGCCCGCCGGGCGGCTGCGGGTGGACGTCAACGGCGCCTGGGACGTCGGCGAGGCCGTGCGGCGGCTCAAGCGGCTCGACCGGTTCGACCTGGAATACGCCGAGCAGCCGTGCGCCACGCTCGAGGAGCTGGCGGCGGTGCGGCGGGCGTGCGACGTGCCGATCGCCGCCGACGAGTCGATCCGCAAGGCCGAGGACCCGCTGCGCGTCAGGGCGGCCGAGGCCGCCGACATCGCGGTGGTCAAGGTGCAGCCGCTGGGCGGCGTGCGCAACGCGCTGCGGGTGGTGGAGGCGTGCGGGCTGCCCGCGGTGGTCTCCAGCGCCGTGGAGACGTCGGTCGGGCTGGCCGCCGGGCTGGCGCTGGCGGCGGCGCTGCCGTCGTTGCCGTACGCGTGCGGGCTCGGCACGATGTCGCTGCTGTCGGGCGACGTCGTGGACGACTCGCTGGTGCCGGTGGACGGCCGGCTGGCGGTACGCCGTCCTTCGGTGAATTTTCAGCATTTGTCGGCATTTGAGATTGAATCTCCTCAGTGGCTTCACCGGATGCAGGAGGCCTCACGTTGAACCCCGCTACGGCGCTGGCCACGGTGCTGGTCGACGAGCTGGTGCGCTGCGGCCTGACCGACGTGGTGGTGGCCCCCGGCTCTCGCTCCGCCCCGCTGGCGCTGGCGCTGCACGCCGAGTCGCGGGTGCGCCTGCACGTGCGCGTCGACGAGCGTTCGGCGTCGTACCTCGCCCTGGGGCTCGCCAAGCGCTCCGAGCGGCCCGTCGCGCTGATCTGCTCCTCCGGCACCGCCACCGCGAACTTCCACCCCGCCGTGATCGAGGCGAGCGAGTCGGGCGTGCCGCTGCTGGTGCTGACCGCCGACCGCCCGCCCGAGCTGCGCGGCACCGGCGCCAACCAGACGATCGACCAGATCAAGCTGTTCGGCACCGCCACCCGCTGGTTCGCCGAGGTCGGCGTGCCGGAGGACCGCCCCGGGCAGGTCGCCTACTGGCGTTCGCTGGCCTGCCGCGCCTACCAGCGCGCCGCCGGCGCCGGCAACCCCGGCCCGGTCCACCTGAACCTGGCCTTCAGGGAGCCCCTCATCCCTGACGGCGACACGAGCTGGTGCGAGCCCCTCGACGGCGGCGCCAACGGCCCCTGGGTGCGCGCCCGCGTCGCGCCCCCGCCGATCGCCCTGCACATCCCGCCGACCAGGCGCGGCGTGCTCGTGGTCGGCGACGGCGCCGCCAACGTGCGCCGCTACGTCGCGGCGGCGGGCATGGCGGGCTGGCCGGTGCTGTCCGAGCCCAACGGCGGCGCCCGCTACGGCGACCACGCCATCTCCACCTACCACTACCTGCTGGGCACGCCGGAGTTCGCCGATGCCCACCAGCCCGACGTGGTGGTCACGCTGGGCCGCCCCGGGCTGTCGCGGCCGCTGCTGTCGTGGCTGAAGCGGGCCGGCGAGCACATCGTGGTGGCGCCCGACCTCGACCGCTGGCCCGACCCGACCCGGTCGGCCACGCAGGTGGCGCAGGCCGTGGAGATCCCGGTCGCCTCGGGCGACGACACCTGGCTGCACGCCTGGCGGCAGGCCGACCTGGCGGCCAGGGCGGCCATGGACGAGGTCCTCGACGTGTCGGGCACCAGCGAGCCGCGCCTGGCCAGGGACCTGGTGGACGCGCTGCCGAACGGGGCGCTGCTGTTCTGCGGCTCCTCGATGCCGATCCGCGACCTCGACCAGGCGATGCGGCCCCGGCGCGGCATCCGGCTGATGGCCAACCGGGGCGCCTCCGGCATCGACGGGCTGGTGTCCACGGCCATGGGGGCGGCGCTGGCGCACAACGGCCCCTCCTACGCGCTGATCGGCGACCTTTCCTTCCTGCACGACCAGAACGGGCTCATCCTCGGGCCCCGCGAGCCCCGGCCCGACCTGTGCCTGGTGGTGGTCAACAACAACGGCGGGGGCATCTTCTCGCTGCTGCCCCAGGCGGCGGTGCGCGACCCCTTCGAGCGGGTCTTCGGCACGCCGCACGGCGTGGACCTGGGATACGTGGCGGCGGCGACGGGGACGCCGTACAAGCTGGTGGACGACATCAGCGACCTGCCCAAGGCGCTGCGCGGTGAGGGCCCCCGGGTGGTGGAGGTGCGTACAGACCGGGAGGAGAACGTGCTCGTCCACGCCCGGTTGCGCGACGCCGCCCAGGACGCCGTACGCGCCTGCCTGGCCGGCTGACCACCCGGCCCGCCGCCTCCCTCGGCCACCCGGAGCCTTGGGTCAGCCGCCGAGGACGTCGAGGAGCCGGTTGAGAGGGCTGTCCAGGCCGTACCGGTCGGCCAGGCGGACCAGTGCCTCCGGGTCGCGCGGCTTGGCCGGCAGGGTCAGGTCGGTGTCGGGGAGCGGGGCGTCCGGGGCCACCTCGACGACGGCCGGGGCGGCGCGCAGGTAGTCGCGGGCGGCGGCCAGGCGGGTGCGGCTGCCCGCCGGGAAACCGTCGGTGGCGCCCGAGTCGAGGGCTTCGAGCAGGGCGTCCAGGGAGCCGAAGCGGGTGATCAGGGCGGCGGCGGTCTTCTCGCCGACACCCGGCACGCCGGGCAGGCCGTCGCTGGGGTCGCCGCGCAGGGTGGCGAAGTCGGCGTAGCCGCGGCCGGGGATGCCGTATTTGGCGGTGACGAACGCCTCGTCCACGATCTGCAGGTTGCGGATGCCGCGGGCGGTGTACAGGACGCGGACCGGGCGGGCGTCGTCGACCAGCTGGAACAGGTCGCGGTCGCCGGTCACGATGTCCACGGCGCCCGTGGCGCGGTGGGTGAGCGTGCCGATCACGTCGTCGGCCTCGTAGCCGGGCGACTCCAGGCGGGCGATGCCGAGGGCGTCGAGCACCTCCTGGATCACCGCGATCTGCGGCACGAGCGCCTCGGGCACCTCTTCGGTGTCGCCGTGGGCGACGCGGTGGGCCTTGTACGTGGGGATCGCCGCCACCCGGAAGGCCGGCCGCCAGTCGGCGTCCATGGTGGCCGCGAGCCCGGTGGGGGAGTGCTGGCGCACGAGGGTGGCGATCATGTCGATGAGGCCGCGTACCGCGTTGACGGGCGAGCCGTCCGGAGCCTTGATCGACTCCGGGATGCCGAAGAAGGCGCGGAAGTAGAGGGACGGGGTGTCCAGAAGCATCAGCACCCGTCTATGGTCGCACTCCTGGCGGGTCCTCGCCGGTCGGGCGCCGCTACGGCCCCGGGATGCCCACCGCCAGCAGGCACGCGTCGTCCTCCGGGTTGGGGCCGCCGATGTCGGCGAGCAGGCGGTCCAGCCCCGCGTCCATGCTCCCGTCCGTGCTCCCGTCCGTGCTCCCGTCCGTGCTCCCGTCCGTGCTCCCGATCGTGCTCCCGATCGTGCTTCCGTTCGCGCGCCCGTCCAGGTCCGCGGCGCCGATCCGGCGGGCGGCGGCCAGGGCCAGGTCGAGGCCGACGTCGATGTCGCGGGTGCGCCGCTCGACGAGTCCGTCGGTGAACATCAGCAGCAGGTCGCCGGGCAGCAGCCGGGTGGTGGCCAGCTCGTACGGGCGGCCGGCGGCGGCGCCGAGCAGCACGCCCCTGGGCTGCGGCAGCTGGCTGGCCACCCCGTCGCGCACCAGGATGGGCGCCAGGTTGCCGGCCTGGGCCCAGGCGAGCACCCGGGTCTCCGGGTCCAGGTGGCCCACGATCGCGGTGGCGGTGGTGTCCTTGAGCTGGTGCAGGACGAGCTCGTTCAGCCAGTCCAGCAGCCGGTTGGCGGCCTGCCCGGTCATGGCCAGGCCGACGAGGGCGTGGCGGAGCTGGGCCATGCGCGAGATCGCGGGCAGGCCGTGCCCGGAGACGTCGCCGATGGCCAGCAGCAGGCGGCCGTCGGAGGCCGGGGCGGCCTCGAACCAGTCGCCGCCGAGGTTCGCGGTCTTCTCGGCGGGCACGTACCGCACGGCGATCCTGGTGTGCGGCAGGTCGAGGCAGCCGGCCGGCTCGGGCAGGATGGCCTCGCGCAGGGCGAGCATCACGTGGCGATCCTCGGCGGCCTGCTCGCGGGCCTCCAGGAGCTGGCGGCGCGACTCCGACACCATGCGTTCGGCGCGGCGGCGGCCGGTGATGTCCTGGATCACGCCGTGCATGCCGATCGTGCCGCCGGGCCCGGCCAGCGGTTCCAGCACGACCCGCACGTCGCGCAGGTCGCCCGAGCCCGAGCCCGACTCCGGGCCCGTGCCCGCGCCTGAACCCGTGCCCGAGCCCGAGCCCGGCGCCGAGCCGCGCCGGATGCGGAACTCGGCCCGCACCGGCTCGACGCCCTGCACGGCCGACCACAGCAGGCGGTCGAGCGTGGCCACGTCGGCGGGCACGACATGCTCGGCCAGGTCGGGCAGGGCTATGGGGCCCTCGCGCGGGTCGCGGCCGAAGATCACGTACACCTGGTCGGACCAGATCGTCTCGCCGGTGTGCAGGTGCCACTCCGCCCAGCCCATGTTGCCGAGCCGCTGGGCGTGAGCCAGCCGTACGGCGAGCATCTCGGCGTCGGTCTCGTGGCCGAGCAGCTCGGCCGCGCCTATGACGTCGACCATGGCTCTCATCCTCGAAGCGCGGTGGAATTGGACAATTGGCCCCACAATACGTGATCGATCGTGAACGGTGTGTAGCGGAGGCTTGTCGTGTGGTGAGACCTTTTCGCGGATTTTAGGGAGGCGCCCAACGAGTAGATTGGCCCTGTGACGTCCTCAGACTTGTATCCCGTTTCCCGTCTTGCCGCCGTCCAGGAGGCCACCGCCAAGGCCGGGCTCGACGCCCTGCTCCTCACCCCGGGTCCCGACCTGCGTTACGTGAGCGGCTACGACGCCAAGCCGCTGGAGCGGCTGACGTGCCTCGTCGTGCCCGCCGCCGGGGAGGCCTACATGATGGTGCCCCGGCTGGAGCTGCCCGCCGCGCAGGCGTCGCCCGCCGCGCGGCTGGGGCTGGACTTCGTGGCGTGGGACGAGACCGACGACCCCTACGCGATCGCGGCGGCGCGGCTCGGGCAGGTGGCCAAGGTGGGCCTGGCCGACCGGATGTGGGCGATGTCGTCCCTGCGCTTCCGCGAGGCGCTGCCGCGGGCCGAGCAGGTGCTGGCCGGCAGCGTGCTGCGGGAGCTGCGGATGCGCAAGTCGCCCGGCGAGGTGGCGGCGCTGCGCGAGGCCGGCGAGGCGATCGACTCCGTGCACCGGAGGGTGCCGGAGTTCCTGCGCGCCGGGCGGACCGAGCGCGAGGTGGGCAGGGACATCGCCGAGGCGATCCTGGCCTCCGGGCACGAGACCGTCGACTTCGTGATCGTCGCCTCCGGGCCCAACGGCTCCAGCCCGCACCACGACGTGTCCGACCGGGTCATCCAGGCCGGGGAGCCGGTGGTGGTGGACATCGGCGGGCAGCTGCACAACGGCTACTGCTCCGACTCCACGCGCACCTACAGCGTGGGGGAGCCGCCGGCCGAGTTCGCCGCCTACTACGAGGTGCTGCGCCAGGCCCAGGAGGCGGCCTGCGCGGCGGTGCGGCCGGGGGTGTCGTGCGAGTCGATCGACGCGGCCGCCCGCGAGGTCATCGCCGAGGCGGGATACGGCGACTACTTCATCCACCGGACCGGGCACGGGATCGGGATCGAGACGCACGAGGAGCCGTACATCGTCGCCGGCAACGGGGAGCCGATGGAGGCCGGGTTCGCGTTCTCGGTGGAGCCGGGCATCTACCTGCCGGGGCGGCACGGGGCCCGGATCGAGGACATCGTGGTGTGCGGCGAGAGCGGCGGCGAGCGGCTGAACAACACGCCGCGCGAGCTGGTGATCGTCTAGCGCCTCGGGCTCGCGGCCGGGTAGGCGTTCTGGAAGGCCAGGCGGGCGTCGGCGGCCCCGGCGATGCCGGTCAGCAGGTCGTCCAGCTCCATGAACACCTGCCAGGCCGGCGCCGCGCCCGCGAGGCGGTCCACGACGAGCTGCTCCAGGCCGGGCACCCGCTTGGCCTTCCACACCTTGTCCGCCAGGCTGACCAGGTGGTCCTCGAGGGTGGTGCCCTCCTCCGTCCAGGAGGCGTGGGTGCGGGCGAAGCGGGCCAGCCGTTCGGGCACGCCCCGCTCCAGCAGGAGCCGGTGGCCGTCGATCTCGTGGGCCGAGCCGGGGCCGGACAGCTCGCCCGGGTGCAGGCACTTGCCGATGTCGTGGGTGGCGGCGCCGAACAGGACGGCCTCGTGGTCCACGGCGATCGCCGGGTGGCGGGCCCGCAGCCAGGCGGTCAGGTCGCGGGCCGCGTCGTGCACCGCGCGCAGGTGTGCGGCCAGGCGGGGCGGCGCGTCCAGCGAGCGCAGGAGCTCGTCGGCCGCCTGGGGCAGGCGGGGCAGGGGCGGGTCGGCGAGGGCGCGCTGGAGGGTGGTCACGCTGCCACGATAGGCGGGGCGGCTGTGGCACAGTCGCTGTCATGTTCGCGGAGATCACGTACGCCACCAGGCCCGGCTCGGAGCGGCCCAACGAGGACCTGGTGATCGCCGGGCCGTCGTGGATCGTCGTGCTCGACGGGGCCACGGCGGCGGCCGGAGTGGACAGCGGGTGCTCCCACGACGTCGCCTGGCTGGTGGGGCGGCTCGGCGGGGAGCTGGCGCGGCGGCTGGCCGCCGATGACGGCGCCCCGCTGGCGGCGGTCCTGGAGGCGGCCATCGAGGCCGCGGGGGCGGCGCATTCGGGCACCTGCGACCTGGGCAACCCCGACTCGCCGTCGGCGACGGTCGCCATGGTGCGGTGCGGGGGCCGGGGGCGGCTGGAACACCTCGTGCTGGGGGATTCGGCGGTGGCGCTCTCGCTGGTGGACGGCGGGGTCCGGGTGGTGAGTGACGACCGGCTGGACCGGCTGCCGGGCGGGCGGCCGTACTCGCTGGAGCTGGTGCGGCGGATGCGGAACGCTCCTGGCGGGTTCTGGGTGGCGGGCGCGCGGCCCGAGGCGGCGCGGGAGAGCCTCGTCGGGGAGACGGACGCGACCGGGGTGCGCGGTGCCGGGGTGTTCACGGACGGGGTCACGCGGCTGGCCGATGGTACGGGTGGAGCTGGGAGGCCGTGCTCGGCCTGCTGGCGGGCGAGGGGCCGGCGGCGCTGATCGCGGCCGTGCGGGAGCTGGAGGCGGAGCGGGGGCCGGTCCGGGGCAAGCGGCACGACGACGCGACCGCCGCCTGGGGGGTGCCTGACGCGCCGCTGAACGCGGGCTGCTGACGCGTATGGCCGGTTCGAGGCGGTGTGCGGTGTATCAGGCACCGGTGCCGCGGCTCTGGGATGGGCGAGGGCGGCGGAGGGAGTGCGCATGTACGTCGGCAGGACGGAGGAGCTCGCCCTTCTGCGCGCGGAGCTGCGCGCGGCGGGTGGGGGGTCCGCCAGGAGGGTGGCGGTCGAAGGTCCGGAGGGGATCGGTAAGACCGCGTTCATCCACCACGCGCTCGGCGGGGAGGCGGGCGTGCGGGTGCTGGCCGTCAGCGGCGAGGAGAGCGAGCGGGAGCTCCGGCTGGGGGTCATGCGGGAGCTCATGCGGGAGGCGGCACTGCTGGGCCTGGGGGCAGTCGAGCGGCCGGCGGCGGGGGAGCCGGACGCGTGCGTGGCCGGGCAGGCGGCCTGTGACCTCGTCGCGGGGCTGCCGGCCGGGGAGGTGCTGGCGGTGGTGGTCGACGACGCCCAGTGGGCGGACCGGGCGTCGTTGCGGGCCCTGAGCTACGTCCTGCGGCGGGTACGGGCGGGCCGGGTGCTGGTCCTGGTGGCCTGCCGCGACCTCGCCGACCCGTGGCTGCCGGAGGGCCTGCGGCGGCTGCTGACCGGTGACGGCACCCTGCGCATCGCGCTGGGCGGCCTGAGCGCGGCCGAGCTGGCCGAACTCGCCACCGGCCCCGAACTGGGCGTCACGCTCGGCGAGGCGGCCGCCGCACGGCTGCGCCGGCACACCCTGGGCAGCCCGCTGCACGCCCGTGCCCTGCTGGCCGCGCTGCCGCCGGCGGTCCTGGACGACGACAGCGCGCGGCTGCCGGCACCGGGGACGTACCAGCGGCCCTTCGCCCGCCGCCTGCACGCCTGTGCTCCGCCCGCCAGGCGGCTGGTGGCGGCGTGCGCCGTCCTGGGCGGGAACTGCCCGCTGCACGTGGCCGCGGCCGTCGCCACGGGGATCGACGAGCCGCTGAACGCCCTGGAGGAGGCCGTCGCCGCCGGGCTGCTGCGCGAGCTGCCCGGCCGCCTGGTCGACCTCCCCGAGCCGCTGGCGCGGGCCGCCGCGTACGACGGGATCGGCGCGGGCGCGCGGGCGCGGATGCACCTGGCCGCCTCCCGGCTGACCGACGACGACGGCGCGGCGCTGCGGCACCGGGCCGCCGCGGCGGGCGGGCCGGACGAGCCGCTGGCGGAGGAGCTGGCCAGGTTCGCCGCCAAGGCCGCGCAACACGGGCTGTGGCAGGAGGCCGCCGCCCATCTCGACCTGGCCGCCGGGCTCACCGAGTCGACGGCGCGCCGCGACGAGCTGCGTACGGCCGTGCTGGAACACGTCCTCATCGGGGGCGACGTGCTCCGCGCGTCCAGGCTCGCCGCGGCACGCAACGCCGACCCGCGCCCGGTGCGCCGGTACGTGCTGGGACGGCTCGCGCTGGCCGCCGGGCGCTTCGAGGAGGCGTCCGAGCTGCTGGCCGAGGCGTGGCGGCACACCGAGCCCGGATCGGCCGCCGACGTGGCCGAGCAGCTGGCCTGGCTGCACCTGGTCACGGGGGACCGCACGGCGGCGGCGCACTGGGCCCGTCTGGCGATCGAGCAGCCCATCCAGGGCGCGGTCGCCAGGCCGTGGGACGTGCTGGCGCTGGGCGGGGCACCCGGCGCCGGCACGCCGGCCGGCGGTCTCGCCGCGGCTGTGGGGCACCTGGCACGCGACGAGGCGGGCCAGGCGTGTGCCGTGCTCAAGCGGGCCGTGGCCGCCGCGGGGCTGCCGCAGCAGCGGCTGCTGGCCACCGGGCTGCTGGCCGCGGCCGAGCACGCCCTGGCGCGCTGGGACGAGGCCGTGGCGCACGCGGAGGGCGCCCTGGCCGAGGCGACGGCGCTCGGGCAGCGGTGGCTGCTGCCGTGCCTGGAGGCGGCGTGCGTGGCGCCCCTGGCCGCCCGCGGTGATCACGAGCGGGCCCTGGCGCACGCCATGGCCGCCGGGACCGCCGCCCGGGGGATGCGGCACGCCATGGGGGAGCGGCAGGCCGGGCTGGCCATGGCGCTGCTGGGCGCGGGCGAGGTGCCGGACGGGGAAGGGGACCCGTTCGTGCCGGACCCGGGGCCCGCCAGGATCGAGGCGCTGGTCGCCGACGGGCGGCTGGAGGAGGCCGAGCGGGCGCTGGCGGCGTACGGCGAGGGCGGGCCCGGGGTGCGCGCCCGGGCCGAGCGGCTGCGGCTGGCGGGGCTGCTGGTGGCCGCGAGGAACGTTCCAACCCAGGCCGAGGAGCGGTTCGCCGGCGCGCTGGCGCTGGTGGAGTCGGGGGTGTGCCCCCTGGAGGAGGCGCGGGTGCTGCTCGACCTGGGCCGGTTGCTGCGCCGCACCGGGCGGCGCCGGGCGGCGGCCGAGCGGCTCGGGGCGGCGCGCGCCATCTTCGAGCGGCTGGGGGCGCGCCCGCCGGCCGAGCGGTGCGCCCACGAGCTGGAGGCGTGCGGGCTGGAGCCGCCCGCCACCGTACGGCTCGGGCTCACGCCGCAGGAGCTCAGCACCGCCACGCTGGTGGCCGGGGGCCTGACGAACCGGCAGATCGCCAGGGAGCTGCTCATCAGCGTCAAGACCGTCGAGTATCACATCGGCAAGATCTACACCAAGCTCGGGATCAGCTCGCGAGTGGCGCTGACCACCAAGCTCGCCGCCTGCGGCCGGGCGTCATGACGGCCCGCTGCCCGGGGAGGTGTCGTTCCCGGGCAGCGGAGCAGGCTGATCGGCCAGGCTGCTGATACCTTGATCGGGAGCTCGTGATCATGAAACAATTCCCCTACAGGTGTATATCCGGGTATTGGGGGTCGTCGCCCATGATCCGCGAGCCGATCGAGCGGCCCTAGGGTGCGGGACGACGAGCTGGAGCAGGCGTTCGAGCTCGGCAGGACGTGCGCGCTGGCCGCGGAGTGCGGCAGGGACCTGCGGCGGTGCGCCCAGATGTACACCGGGCTGTTCCCCGTCGCGGCCTTCGGTGCCGACCTCGTCAACGGCCTGACCCTCTCCAACGCCTTCAGCGCCCCCTGGGCCGGCGCGGCCCGGCTGAAGGTGGTCAACCGGGCCGCCCTGTGGGTCATGGCCGTGGACCGGCTCGTCGACCACACCGCGACCACCCGCGAGCAGGTCAACCGCCTGACCCGCGAGTGCCTGTCCGTCGCCGAAGGGGCCGTGCCGCGCTCGGCGGTCACCCGGTTCCTCGCGGACCTGCGCGACGAGCTGGCCACCGTCAAGGAGTTCGGCGACCTGCGCTGGATCTGGCGCAACCAGCTCGCGAAGATGTTGCTGGGCATGACCACGGCCTGGGTGTGGCGGGAGACCCACGCCCTGCCGACGCTGGCCCGCTACGTCGACAACGCCGACAGCCGGGGCTCGTGCTTCGTGGACCTCTCGCACTGGATCTACACGGCCGACGACTGGGCGAAGGCCCATCTGGAGGAGCTGTGGGGCGTCAGCCGGCAGGTGCAGCGCTATCTGCACCTGCTCGGCGACATGGCCACCTATCGCCGGGACCTGAGCTGGGGCGACCTCAACGTGCTGGCGCTGGGCGTGGACCGCGCCGACGTGGCCGCGGCCATGGCGGAGCTGGCGCGCGAGGCCGAGGACCTCATCGGCCCGGTGGCCGAGCACAGTCCCCGTACGGCCGCCTACCTGCGAAGACAGATCGGTTTCAGTGCCGGATTCACCGATGTTTCGGGCTACGATCGGGCCACGTAACGGCCTCGTCTGATTCCATGACAGACAATCTTGACTCTTGACTTGTTAGATCGGCGAATATCGGGGCTCGATGCAACAAAACGTGACATTTTGTTTCTTGTAAAAGTTTGCGGCTTGAGTGGAAAATGTGGCGTTGCTAGGGTGTCTCGTTGCCAGGCATGTGGATCGATCTCCTCAACGCGCCTTGACAGGTACCACTGACCACGGCACCTCAGGGGTGGGGTCACGCATGCGCGGGATATGTACGGGCGGTGCTGGATGGAATTCGGTCGCACAGACCGTTGGCGGCTGCCGACCGCGATCAAGATTCTGATCGCGGGTGGATTCGGCGCGGGCAAGACCACCATGGTCGGCGCCGTGTCCGAGACCCGGCCTCTTCGCACGGAAGAGGCGCTCACCCAGGTGGGCACGCACATCGACGACCTGTCGGGCGTGGAGCGCAAGCTCACCACCACCGTGGCCATGGACTTCGGCCGCATCACCATCCGTAACGACTACATGCTCTACCTGTTCGGCACCCCGGGCCAGGAGCGGTTCTGGTTCGTCTGGGACGAGCTGGCCATGGGCGCGCTGGGCGCCGTGGTGCTGGCCGACACCCGCCGCCTGGACGACTGCTTCCCGGCCGTCGACTATTTCGAGAAGCGCGGCCAGCCGTTCATCGTGGCGCTCAACTGCTTCGAGGGCACCACGCCGTTCACCGTCGGCGAGGTGCGCTCGGCGATCGGCCTGGAGCCGGACATCCCCATCGTGCGCTGCGACGCCCGCCGCCGCGACTCCGGCAGGGAGGTGCTCATCACGCTCGTCGAGCACGCGATGCGCAGAGGGGTCACCCCGGTCGGGACCATGTCGTGACCACCACCGGCTACCTTTGACCGATGGAGGAGATCGACCGCCGGATCGTCACGTTGCTGGCCCATGACGGCCGCATGAGCTTCACCGACCTGGCCAGGGAGACCGGGCTCTCGGTCTCAGCGGTGCACCAGCGCGTACGCCGCCTGGAGAAGCGGGGAGTCGTCCGCGGCTACGCCGCGATCATCGACCACGACGCCGTGGGGCTGCCGCTGACCGCGTTCGTGTCGATCAAGCCGATCGACCCCGCCGCGCCCGACGACGCCCCCGAGCGGCTGGCCCACCTGGCCGCCATCGAGGCGTGCCACAGCGTGGCCGGCGACGAGAGCTACATCCTCAAGGTCCGGGTGGCCTCGCCGGTGGCGCTGGAGGACCTCCTGCAGCAGATCCGCGCCTCGGCCAACGTCTCGACCCGCACCACGGTCGTCCTGAGCACCCCCTACGAGCACCGTTCCCCCGACGTCACCAGCGAGCCCGCCCCCGGCCCCGACAGCGCCTGACCGGCCGCGTCAAGCCCTTACGAAATGCGGACGGATGCCTCCGGACGCACCCCGGGGGCCGGCTCCGGTGCCACGCTGCACCCCATGAGCCGCCGTACGCTCCTCGCCGCCGCCCTGCTCGCCGCTCAGGTGGCCGTCCTGGCCGCGATCTTCCGCGCGGCCCCGGCGGGCCTGCCCTGGTGGTACGGCGCCGCCTGGGCGCTGTTCGCGGCCGCCGTGTGGGCCCTGCGCGGCGTGCCCGGCCCGGCGGCCGGCCGGCTCGTGCTGGCGGGCGGCCTGGCCGTGATCGCCACCGGGCTCCTCGGGCCGCCCGCGACCAGCACCGACTCCTACCGGTACGCCTGGGACGGCCGCGTCCAGGCGGCCGGCCTGTCCCCCTACGACCACGCCCCGGCCGACCCGGCCCTGGCCGCCCTGCGCGACCCCTGGCTGTTCCCCGCCTGCTCCGAGGGTCACTTCTACCCGGTCGAAGGGGACACGTGCACGCGGATCAACCGGCCCGGCGTGCACACGATCTATCCCCCGCTGGCGGAGGCGTACTTCCTGCTGGTGGACCGGCTCTCGCCCGAGGGGGCCAGGCACGCGCCGCTGCAGGTCGCGGGGGCGCTGGTGGCGGCGGGGGTGCTGGTCGTGCTGGTCGTGCTGCGCCGCCGGGCGGCGAACCGCGCGGTGTACTGGGCGGCGTGCTGGGCGTGGTGCCCGGCCGTGCCCATGGAGGCGGTCAACAACGCGCACGTGGACCTGCTCGCCGTGGCCGCCGTCGTCCTCGCCCTCGGCGCCGTCCCCAGGGGCGCCGTGGCAGGGCGGGGCCTGCTGCTCGGGGCAGCGGTCGCGATCAAGCTCGTCCCCGCCGTGGCGCTGCCCGGCGCGCTGTCGGGGGCCCTGGCCGGCCGGGAGGGGGCGCGGCGGGCGCTCCGCACGCTCCTGCCCGCCGTCCTGCTCGTCGCCGCCGCCTACCTCCCGTACGTGCTCGCCTCCCGCTCCTCCGTGCTCGGCTACCTGTCCGGGTACCTGGCCGAGGAGGGCTACGACGAGGCCGGCGCCCGCGACCGGTACGGCCTGGTGCGCTGGCTCCTGCCCGACTCCTGGGCCCTGCCGGCGGTCCTGGCCGTCCTGGCGGCGCTGCTGTTCCACGTCCTGCGGCACGGCGACCCCGACCGCCCCGAACGCGGCGCCCTGCTGCTGACCGGCTCGGCCCTGCTGCTGCTCACCCCCGGCTACTCCTGGTACGCGCTGCTGGTCGTCGCCCTGGTGGCCCTCGACGGCCGCTGGGAGTGGCTCGGGGTCCCGCTGGCGGGCGCGGCGGCGTACCTGGTGCCGGGGGCGGGCACTCCGGCGTACGCGCTGGCCGCGGCCCTGGTCATCGCGGGGGCGGCGGCTCGTAGTGGCCGCGCAGGCGCGCCTTGGCCGCCTCGGAGGCTCCCAGCCGCTCCAGGCCGAGCAGCGCCGCCCCCATGACCGGCGGCAGGTCCGCCACCACGATCTTGGCCCGCGGCGCCCGCAGCGCGAAGCCCGCGTCCAGCAGCGAGGTCAGCAGCGGGTCCCGGGCGGTCAGCAGGCCACCGCCCAGCACCACCTCCACCGGCGTCTCCAGCAGGCCGAGCCGGCGCAGGCACACCTGCGCCATCACCGTCACCTCCTCCGCCTGCCGCGCCACCAGCGCCCCGGCCACCGCGTCGCCGTCACCGGCCGCCGCCAGCACGCCGGGGGACAGCTCGTGCAGGCGGTCCTCCGGCACCCGGCCGAAGTGCAGGGCCAGCACGAGCTCCTCGACCGTCGCCGTGCCGAAGTGAGCGGTGACCACGCCGGTCAGCGCGGTCGGCTCGCCCCGGCCGTCCTCGGCGCGCGCGGCGTGCCACAGCGCCTCCTCCGCCAGGCTCTGCCCGCCGCCCCAGTCGCCGCTGATGCGGCCCAGCGCCGGGAAGCGGGCCACCGTGCCGCCGGGGGAGACGCCGACCGCGTTGATGCCCGCCCCGCACACCACGGCCACCCCCCACGGCGCCGACGCGCCGGCCCGCAGCAGCGCGAACGTGTCGTTGCGCACCACCACGTCCGCCGCGAACCCCCGGGCGGCGAACTCCCGGGCCAGCGCCTCCTCCTCGACCGGCAGGTCCGCGCCGGCCAGGCAGGCGGACATGTGGTCGAAGCCGTCCATGGGCAGTCCGTCGACGGGCAGGGTGGTGAGGGCCGCCGCCACCACGTCCACCGCCGCCGCCACGCCGTCCCGCTGCGGCGTGAACGGCCCCGCGCGGCCCGTGGCGAGCACCTCCCCGTGCTCCGAAACCACCACCACGTCGGTCTTGCTGTTGCCGCCGTCCACGGCCAGCACGAGCCGGGCGCGCGCCACTAGCCCACCGTCCACGGCAGGTGCGCCCGGTTGGCCTCCAGCAGCAGCCCCGCCAGCTCCTCGGCGGTCTCGTCCTGCCCGACGAGCGGATGGGCGAGCAGCGCGTCCCGCACCCGGTCCGCGCCGCCGTGCAGGGCCGCCTCCAGGGCGAGCGTCTCGTACGCCGACACGTGCGCGATCAGCCCCGCGTACAGCGGCTCCACGGGCGGCACCGGCAGCGGCGCGGCCCCGGTGGCGGTGACGGCCGCGGGCACTTCGATCACCGCCTCGTCGCCGAGGAACGGCAGCGTGCCGGCGTTGCGCACGTTCACCACCTGCGTGTCGCCCCGGTCGCCGAGCAGCGAGGCGACCAGCGCCACCGCCGCCTCCGAGTAGAACGCCCCGCCCCGCTGCGCCAGCAGCTCCGGCTTGGTCACCACGCCGGGGTCGGCGTACAGCTCCAGCAGCCGCGCCTCCATCGCCGCCACCTCGGCCGCCCGCGACGGCTTCGAGCGCTGCTCGCGCACCACCGCGTCGTGGGCGTAGAAGTAGCGCAGGTAGTAGGAGGGGATCGTGCCGAGCCGGCGCAGCAGCTCCGGCCGCAGCCCCAGGCTGCCGGCGATCTCCTCGCCGTGCTCGCGCAGCAGCGCGGGCAGGACGTCCTCGCCGTCGAGGTGGACCGCCCGCTCCCAGGTCAGGTGGTTGAGCCCGACGTGGCCGAGCGAGACCCGCGCGGGGTCGACGCCCAGGGCCGCGGCGAAGCGGCGCTGGAAGCCGATCGCCACGTTGCACAGCCCGATGGCGCGGTGCCCGGCGTCGAGCAGCGCCCTGGTGACGATGCCGACCGGGTTCGTGAAGTCCACGATCCACGCCTCGGGGGCCACCTCGCGCACCGTCGAGGCGATCTCCAGCACCACCGGCACCGTGCGCAGCGCCTTGGCCAGCCCGCCCGCGCCCGCCGTCTCCTGCCCCACGCAGCCGCACCGCAGCGGCAGCGTCTCGTCGACCTCGCGGGCCGCCTGCCCGCCGACCCTGAGCTGGATCAGCACCGCCGCCGCCCCGGCCACCCCCTCCGCGACGGAGGAGGTGGCCAGCACGCGCGCCGGGTGCCCCGCGTGCGCCAGCATGCGCCGCGACATCCCCGCCACCAGCTCCAGCCGCCCGGCGTCCGGATCGATCAGGGCCAGCTCCGTCACCGGCAGCTCGTCGCGCAGCCGCGCGATCCCGTCGACCAGCTCCGGCGTGTACGTCGAGCCGCCCCCGACCACCGCGAGTCTCAACCCTTCACTCCCGTCAAAGTAACGCCCTCGATGAAGACCCGCTGGGCGAGGAAGAACACGATGATCACAGGCGCGGTCACCAGCAGCGTGGCCGCCATGGTGAGGTTCCACTGCACGCTGTGGAACGCCTTGAACGTGGCAAGGCCGAGCGACAGCGTCAGGTTCTCCTGCTCGACGCCGGCGTACAGCAGCGGCCCGTAGTAGTCGTTCCAGCAGTAGAAGAACTGGAACAGGGCCACCGCCGCGACCGCCGGGCGGGCCATCGGCAGGATCACCCTGATCAGCGTCCTGAAGTCGGAGCAGCCGTCCACCTTCGCCGCGTCGGTGTAGTCGCGCGGGATCGTGACGAGGAACTGCCGCAACAGGAAGATCGAGAACGCGTCGCCGAGCAGCATCGGGAGGATCAGCGGCCACAGGCTGTCGGTCAGCCCCAGCCGCGCCCACACCAGGTAGATCGGCACCGCCACGACCTGCGGCGGCAGCATCATGGCGGTGACGACCAGCAGGAACGCCGCCCGCCGCCCCCGGAAGCGGAACCGGGCCAGCGCGTAGGCCACCGGCACCGACGACACCACGGTGAACAGCGTCCCGAGCGCCGCGTACATGAGCGTGTTGCCAGCCCACCGCAGCAGCAGGGACTTCTCGAACACCTCGGCGAAGTTCGCCCAGTTCCAGGTGCGCGGCCACAGGTCGCTGGTCAGCGCCTGCTCGTCGGTCATCAGCGCGGTCAGCGCGATGAACACCACCGGCGCCAGGAACATCAGCGCCAGCGCGATGGCCAGCGCGTGCGTGGCGATCCACAGCAGCACCCGCCGCCTGCGCGCCCTGGTCCCGTCGCGGCGGGCGCTCGGCGCGAGGACGCGGCGCGGCGCGGTGACGGTGGCGCTCATGAGCCCTCCTCGGCCCGGCGGAACTGCCGCAGCAGGATCAGCGTGAAGATCATCGCGGTGCCGAACAGGAGCAGCGCGAGCACGGACGCGTACCCCATGGAGTAGTCGCGGAACCCGGCCTGGAACAGCCACTGCGGCAGCGTGAGCAGCGACTCGTCCGGGTAGCCGGGGGAGAACGAGCTGCCCGGCGAGTCGGTCGCGCCCGAGGCCACCCGGGAGGCGATCATCGCCTGCGCGAAGTACTGCAGGGCGTAGATGATGTTCGTGACCAGGGCGAACATCAGCACGGGCGCGATCACCGGGAGCGTCACGCTGCGGAACTGCCGCCAGGCGCCCGCGCCGTCGATGGCCGCGGCCTCGTACAGGTGCCGGGGCACGTCGAGCAGCGCCGCCATGAAGATCACGGCGAGCTGGCCGCAGCTCCACAGCGACAGCAGCGTCAGGCTGGGCTTGGACCAGGCCGGGTCGCCGAACCAGTCGGGGCCGTCGATCCCGAACAGGGCCAGGAACTGGTTCCACGGCCCGGTGGACGGGTTCAGCAGGAACACGAACGTGATCGTGCCCGCGGTCACCGGCACCAGCGAGGGCAGGTAGAAGATCGTCCGGAAGAACCCGGAGCCGGCCTTCAGCCTGATCACGAGCTGGGCCAGGCCCAGCGAGAACAGCACGGTGGCCGGGACCATGACGAGCACCAGCCACAGCGTGTTCCCCGCCGAGGTGAGCACCCTGGGGTCCTGGAGCAGGTAGCGGTAGTTGGCCAGGCCGACGAACTCGAGGGTGTACATGTCGTAGCGGTGGAAGGAGAAGTACACCGTGGACACCAGCGGGTAGACGAAGAAGATCGACACGCCGACCAGCCACGGCGACAGCCAGAGGAGGGCGCGCGGGCCCTCCCCGCGCCGCCGCCACATCGGCGCGGGGGCCGGAGCGGGCGGCGGCGCGGGAGTCAGGGTGGCCACCGGTCAGCCTCCGGACAGCTTCAGCTTGTCGTTGATCTGCTTGTCCACGTCCTTCAGGCCGGCGTCCAGGTCCGGCACGTCGCCCTTCTCCCACTTGGCGATGAAGGTGGCGAAGGCCTCCTGGTTGAAGACGCTGTTGACGCTGGCGGGCAGGGTCGAGGTCTTCGGGTGGGCGAAGATGTCCAGGAAGGTCGTGAAATTTGCGTCTTTGGCGAGGTCGGGGGACTCCATCGACGCCTTCGTCGTGGGGACGTTGCGCAGGGCGTTCGACAGGGTCACCAGGGAGCCGGTGTCCATGGTCAGGTGCTTGATCAGCTCCCAGGCGTGCTGCGGGTGCCTGGCGCCCTTCGGCACGCCGATCACGGTGCCGGCGGTGAAGCCGCTGCCGTACAGCTCGGGGCGGTCGTCGGCGACGGGCAGGGGAGCGGTGCCGTAGTCCAGGTCCTTCGCGTCATTGGCGATCATGGCGTTGCGCCACTCGCCGTCGAGGATCATGGCGACCTTGCCCTTGAAGAACGGGTGCTCGGCGCTCCACTCGTCGCCCAGGCTCTTGCGGAACTTCTCCAGCTTGTCGTGGCCGTACCAGTCGACGAGCTCCTTCTGCCAGGTCAGCAGCTCCTTCCAGGCGGGGTCGGAGCCGATGGCCGAGGTGCCGTCGTCGTTGTACCACTTGGCGCCGACCATGGGGCCGAGGTGGCTGGGGCTGTTCTCGTAGTACTGGACGGTCGGGATGAAGCCGGCCACCTTGATCTCGCCGTCGGCGTCCCTGACCGTCAGCTTCTTGGCCAGCTCGGTCAGCTCGCTCAGGGTCTTGGGCGGCTGCTCGCCCTTCATCAGGGCCTTGTTGTAGTAGAGGCCGTAGGCGTCGGCCAGCAGCGGCAGCGTGCACTGCTTGCCCTCGAAGCCCGAGTAGGAGCGCGCCACCGCCGGCAGCACCGACAGGTCCACGCCGTCCTGCGCGATCACGGGCGTGAGGTCCTGGAACGATCCCGACCTGCACCATTGTGCGACGTTGTCGGTCGTGAACGAGGCCGCCACGTCCGGCGCCTTGCCGCCGCGGATGGCCTGGGTGATCTGGTCGTCCTGGACGCCTTTCACGGCCTTGACGGTGATCTGCGGGAACTTCTTGTTGAAGCCGGCGATGGCCGCCTCGAACGCCTTGACCTCGGCGTCGGTGGAGAAGCCGTGCCACAGCTCGAGCGTGGCCGCCGGCAGGGCCTGCGAGGCGGACCCTGAGGGTTTGGGCTGGGCGCCGAGGGAGGGCCCGGCCTCCCGGTTGGCGGTGCACGCGGTCAGCGCGAGTGCCGCGGCGACCGCCAGGGGGACGAAGCGCACGGGGGGTGCCTCCTGTCATGGATCATGACGGAACGGTGGAGCTGAAGACCTCGTCGCGTACGGCGTCGAGGGCGAGATCGAGGGCGCCGGCCAGGACGGGGTTGCCGTCCACGCTCGACAGGCGGACACGGGGGCGGGGGATGGTCAGGGCGTGCAGTTCGTGCTCGACCAGCTCGCGCAGCGTCTCGCCGCCCGACAGCACCACGCCGCCGGTCAGCACGATCAGCCCGGGGTCGATCACCGAGGTGATGGCGGCCAGGCCCACGGCCAGGCGGGCGGCGATGTCGCGCAGCCCGGCCCTGGCGTCGTCGGCCTTCTGCCCGGTCCGGGCCGCCGCGCGTACGGCGTTGGCGACGGCGTGGCGGAAGTCGGTGCCGCGCACGCCGTACGAGCGCAGCAGCTTGAGCACCGCCGGCCCGCCCGTCAGCGCCTGGTAGCCGTGGTTGGCGTAGCGGCCGGCCTCGCGGGCCGTCGGCGCGCCCGGGGTCGGCATGTAGCCCACCTCGCCCGCGCCGCCGGTGGCGCCCCGGTGCATCCGCCCGCCCAGCACGATGGCCGAGCCGATGCCCTCGTCCGCCCACAGCAGCACGAAGTCCCGGTGGTCGCGCGCGGCGCCGTGCGCCTGCTCGGCGATCGCGACCAGGTTGACGTTGTTCTCCACGTCCACCGGGACACCGAGGCCCGAGCTGAGCGCCGGCACCAGGTCGGGCATCTGCCAGCCGGGCACGTCCTTGGCCGCGGCGTACCCGAGCCTGCCGGTGGTCGGGTCGATCGCGGCCTGCACGCCGATCACGACCCGGCGCAGCTTGTCCGGCGGGTCCGCGCCGCGCAGCGCGGCGTTGAGCCGGTCCACCAGCTCGCCGTGCGGCCGGCGCGGCGTCGGGAGCGTGTGCTCGCCGACGACCGTGCCGGTGATGTCGGCCACCTTGGCCTCGATCCGGTCGGGGGTGACGTCGAGCGCGGCCACGTACGCCGCCGCCGGGTTGATCCGGTAGACCTCCGCCGTACGGCCCGGCAGGCCCTCCCTGACGCCGTCCAGCACGACCAGCCCCGCCTGCTGCAGCCGGGACAGGAGCTGGGACGCCGTGGGCTTGGACAGGCCGGTGAGCGCGCCGATCTCGGGACGGGTCAGCGGGCCGCGTTCGAGGAGGGCCTGCAGGGCGGCGCGATCATTGATGGCGCGTAGCAGACTGGGGGTCCCCGGAACCGGACCGCTCACGGCGTCTCCTTCAGCAAGGTTAGGAAACTTTCCTAACTTGAGACGACCATAAAAAGGCCCGCGCCCGGCGGTCAAGGGTCGAAACCAAGACGTAACCGTACGCGGGAAAGGGGGAAAGTGATGAAGGTGCCTCTACAGGCGTGCTAATGTCGTCGTTTGTCGTAACAACAAGCAGAATGGCCCGGAGTGTCCCATTAACCACAATAATGGTCAGGCGGCAACTCGTCAAACAGAGCTCGCCAGGGAGCAGGCGTACGTCACCGGCCTGTACGACCGCCTCGACACGCTGCGCGAGCGTACCCAGCGGCAGCTCAAAGAGGTGCTGGCCGCGGGCGCCGTCGGCACGATGCAGAACAGGTCCGAGCGCGACACGTTCGCCGACATGTACGCCTCGCGCCTCGCCCGGCTCTGGGCGGTCGAGCGCGGCCTGGTTTTCGGACGGCTGGATCACGTCGACGAGGGCCGGCTGTACATCGGCAAGCTCGGCCTGACCGACGACGAGCAGCGGCGCCTGCTCATCGACTGGCGGGCCCCCGTGGCGCAGCCGTTCTACCGCGCCACCCCGGCCGCCCCGATGGGCGTCACCAGGCGCCGCCACCTGCAGACCAAGGGGCGCGCCGTGGTCGGCGTGGACGACGACCTGCTCGACCTCGACTCGCTCACCGACGACGACCGGGCCACGCTCAACGGCGAGGCCGCGCTGCTGGCCGCGCTCGACGAGCGGCGCACGGGCCGCATGCGCGACATTGTCGCCACCATCCAGTTCGAGCAGGACCGCGTCATCCGCAGCGACCTCAACGGCGTGCTGGTCGTCCAGGGCGGCCCCGGCACCGGCAAGACGGTCGTGGCCCTGCACCGGGCCGCGTACCTGCTCTACACCCACAGGGAGCGCCTGGAGCGCCGCGGCGTGCTCATCATCGGCCCCAACCTCACCTTCCTGCGCTACATCGAGCAGGTCCTGCCCTCGCTCGGCGAGACCGACGTGCTGCTGTCCACGGTCGGCGAGCTCTACCCCGGCGTGACCGCCAGTGCCAGGGAGCGGTCCGAGGTGGCCGCGCTCAAGGGCGACCCGCGCATGGCCGAGGTGATCGCCAAGGCCGTGCGCGACCGGCAGAAGGTGCCGCGCCAGCCGATCGAGCTCGCCATCGGCCGCATCACGCTCACCATCGACCGCTCCATGCTGGACGCCGCACGGAACAAGGCCACCCGCTCGCGCCGCCCGCACAACCAGGCCCGCGCCGTGTTCGTCCGGTCGCTGCTCAACGCGCTGGCCAGGCAGCAGGCCCGCAAGATCGGCAAGGGGCTCATCGACGAGGAGGAGCTGGCCGACCTGCGCGAGGAGCTGCGTACCGAACCGGTGGTCAAGTCCGCGCTCAACCGGCTGTGGCCGTACCTGACGCCGCAGCGCCTCCTGCTCGGCCTGTACGGCTCCGCCGACCGCCTCGGCTACGCCGCCTCCGCCCTGACGCCCGAGGAGCGCGGGCTCCTGCGCCGCGACGGAGGGGAGTGGACCGAGTCCGACGTCCCCCTGCTCGACGAGGCCGCCGAACTGCTCGGCGAGATCGACGAGCAGGTGCTGCGCGCCAGCGCGCTGCAGGCCGAGGAGGAGCTGGCCGCCGCCCGCCAGGCCGAGGAACGCGAGCGCGAGGCCGAGCTCTCCTACGCCCGCGAGGTCCTGGAGCTGACGGGCCTGTCCGACGTCATGGACGCCGAACGCCTGGCCGAGCGCCAGCGCGGCGAGGGCCCCTACCTCACCACCGCCGAACGCGCCGCCGCCGACCGCACCTGGGCCTACGGTCACGTGATCGTGGACGAGGCGCAGGAGCTGTCGCCGATGGCGTGGCGGGCGGTCATGCGGCGCTGCCCGACCCGGTCGATGACGATCGTCGGCGACATCGCCCAGACCGGCTCGGCGGCCGGGGCCCGCTCGTGGGAGGAGGTGCTCGACCCGTACGTGGCCGGGCGCTGGCGCCAGGAGCGGCTGACCGTCAACTACCGCACCCCGGTGGAGCTGATGGCCGTGGCCGCCCGGGTCCTGGCCACCATCGACCCCGCGCTGAAGGCCCCCACCTCCGTCCGCGAGCTCGGCGTGGAGCCGTGGTCGGCGCCCCTGTCGGCCCTGCCAGGGCTGGCCAAGGCGGAGGTCGGCGAGGGCGGCAAGGTGGCCGTGGTGGTGCCCGACGCGCTGCTGTCCACCCTCGGCACGGAGGTCGCCGCCGTCGTGACCGGCACCGTGGTGGTCTCGCCGGGGGCCGGCCGGGCCAGGGGAGCCGAGGCCCTGGACGCGCCCGTGGCCGTGATGGGCGTGACGGACGCCAAGGGGCTGGAGTTCGACTCGGTCATCGTGGCCGAGCCCGACCTCATCGCCGCCCAGTCGCCACGAGGGCCCAGCGACCTGTATGTTGCTCTCACACGTGCGACACAACGGCTCGGGGTCGTCCACGAGCGGCCGCTTTCGCAGGCCCTCCAGGGCTTGCCAAGCCGCTCTCCGGCGCCCGCTAATGGGCTTTGACCGGCTTTAGCGCCACCGGTCAAACATGTCCTACCTGCGAAAACTTGATGTTTCTGCTGATCGGGACACGGTTGACATCTGAGGTGGAGTCGGTAGTTTGCTGCGCAGTCCAGCACGGGACTTGGCCGGTTGGCCGTCTCTGACATCGCCGGATCCTGCGTCCGTGACGGAGCGTGACTTCGTCCACACAGCCAGGTGCAGGGCCGTCGGTCCGTCGAGTCGGGGCACCCCAACCGGGCGGGGGGTTGGACCCGGGACGGGTCCGGGAGCCCAGTAGACAACGGAATTCCGAGCTCGCCGCCGACGAGACGGATCCGGTCCGAAGGGTTTCCGGGCCCTCTTCCCGCTCTCGTGCGCCGGACCGCCACTGCGCCGGGTGGTCCCGTTCCGTCACGGGATCACCCTGCCGCCCCGTTCCCCCTACCCCCTTCTAGGGGCGATATTTCGATCTTCCGGGTGCCGTGCAGACCCGAGCGCGGCCGTGGGGCGGTAGCGTTTTCGCAAGCAGGCGTTTGCGAGGTGGCGAGGAGACCCCGGAGTGGTTCAGGAGAGAACGAGCCTACCGCCCGCCGCCCGGCCCGGCCCGGGCCGCGCGGACGGGCCATCCGAGCCTGCCGCCACCCCCGCGGAGGCCACCTCACCGCCCACCGCCGCCACGGCGGCCGCAGCATCCTCGGAGCCGGCACCCGCTTCCGCAGCCGCCGGGGCCGCAGCCGGAGCCGGGTCCGCAACCGAGACCGACGGGGCGACCGTCGCGTCCTCTCACAGCGAGCCGTCCTCTCCCACGGAGCCCGGGGAACCGGCCGGTTCCGATGCGCAATCCGGTCCCGGAGCGCGGGGCGGAGGCGGGGAGCGGGGTAGCGAGCGGCCGATCGCCGGACCGGAAGCCGGGCGGGAGTCGCGGTGGGTGCTGCTGGGCAGGGTCGTGGCGGCCGTCGCCGGCGGTCTCGCCCTCTACACCGCCTTCCCGCCGCTCGACTGGTGGCTGTGCGCCCCCCTGGGCATCGGCCTCATCGTCGCCTCCCTCTACCGCACCCGTCCCAGGCGCGCCGCCTGGCTCGGCTACCTGTCGGCGGCCGTCTTCCTGCTGCCCACCGTCGCCTGGGTGCGCACCATCGGCGACGACGTCTGGTTCATGCTGGTCGGCACCGAGAGCCTGTTCTACGCCGCCATGGCCGCCCTGGCCGCGCTCGTGTTCAGGCTGCCCGCATGGCCCGTGTGGTTCGGCGGCCTGTGGGTGCTGATGGAGTGGGCCCGCAGCCTGGTGCCCATCGGCGGGTTCCCGTGGGCGCGCGTCGCCTTCAGCCAGGGTGAGTCACTGTTCACGCCCTACGCCGCGCTCGGCGGTGTGCCGCTGGTGTCGTTCGCCGTCACGCTGTGCGGCGCCCTGCTCGCCCAGGCCGTGCTGTCCAGGCGGGCCGCCGTCGTGCGCAGGGCCGTGCCGGTCGGGCTGGCGCTGGCCGTGCCCGTGCTGGGGCTGGCCGTGCCCAGGTTCGGCGACGAGGGCCGTACGGTCAACATCGGCATCGTGCAGGGCAACGTCCCCGGCCGGGGCATGTACGCGCTCGGCGACGAGCCCGCCGTCGTGCTGAAGAACCACGCCAACGAGACCAAGCGCCTCGCCCAGGCCGTGCGCGACGGCAAGCTCCCCAAGCCCGACCTGGTCGTCCTGCCGGAGAACTCCACCGACATCGACCCCTACCGCGACGAGACCGCCCGGCAGATCATCCACGACTCCGTCCAGGACGTCGGCGTGCCCACGCTCATCGGGGCGGTCGTGGCGATCGGCGCCGAGCACCGCGCCACCCGGAGCCTCGTGTGGGACCCGGTGACGGGGGCGGGCGACTACTACGACAAGCAGCATCTCGTGCCGTTCGGGGAGTACACCCCGTTCAAGGAGATCGTGCTGGCGCTGTGGGAGCGGGCGAGCCTGGTCGGCAGGCAGTCCGTCGCGGGCGACCAGCCGGGCGACCTGAAGCTGGGGCCGGTCACGATCGGCGCGGTCAACTGCTACGAGGTCGCCTACGACGACACCGTACGCGGCACGGTGCGCGCGGGCGGCACCCCGCTCGTCGTCCAGACCAACAACGCCTCCTACGCCGAGTCCAACCTTCCGCCGCAGCAACTGGCCATGTCCAAGCTGCGCGCCGTCGAGCACAACAGGGCCGTCGTGACCGCCGCCACCACCGGGATCTCGGCATACGTCACGCCGGACGGTAAGGTCTCCTGGCAGACCCGCGAACTTGTCGCGGACATGAACGTGGTCAAGGTGCCCGTGCGCACCCAGGAAACGATCGCCACCAGGGTGGGCGCGCTTCCTGAGTGGGCATTGATGGTGATGGGGGCGGCGGCGGTTGGAGTCGCCGCATGGCGTGGCAGGCGGCGAGGCGATCGGATGAGGAACGACGGATGATGGAGACTCTTGGCCGGGTGCTCGTCGTCGTACCGACCTACAACGAGCGCGACAACCTGCCCATGATCGTCGAGCGGCTGCGCGCCGCCGTGCCCGACGCCCACGTGCTCGTGGCCGACGACAGCAGCCCCGACGGCACCGGCGAGATCGCCGACGGGCTCGCCGCCGACGACGACCACGTGCACGTCCTGCACCGGCCCGGCAAGCAGGGTCTCGGCGCCGCCTACATCGCCGGGTTCCGATGGGGTCTGGAGGAGGGCTTCGACGTCCTGGTCGAGATGGAC
This sequence comes from Nonomuraea sp. KM90, assembly GCF_052246675.1. Lineage (NCBI taxonomy): Bacteria > Bacillati > Actinomycetota > Actinomycetes > Streptosporangiales > Streptosporangiaceae > Nonomuraea > Nonomuraea sp. KM90. Next base: position 29,533 of record NZ_JBQQCB010000065.1, on the reverse strand, counting down.
GCCGACGGCTCCCACCAGCCCGAGGAGCTGCCGAAGCTGCTGGAGGCGCTGGCCGACGGCGCGGACCTGGCGATCGGCTCGCGCTACGTGCCGGGCGGCAAGGTGGTCAACTGGCCGCAGCGGCGGGAGCTGCTGTCCAAGGGCGCCAACATCTACACCCGGGTGATGCTCGGCCTGCCCGTACGCGACGCGACCGCCGGGTTCCGCGCCTACCGGGCCGCCACGCTGGAGAAGGTGGGGCTGGCCGGGGTGGAGTCGCAGGGCTACTGCTTCCAGGTCGACCTGACCCTGCGCACCTCCAGGAACGGGCTGCGGGTGGTGGAGGTGCCGATCACGTTCGTGGAGCGGACGGTGGGCAAGAGCAAGATGAGCGGCAAGGTCATGTCCGAGGCGCTGTGGCGAATCGGCCTGTGGGGCGTCACCGGCCTGCCCAAGCGATTCAAGGGCGCCCCCCGCCACTAGCTCAGGGATGTCCCTGATTTGGGCGGCATGCCGGAACGCTCGGCGGGCTCCGGGCGTTGTTCCTGCTGTAGCGCGCGTGTGCGGAATCGAGGGAAACGATGCGGCTCCTGCTCTTCCTGGCCTTCCTGGTCGTCCCCGTCCTGGAGATCTGGCTGCTGATCCAGGTCGGGTCGGTGATCGGCGGGCCCGCCACCATCGCCCTGCTCATCGCCGACAGCCTTCTGGGGGCCTGGCTGGTGCGGCGGGAGGGCCGCCGGGCCTGGCGGGCGCTGCAGGAGGCGCTGCAGTCCGGCCGCATGCCCGACCGCGAGCTGGCCGACGGCGGCCTCATCCTGGTGGGCGGCGCGCTGCTGCTGACGCCGGGGTTCTTCACCGACGTGTTCGGGTTCCTGTGCGTGCTGCCGTTCACCCGGCCGCTGATGCGCCGGCTGGGCGCCTGGTTCTTCGACCGCCGGGTCAAGAAGCTGGCCGCCTCCTCGCCGTACGCGAACCTCTTCCCGCCGTCCTCCGGCTTCCCCGAAGCGGGCGCGTCGCAGGGCGGTGGCGGCCGGGTGGTGCACGGCGAGGTCATCCGCGAGGACCGCGACTCCTGAAGGCTCGTGAGCGAGCGCCGGGGCACATGACATGTGCGCCCGGCGCTCAGGCATGTGTGCCGGCACTCATGGGCCTGCGCCATTCCGGGCAAGACAAAACCCCCGGGCCGTAGCCCGGGGGTTTCACCGTGAGAGTAGGTCAGGCGCTCTTACGACGTTGGGCCCGCAGTACCGCGAGCCTCTCGTTGAGCACCTCCTCAAGATCCTCGATAGACCGCCGCTCCAGGAGCATGTCCCAGTGTGTCCGCGGGGGCTTCGTCTTCTTGGACTCCGGCTGCTCGCCGTCCACCCGCACCGCGGTGGCGCCGCACATGCGGCACTCCCAGGTTGCGGGGATCTCGGCCTCGGCGGCAAGCGGAACCTCGAAGCGATGGCCCTTAGGACAGGTGTAGGACACCTCCTGGCGCGGGGCCAGATCCGTGTTACGGTCGTTCTCGTAGCTGGTTGCCCCGAGCCGGGTGCCACGAAGCGCGCGCTCGCCCATGTCTAAATGCCTCCTACAGGGCCCCCTTGCGTGGGGGGTCTGTCTCCCACGGTGTCTAACGCTTGGTACCGTGATGGGATTCCCATCCGCGGGGTGATCCAATCGCGGTTGGGGCCTCGGTTATTGACGTGATCGGCGATCAGGCGCGGGGCCTGGGGTTATGCGCTTCGAAGGGCTCGCCGATCGCCGGCCCGCCACAGGGCCGCCGCCGCCCAGAGACCGCCGATCATGATCAGGGCGCCGTGGGCGACGCGCAGCGGGTACGGCCCGAAGAACTGCGGGATGAACAGCACGAATCCCAGCGCCAGCGCCGTGAGACTCCACCTGGGCAGGGTGCCGGAGCGCCAGACGGAGACCGCGGCCATGACCGGGCCGACGGCGAGTAGCACGAGCCCCGCGGCGAACATGGAGACGGGCACGACGCCGTACCTGAACTCCCCGGCCAGCTCCATCAACGCCGGCGTCCCGTCGCGCAGGGAGCGCTGCGCGATCACGTACAGACCGAAGTCCTCGGCCCCGTAGTACGGCAGCGTCAGGCCCGCGCCCGCCCACGTCACCACCGCCGCCCGTAGCGACAGGCGGTCACCGAGCACCTGGTGCAACCCCAGCACGGCCAGGCCCACCAGGACGAAGCCGAGCATCGCGGCCGCGTGTCCGGTCACCCAGGCGGTGGAGGCCATGGCGGCGGCGTCGTCGCCCGACGGGCGGATCGCGGGATAGAGGAAGAAGAGGATGCCGCCGGTGGCGAAGGCCACGGAGGTGAGTCGGGGGGCCATCAGTGCTCCTTGAAGAGGGCATTGCTGCGTTGTGAGAGCAATGCTCTCGCTATGGTGCACTGATGTCAAGAGCGGTGCTCTCGCTTTGGATTGCCGCTTACCGGCGCCCGCGGGTCACGAGGGGGACCAGGGTCCGGTCGCCGAACCTGGTCATCGCCGCCAGCGGCTTGACGGCGGCGCCGACCAGCAGCGCGAGGGCGGGCCGGCCGGTGGCTCTGGCCAGGCCGGGGCCGAGCGCGGCCATCATCGTCGTCAGGGCCGGGAGGGGCCTGATCCACAGGGTGATCTCCTTGATCAGCCCGTCCTCGCCCATCTCGAGGACGGCCGCCTCGTGGAGCTCCATCCGGCCCAGCCGGGCGGTCGCCGTCAGCGCCCGCGTCCGCTCGTCCCCGACGTCGGTCAGGTAGCGCATGTCGGACAGCACGTCCAGCACGACGGAGAACAGCTCCCGGGCCTGCTCCTTGCCCCGGAACTCGGCCCCCGCGCTGAGCGGGGAGTGGAAGACGACGTCGTCGGCGAGCGTGGCCATGAGCGCGTCGAGGTCGTGCGCCTCGCCGGCCCGCCGGTACGCCAGGGCGGGTGAGTCCTGAATGTGAACTGACATGGGTTCACTTTATCAACCCACTATTCTGGGGTCCATGAACAGGTTCGGTGAGATGCACTGTTCCATCGCCCACGCCGTCGGCGTCGTCGCCGAGCCGTGGACGCCGCTGATCCTGCGCGACGTGTTCCTGGGGCTGCGCAGGTTCGACGACCTGGCGGAGGATCTGGGGATCTCGCGCAACCTGCTGACCCGCCGCCTGGAGCACCTGATCGCGGCAGGGGTGATCGAGAAGCGGCCCTACCAGGAGCGGCCGCCGCGCCACGAATACGTGCTGACGGAGGCGGGGCGCGACATCGTGCCCGCGCTGATGACGCTGATGGCCTGGGGCGACCGCTGGGCCACGCCGCCCGGCGGGCCGCCCGCGGTGCTGGTGCACTCCTGCGGCGAGCGCTTCACCCCCGTCGTGACGTGCCCGCACTGCGGGGGCGAGGCCACGGCGGACACGGTGACGGCCGTGCCCGGCCCCGGAGCGGCCCAGGGTCCCGGCACGATGCTCCTGGCCGCCGAGCTCTGACCCCGAGCTCTGCCGGCTGTTCCCAGGCCGGGCCTCGCGTGGCCGGCTCCGCGACGCCCCGGGCGCCGAGCGGGTGCTCAGACCCGCTCGGGCACCTCGTTGCCGGCCGCGCGGATGGCCTTGGGCAGGTTCGTCATGGCCAGCAGCACGAAGCCGATCACGAAGAAGATGATCATGGAGAGGATCGCGGTGCGGTAGCTGTTGGTGAACTGCAGCGTGATCGTGATCGTCAGCGAGCCGATGAACGCCGAGCCCTTGTCGCTGATCTGCAGCAGGCTGAAGTACTCGGCCTCCCGCCCCTTCGGGATCACCTGCGAGAACAGCGAGCGCGACAGCGCCTGCGTGCCGCCCAGCACGATCGCGATCGCGAACGCCATCAGGTAGAACTGCAGCGCCTGCCCCTCGGCGACGAACATGGCCATGGACACGATCGCCGTCCACACCACCAGGCTGGCCAGCACCGTCCGCTTGGTCCCGAAGCCGCGCGCCAGCCATCCGAGCAGCAGCGCGCCGAAGAACGCCACGAACTGCACCATGAGGATCGCCGTGATCTGCACGGTCTGGTCCAGCTTGAGCGCCTCGGAGGCGAAGGCCGCGCTGTTGCCGATGACCGTCTGCACGCCGTCGTTGTAGACCAGGTACGCCACCAGGAACAGCAGCGTCAGCGGGTAGCGGCGCAGCTCGGACAGGGTGCGGCCGAGCTGGCGGAAGCTGCCCCCGACCGAGCGCAGCGCCGTGCTCTCGTGCGCCGGCACGGGCCGGTTGCGCAGCCGCAGCAGCGGGATGATGGTGAACGTGGCCCACCACAGGCCCGCCGACATCATGCAGATCCGCACCGCCATGCCCTCGCTCAGGCCCAGGCTGTCGTGCTGGAGGAAGAGCACCAGGTTGAGGGCCAGCAGCAGCCCGCCGCCCAGGTAGCCGACGGCCCAGCCGCGCGAGGACACCCCGTCGCGCTCGGCGGAGGTGGAGATCTGCGGCAGGAACGAGTCGTAGACCACGACCGACGAGCCGTAGGCCAGGTTGGCCAGGACGAACAGCACCCCGCCCAGCAGGTAGCGGTCGCCCTCGACGAAGAACAGGCCCATGGTGGCCAGCGCGCCGACGTAGGCGAAGCCGCCGAGCATCTCCCGCTTGCGGCCGGTGTGGTCGGCCAGGGCGCCCACGATCGGCAGGAAGAGGATCTGCAGGAACACCGCGACGGTCGTGATCAGCCCGAAGTACGCGGCCGGCCTGATGTCGGCGCCGAGCACGTCGACGTACCCCAGGCCCGGGTTGGCGGCGGCCAGCTGGTCGAAGGTGTCGACGCACGTGGCGGAGGCCACGTTCGCGAAGTCCTTGGCGCAGGCCGCGGTCTTGGCGACCGGGATGAGGTACGGGCCGAGGAAGACCGAGATGACCGTGGTGTAGAAGGCGGAGTTGGCCCAGTCGTAGAAGTACCAGCCACGCTGCTCGCGCCGGCGCGCGCCGGGGGAGTCGTCGAGGGCCGCGGGGGGTGCGGGTACGGGCATGATGTGGTGTCGCTCCTATGCGGCGGGGGCGTCGGGGGGATGCTCTTGTCCGGGCCGGTACGGCCGTCAGGCCGCCATGCGGCCGGGATGCCACAGGCCGCGGCGATCGAGCACGTCGCGCAGGCCGGTGACGTTGTCGGTCATGATGCCGTCCACGCCCAGGTCGAGCAGCTGCTCCATGCGGGCGGTGTCGTTGATCGTCCACACGTGCACCTGCATGCCGATGGCGTGCGCGGTGCGGATCAGGCGCCCGGTGGTGACGCGCAGCCCGCGGAAGCCCACCGGCACCTGCGCGCACGGCACCCCGGCCCGCGACAGGCGGGCCAGCAGGCGGCCGTAGCCGGAGGTGGCCGCGGCGGCCCGGAGCGCGGCGACCCCGCGCGGCCCCAGCGCCGAGCACACCTCCTTGCCCAGCGCGGCCCTGGCCAGCACCAGGCGCTCGTCGGAGAAGGAGGTCAGGCAGATCCGGTCGTAGGAGTTGGTCCGCCTGATCGCCTCGGCCAGCGGCGCGATGGCGGCCGCCTCCTTGACGTCGATGTTGAAGCGGACCTCCGGCCAGGTGCCGAGCAGGTCCTCCAGCAGCGGGATCTCGTGCACCCCGCCGATGCGGGCCCGCCTGACCGCCCGGTAGGGCAGCTCGGAGATGCGGCCACGCCGGTCGGTCACGCGGTCGAGCGTGTGGTCGTGGAAGGCCAGCAGCACGCCGTCGGCGGTGGCGTGCGCGTCTGTCTCCAGGTGGGTGTAGCCGAGCGCCACCGCCCGCTCGAAGGCCGCGGCGGAGTTCTCCGCGCCCTCCGACGCGCCTCCGCGGTGGGCGAAGGCGAGCGGGCCCGGGTGGTCGAGGAAGGCGAATCGGCGGCTCAGCACGTCCTGAAGTATGCCCTTCCCTGGTAAACGGTTCGGTTACGAATCGGGGAGATTCTCCCACTCCTGGCGCCGGGCCTCCGCCAGCGCGATGGCTGCAGCGACGGCGACGTTGAACGAGCCCACCCGGCCGACCTGAGGGATGTAGCAGGCGCCGTCCACGGCGTCGAGCAGGGCGGGGGAGCAGCCGTGGTCCTCGCTGCCGACCACCAGGCACACGTCGCGGCCGAGGTCGGCGCGGTGCAGCGGCACGGCCTCGGCGGTCAGCTCGATGGCCAGCACCGTGAAGCCGCTCTCCCTGGCCGCCTTGACCGCCTCGGTGGCCGGGATCGCCTCGTGCCAGGTGACCAGCCGCTCGGTGCCCAGCGCGGTCTTGCCCGCCTTGGGGTTGGTGGGCGGGGTGGCGTTGCCCGCCAGCCAGACCTCGTCCACGCCGAACGCGGCGGCGCTGCGGAAGATCGAGCCGATGTTGAACGGGCCGGTGACCGACTCGATGATCAGGCCGAGGCGGTTTCCGGTGTTCCTGCGCCAGGTGCGGTTGAGCCGCTTGACGTCGGTGGGGCGCAGCTGCCTTCTCATCGGGTCACCTTCAGGATGCGGTAGGCGGCCCGGCTGGCCTCGCGGGAGGCCTGCCAGCCCTGCTCGCCGAGCCAGCGCTGCAGGGAGTCCGAGCCGAGGTGTTTCTGGACGACCAGGTAGGCCACGCCGTCGGGCGTCAGCCGGGTGAGCCACCTGGTGAGCATGTCGTGCAGGGCCTGCTTCCCAATTCGGATCGCAGGATTAGACCAGATGGCCCGAAATTTCACTTCATCTGGCACATCATCGACATGAACTGACCTTACTTTGTAAAGGCGCGCGGCCTGGGCGTTCCGCTCGGTGAGCTCCAGGCTGCGCCGGTTCACATCGACGGCCCACACGGTCGCCCCGGGCGCCCGCGAGGCCATGGTCAGCGCGATCGGCCCGTAGCCGCAGCCGAGGTCGAGCAGGTCGCCCTCCTGCGGCGGCGGCGGGACGCTCTCCAGCAGCACGCGCGTGCCGACGTCGACCCGCTCGGGGGAGAACACGCCGCTGTCGGTCTCCAGCCGCAGGTGCAGGTCGGGCAGGACGAGATCGACCGACCCCGGCCTGCTCGCGGTGTCCGGCCGCTCGGAGAAGTAGTGCGCCACGTCGCCAAACGTTACGGGATCCGGGAACCGAACAGGACCGCGGCACCGGACACCAGCAGCCCGGCCAGGATCGCGGCCACGATGAACCACTGGGTGACCTCTTGGTTGACCAGCTTGTAGCCGAGCGAGGTGCCGATCTGCTCGTAGACCTCGCGCAGCTCGCTGCCGGACTCGGCGGTGTAGGCGCGCCCGCTGGTGCCGTCGGACAGCGACTGCAGCGTCTGCTTGTTGACCGGCACGTTCACGGGCCTGCCGTCGATGTTGACGGTGCCCTCCTGGGTGCCGTACGCGATCGTGGAGACCGGCACACGCGCCTGCTGGGCGGCCTCGATGGCCTCGTTGACCGACCGGCCGGAGGTGTTGTCGCCGTCGGACAGCAGCACGATGGCGGCCGGCGGCGGGTCGGTGGCGGCCTGCTGGTCGAACGAGCGCAGCGAGTCGAGCGAGTTGAAGACGGCCTCGCCGATCGCGGTGCCGGGGCGGGTGGTGAGGTTGCCGATGGCGGTGATGACGGCCTGGTGGTCGGTGGTGGGGGAGATGACGACGTTGGCCGAGCGGGCGAAGGTGACCACGCCCACGTTGAAGCGGTCGGGCAGCTCGCGGGCGAAGGCCTGGGCGGCGGCCTTGGCGGCGCTGATGCGGTCGGGCTGGACGTCGTCGGCGTCCATGGACAGCGACACGTCCAGGGCGATCATGATGGTGGCGCGGTCGCGTGGCACGCGTACCTCGTCGGCGGGCTTGGCGGCACCGATGACCAGCAGCGACATCATGACCAGGAACAGCGCGGGCGCGACGTGGCGGCGCCAGCCGGGGCCGGCGGGGGCGACCAGGTTGAGCAGGGCCAGGTTGGTGAAGCGCACGGTGTAGCGGCGGCGGGCGAACATGGCCACGATGTAGCCGGCCACCAGCAACAGCACCAGGGTGAACAGCCACAACCAGCCGGGGGCCAGGAATGTCATGGGGTGGGTCTCCTGTGGGCGAGGTGGCTCATTCGACGCTGGCGCAGGACGAACTGCGCGACGTCGAACACCCAGTCGCGGTCGGTGCGCAGGACGAGGTGGGCGATGCCGGCGCGGCGGAGGGCCAGGCGGGTGCCCTCGCGCTGCAGGGCGGCCGCCTCCGCGTACGCATGCCGAATCTTGGGCGAAAGGTGCACTTCGCGTACTTTCCCGGTCTCGGGGTCGGCGAACGCGACGCGGCCCACGTCGGGCAGCTCGAGCTCGCGGGGGTCGATGACCTCGACGGCCAGCACCTGGTGGCGGGCCGCCAGGCGCCTGATGGGGCGCTCCCAGGGGCGTTCGGCGTCGGGGTCGAGGTCGGGCTCGGCGTCGAGGAAGTCGGAGACGATCAGCCGCATGCCGCGCCGCCTGCGGGTGGCCGACAGCACCTCGATGCCCTCGGCCAGGTCGGGCGGGTCGTCCACGATCCGGCCGCGGGGGGCGTCCATGAGGGAGTGCAGCAGGCCGTACAGGGCGGGGCGGCCGGTGCGGGCGGGCATGCGGTGCACGTACTCGTCGTGCAGGACCAGCGCGCCGAACCGGTCGCCCATGCGGCTGGACAGGAACCCGATCGCGCCGACGGCGGCCACCACCAGGTCGCGCTTGTCGGTGTCGGCGGTGCCGAAGTCCATGCTGGGCGACAGGTCGGCCAGCGCCCAGGTCTCCAGCTCGCGGTCGGCGATGAGGTCGCGTACGTGGGGGATGGTCGTGCGGGCGGTCACCGCCCAGTCCATGCGGCGCACGTCGTCCTCGCCGGGCACGTAGACGCGGCTGTCGCCGGCCTCGCTGCCGGTGCCGGGCAGCAGGCCCTGGTGAGCGCCGTGCAGCAGCCCGTCGAGGCGGCGGGTGACGGTGAGCTCCAGCCGCCGCAGGGCCTGCTCAGCTGTGCTCATCGGTCGCTCACCAGCTCCTCGTTCGCCACGCGGCCGCACTCGTCCCTCGCGCGTCCGCTTCGCTCACCGCGTCGGGTTCGCTCCTGGGCCGTCAACGGCTCTGGTTCCAGACGACGAGGGGCGGGGGGACCGCCTGCAGGATCTGCTTGACGACCTGCTCGGGGTCGACGCCGTCGGCCAGGGCGTCGAAGGTGAGCATCAGCCGGTGGGACATGACGTCCACGGCGACGTCGCGTACGTCGTCGGGCAGCAGGTAGTCGCGGCCGCGCAGCAGGGCCAGCGCCCGGCCGGCCGAGACCAGGCCCAGGGTGGCGCGGGGGCTGACGCCGATCTCGATCGTCTCGCCGAGCTCGGTCAGGCCGTACTCGGCGGGGGTGCGGGTGGACATGACCAGCCGTACCACGTAGTCGGCGACGAGCTGGTGCACCGAGACCTGCTCGGCCGCCTCCTGGAGGGCCAGCAGCTTGGCGGGGTCGAGCACGCGATCGGCGACGGGCGGGGTGACGCTCATGCGGTGCAGGATCTCCAGCTCCTCGTGGGCGCTGGGGTGCGGCACCCGCACGCGGAACAGGAACCGGTCGCGCTGCACCTCGGGCAGGGGGTAGACGCCCTCGGACTCGATGGGGTTCTGGGTGGCCAGCACGATGAACGGCTTGGGCAGCGGGTGGGTGACGCCGGCCAGTGTGACCTGGCGCTCGGCCATCACCTCCAGCAGCGCGGACTGGACCTTGGCGGGGGCGCGGTTGATCTCGTCGGCCAGCAGGAAGTTGACGAACACGGGGCCGAGCTCGACGTCGAACTTCTCGTTGGAGGGGTGGAAGACGCGGGTGCCGACGATGTCGCTCGGCACGAGGTCGGGGGTGAACTGGATCCGGGCGAACGTGCCGCCCACGACGGTGGCCAGGGTGGAGGCGGCGAGGGTCTTGGCGACGCCCGGCACTCCTTCGAGCAGGCAGTGCCCGCGCGCCAGCAGGGCCACGACGAGCCTTTCGACCATGTGGTCCTGCCCGACGATGACACGCCGGACCTCGTCGAGACTCTGACGCAGCAGAGCCGCATCGTTTCCGCCTGGCAACTCTTCGGCGACGCTCATGACGCCATTCCACCAAACGCGCCGCAAACGTGCACGACGCCACGTCTGTGCTTTCATGGCAAACGTGGCAAGTCCCCTGCAGTACGGTGATCCACCCCGGCTGGGGCCCTACGCGGTGCAGGCCCGCCTGCACACGGCGCCGGCCGGATTCGTGTACCTGGGCCAGGCGCCGGACGGGCGCGCCGTGTCGCTGGCCGTGCTGACGAGAGGCGCCGCGTACGACGCCGCGGCGCGCGACCGGTTCATCACCGCCGTCAGGGAGGCCGGCGGGCGGGAGCGGTCCGGGATGCGCGCCTGGCTGGGGCGTCCGGGCCGGCCGCGGGGCGCGGTGCTGGACGGCGTGCCGGAGGTGCTGGACTTCCACGCCGGGCCCGCGCCGTGGGTGGCGGTGCCGTACGCGCCGGGGCGGACGGGGGCCGAGTGGTTCCTGGAGCCGGTCATGGTGGGCGGGACGTTCATCGGGGAGGCGCACGGGCCGGACTTCGTACCGTACTGGCTGACCGATCGGGCGCCCGCGCTGCCGGGGCCGACGAGGCGGCGCCGGCCGCCGACCGAGACGCGCAAGCGGGTGCTGCTGGCGGCGCTGGTGCTGGTGCTGCTGCTCCTGCTGGTGACGACGATCCTGCTGTTGCTGCTGCTCGGGCGGCAGGACAGCGAGCCGCAGCCCAGGCAGCTGCCGCCGACGGTGTTCGTGCCGACGCCGCCGCCGACGCCGGAGACGCCCGTGCCGCAGCCCTCGCCGTCGCAGTCACCGTCGCCGACCGACAGCGGGCAGAGCACGCCCGGCCGGTCGCCGGGGGAGGACCCGGGCGACGAATCGCCGCTGTGACGATATCCGGTTGAGCCTCACGTAACGGGAGGCTTTAGCGTCCGCGGCATGGAATTCATCGTTCACGACACCCTCACGGCGATGGCCGAGCTGCTGGAGCAGCCGGTCGAGCGCCGGCCCGACGCGCTGCGGGAGCTCCTGGCGCCCATGCGCGAGGCCATCCCGGTGCCCGGCGACATCGTCGGCATCCACCACCAGGGCGGCGGCTTCCGCGTCGACGCCGACGACCCCCGCTACCTGCCGGCCGTGCGCCGCATGATCGAGGCCGACGTGCTCGGGCAGGTGCGGCGCGAGCTGACCCGCGCCTCCGAGCGGCTGGGCGGGGCCAAGCAGGCCGATTCGCTGCAGGTCATGTTCGTGATGGGCAATCCCGACGACGAGCACCTGATGACGACCACGGGCGGTTACTACGGCATGGGCGGCGCGCCCGGCTGGCTCTACCTGCTGGCCTGGCCCTCGCCGGAGGTGATCGGCCGGATCGGGCATCTCGCGGTGCACGAGTTCCACCACAACGTGCGTTACACCAACGTGGAGTGGAACCCGGTGACCGTGACCGTCGGGGAGCACGTGGTGGCCGAGGGGCTGGCGGAGGCGTTCGTCCGGGAGCTGTCGGGGGCCGAGGCGATGGGGCCGTGGTCGTCGATGGTGACGGGGGAGGCGTTCGAGCGGGCCCACGAGCGGATCATGGCCGACTTCGACCTGCAGGGGATGCAGAACACGCCGGCGTACGTGCTGGGCGACAGCGCCGTGCGCAACTTCGGGCAGGAGCCGCGGGGCATTCCCGACATGGCGGGATATGCGGTGGGGCTGAGCCTGGTCGACCGGGCCCTGGCCGTCACCGGGCTGAGCGCGGCGGAGGCGACCCTGCTGCCCGCCGCCGAGCTGTTGCGGCGCGGTGGCGTGCGTCCTTAGGCGGTGGGGGAGACGAAGCCGGATTCGTACGCGGCGATCACCGCCTGGGTGCGGTCGCGCGCGCCGAGCTTGGCCAGCACGTTGCCCACGTGCGTCTTGACCGTCTCCTGGCTGACGACCAGCTCGGCGGCGATCTCCTGGTTCGACAGGCCCCTGGTCATCAGGCGCAGGACGTCGCCCTCGCGCCCGGTCAGCCGGTCGATGCCGGGCACGCGGGCGGTGCCCTGGGGGCGGCGGCCGGCCAGCGTCCGGATCGCGGCGGGGAACAGCAGCGACTCGCCCGCCGCGACCAGCCGTACCGCCTGGGCCAGGTCGTCCGGGCGGGTGCGCTTGAGCAGGAAGCCGCTGGCGCCGGCGCGCAGCGCGTCGTAGACGTGGTCGTCGTTCTCGAACGTGGTCACCACCAGCACCTTGGGCGGCTCGTCCAGGGTGAGCAGCAGCTCGGTGGCGCGGATGCCGTCGAGGGCGGGCATGCGTACGTCCATGAGGACGACGTCGGGCCGCTCGCGGCGCACCACGGGGATGACGGCGGCGCCGTCGGCGGCCTCCCCGACGACGCTCAGGTCCGGCTCGGCGTCGAGGATGATGCGCAGGCCGGCGCGGATGAGGTCCTCGTCGTCGGCGATCACGACTCTGAGTGTCATGGGCTCGACCGTAGCGGCAGCCGCACGGCCACCCGCCACCCGGCCTCGGTGGGCCCGGCCTCCAGCTCGCCGCGCAGCAGCCGGACCCGCTCCCGCATCCCCGCCACCCCCCTGCCCCCGACCCGCGCGCTCTCCCTGCGGGGTCGGGTGCCATCGTGCGGGTTGCTCACCTCCAGTCGCAGGTCGCCGCCACGGACGGCGGCGGTCAGGCGTACGGGGCCGTGGCCGTGCTTGATGGCGTTGGTGAGCGCCTCCTGCAGGATGCGGTACGCCTCCCGGGACACCACGGCGGGCACCCCGGACAGGTCACCCACCTCCTGGCGCACCTCGGCGCCGGAGGCCGCGACGAGCCCACCGAGATCGGCCAGCGTCGCCCGCGGCACCCGGCGGGCATCGCGATCCTCCGCACCCGCCCAGCGGCCCGAGCCCTCCGCATCGCGGCCCCCCGCCGCGCCGCTCGCCGCGCCGCTCGCCGCGCCGCCCGTCGTGCCGCCCGTCGTGCCGCCCGTCGTGCCGCCCATCACGCCGCCCGTTGTGCCGCCCGGGTGGCCCTTTGCGTGGTGGCCGGCCGTGCCGCTCGTTGTGCGGGCGGGGTGACCGTCTGGGCGGTGGTCGGTTGCACCGCGCCGGTCGTTCGCGCGCAGGACGCCGAGGACGTGGTCGAGGTCGTCCAGGGCGGCGCGGGCCGACTGTTCGATGGCGGCCAGCGCGGTCCTGGCGGTGGCCGGGTCGCGGTCGAGGACCCGGCCGGCCGCGGCGGCCTGCAGGGTGACGACGCTGAGCGCGTGCCCGACCGAGTCGTGCAGCTCGCGGGCCAGCCGGTTGCGCTCGGCCAGCGCGCGGGCGTGCTCCTCGGCGGCGGCCAGCCGCTCGCCGGGGGTGGGGCCGAGCAGGACCGGGGCCAGCCGGGCCAGCAGTTCGCCCGCCCCGGCGGCCATGGCGACCAGCGCGCCGAGCAGCGCCACCCCGCCCACCGCCCACCACACCGCGACCCACCCCGGCGTGATCAGGAACCCGAGCACCGGCGTCGTCCGCCCCGTGAACGGCAGTACGAGCGTGAACAGCGTGAACGGCACGATCGCCAGCGTGCAGCCGCTGACCACGCCGCCGATGCCCAGGTGCAGCGTGAACCAGGCGGCGGTGCGCCGCCGCTCCTGCCAGGACCGTCCGGCCTGCCGCGGCGGGGTCTCGACGCGCGCCCCGAGCAGGCCCTGCGCCGCGCTCACCACCAGCCCCCGCACCGGCAGGAACAGCCCGGTCATCGCCACCACGGGCAGCACCGCGGCGAACACGCCCACCTGGGCCGGCAGCAGCAGGTTGGCCGACTCGCCGCGCACCATGCCCGAGATCAGCACGCCGACCATCATGTACGGCATCAGCAGCGCCCCGCCCAGGATGAGGCACGCCCACCGGCGCGGGAGGTTCCTTCTCACATCCGCGATTGTATGTCGATAAAAATTCGCTGACGGAGTAATGCGCCCTTAGAGAAATGCGCCGCCAGCGAAAAGATTCCATAATTCACGGCCGCCGGGGCTAGCGTTTTTCACAGAAATACCCGCACAGAAAGGCGTCCGTCATGACGGAGACACAGCGCGCACCCTGGCCTGACCAGCTCAGCCACCGCCTGCTGAAGGAGCGCATCGTCGTGCTCGGCCAGGAGGTCGACGACGAGATTTGCAACCGGCTCTGCGGGGAGCTGCTTTTGCTGGCGGCCGAGGACCCCAGGCGCGACATAACGCTTTACATCAATTCACCGGGCGGTTCCGTGCAAGCGGGGATGGCGCTCTACGACATGATGCAGTTCATTCCGTGCGACGTGCAGACGGTGGCGATGGGATTCGCCGCCTCGATGGGTCAGGTTCTGCTGTCGGCGGGCGCGAAGGGCAAGCGCTTCTCCCTGCCCAACGCCCGCATCGTCATGCACCAGCCGCTGGGCGGCATCGGCGGCTCGGCCACCGACATCCAGATCCAGGCCGAGAACATGCTCTACACCAAGCGGCGGATGGCCGAGATCATCGCGCACCACACGGGCCAGCCGCTGGAGCGCATCCAGGAAGACTCCGACCGCGACCGCTGGTTCACCGCTCAGCAGGCCCTGGAATACGGGATCGTCGACCACATCGCAGAAGGGATGAACTGACATGTCCGGCCGATACGTGCTGCCGACGTTCACGGAGCGCACCTCCTACGGCATCAAGGAGATGAACCCGTACAACAAGCTGTTCGAGGACCGGGTGGTGTTCCTGGCGGCGCCGATCGACGACACCGTCGCCAACGACGTGATGGCGCAGTTGCTGACGCTGGAGTCGCTCGACCCCGACCAGGACATCAACATCTACATCAACTCGCCTGGCGGGTCGTTCACGGCGATGACGGCCATCTACGACACGATGCAGTTCGTCCGGCCCGAGATCCACACGGTCTGCATCGGTGAGGCGGCCTCGGCGGCGGCCGTGCTGCTGGCGGCGGGCACGCCGGGCAAGCGGGCGGCGCTGCCGCACTCCCGCGTGCTGCTGCACCAGCCGCACGCCGAGGGCGGGCGCGGGCAGGGCAGCGACCTGGAGATCCACGCCAGGGAGATCCTGCGGATGCGGGACCAGCAGGAGGAGATCCTGGCCCGGCACTCCGGCAGGGGCGTGCTGGAGATCAGGAAGGACATCGAGCGGGATCGCATCTTCACGGCCGAGCAGGCGCGGACCTACGGGCTGATCGACGACATCTACGCGTCGAGGAAGCGGACGCTGGCGAAGACCCGCTGATCGATGCGGCGGCTCGCTGATTGATGATGGGGCGCGGGGCCCCGGATGCCAAGGGCATAGGGAGGTTCCAGGAGGGTCGGAGGGTCCCGAGTTCGCGGAGATCCCGAGGGTTCGGGCAGGTCCCGAGGTGTCGAGCAGGTCCCCGAGGGTTTGGGCGGTCCCGAGGGGTCGAGCAGGTTCCGAGAGTTCGGGGGAGACCGGGGATTGGCTGGAAGGGTCCAGGGGTTCCGGGAAGGTTCCGGGAAGGTACCGGGAGCTCGGGAGCTGGCGACTTTGAGGAGTCGGGCGGCGGCGTGTCGTGTCGCGGGGCGCGCCGCTCCCGGCATTCGCCATGTCACGGGGCCAGGGGGTCGGCGGCTCCGTCCTCGCCGGTGAATGTCGTGGCGACGACCAGCAGCCGGGTGCTGCTCCCCGCTTTCGCCCTTCCGTTGGGGAAGCCGTTTCCGGCCTTCGGTCGTGCCTGGCCTGAGCTGCTGTGTCCCCTGAGGTGAGGGGGTGACAAGTAACAGATTTCCGACTTGTACACTCTTGACGTTTCTTGGGGGAATTGGGGGAGTGGCGCGTGCCGCTGGAGCAGATCGTGGTCTTGCTGATCGCAGCGGCCGGGGCGGGGTGGGTCGATGCCGTCGTGGGCGGCGGCGGCCTGCTGCAGCTTCCCGCGATCCTGGTGACCGGCATTCCGACGGTCGAGGCGATGGCCACCAACAAGCTGTCGTCGGTGTTCGGCACCACCTCGGCCGCCGTGGCGTACGCGCGCTCCACCAAGGTGGACCGGCAGGTGGCCATCCCGGGTGCGGTGATGGCCGTGGTGTGCGCCGGGCTGGGGGCGTGGGCGGCGGCGGCGATCTCGGCCGAGGTGCTGCGGCCCGCCGTCATGGTGGTGCTGCTGGCCGTGGCCGCGTTCGTGACGCTGCGGCCGGCGATGGGCGCCGTGCCGGTGCCGCACCTGCGTACCAGGCCGCGGGTGTTCGCGGCGGTGGCGACTGCGGGTGTGGGGATCGCCTTCTACGACGGCATCATGGGGCCGGGGACGGGAACGTTCCTCATCATCGCCTTCACCACCATCCTCGGGCTGGACTTCGTCTCCGCGTCGGCTTCCGCGAAGATCATCAACATCGGGACGAACGTCGGGGCGCTCGTGGTGTTCGGGCTGCAGGGGCACGTGAACTGGGCGCTGGGGCTCAGCATGGCCGTGTGCAACGTGGCCGGCGCCCAGTTCGGGGCGCGGATGGCGCTCAAGCGTGGCGCCTCATTCGTGCGGATCGTGCTGCTATGTGTGGTGGTGGCGATGGTGATCAGGCTCGGCTGGCAGCAGTTCGGCTGAGACCTGCTCCGGGCGGGCCCTTCCGTGGGTCCGGAGTTCGGGTCAGTTCTGCTCCAGGCGGACGTCTCTGTGTGGTCGGGGTTCGGGTGAGTTGTGCTCCAGGTGGGCCTCTTCGCGGGGTCGGGGTCCGGCTGGGTCGCGGGTCTCGCCGCGCCCCCGGAGGGCCGTGGCCGCCAGGGCGACGAATGCGGCCAGCAGGGCCGGGATGGCCAGTGCGCGCGGCAGGCCCGTCAGCTCGGCGGCGGCGCCGATGAACACCGGGCCCGACAGGAAGCCCAGGTAGCCGATCGAGGCCACCCGTGCCAGCGCCCGTCCCGCGAAGGCCGGGTCGCGGTGGCCGGCGGCCGAGAACACCTGGGGCACGATGCACGACAACCCCGCCCCGAAGCAGCCGAACCCGGCCACCCCCGCCACCGGGTGCCCGCCCAGCAGCGCCAGACCCAGCCCGGCCGCCGCCAGCAGCCCGCAGCAGCGCACCAGCGGCACCGGTCCGAACCGGGCGGCCAGCCGGTCTCCCGCCAGCCGGCCCGCCGTCATCATGATGGAGAAGGCCGCGTACCCGGCGGCGGCGAACCCCGGCGAGGCCGCCAGATCCTCGCGCAGGTAGACCGAGCTCCAATCGGCCGCGGCCCCCTCGCCCACCAGGCAGCAGAACGCCAGCACGCCCAGGAACACGACCCCCTTCGGCAGCCTGGCCCGCCCGCCACCGGCCGGCGCGGGAGCGGGCGCCGAGCGCAGCGCCCACCGCGCCGCCCACACCGCCAGCGCCGCGATCACCGCCCCCGCAGTCCAGAACGTGAGCGCGGGAGGCAGCCCGTAGTGGGCCGACAGCCCGCCCGCCGTGGCCCCGGCGAACCCGCCGACGCTGAAGACGGCGTGGAAGGAGGACATGATCGGCCGCCCGTGGGCCCGCTCCACCTCCACGGCGTTGGCGTTCATGGCCACGTCCAGGATCCCGTGCACGATCCCGAACAGCAGCAGCGCCCCCGCCAGCGCCCCCAAGCCGGGGGCGTACGCGGCGGGGACCAGCGCCAGGCCCTGCACCAGGGCGGCCGGGATCATGACCCGGTTGCTGCCGTACCGGTCGACCAGGCGGCCCACCGCCGTCATCCCGACGACCGCCCCGGCCGCGATGGCCAGCAGGGCCAGGCTGAGCTGGCCGTCGCCGAGCGCCAGGCGCTCCTTGATGGCGGGGATGCGCGCGGTCCACGTGCCGACGGCCGCGCCGGCCAGGAAGAACAGCAGGTAGACGGCCGTACGCTCGCGTCTCACCCGGCCTCCCTGACCAGCACCCCGGCCGCCACCAGCGCGTCGCGCTCCTCCGGGGGGATGCCCGGATCGGTCACCACCACGTCCAGCCGGGTGATCGGGCACACCGCGCCGAACGCCGTACGCGCGAACTTGCCCGAGTCGCACGCCACGATCACCCGCCGCGCCGAGGCGATGGCCGCCTGCTTGACCGCCACCTCGGGCAGGTCGTGCGCGGTCAGGCCGTGCTCGGCCGACAGGCCGCAGCAGCCGATCACGGCCGTGTCGAAGCGCAGCGCCCTGATCGAGCTCTCGGTGAGGGGCCCCATGAGGTTCAGCTCGCCCTTGCGCACCTCGCCACCGGGCAGCACCAGGCGCACCCGCGGCGCGGTGGCCAGCGACATCAGCGCCTGCAACGCCAGCGGCAGCACGGTCACGCGCCGGTCGGCCAGCGCGCGGGCCACCTCCAGCGCGGTCGTGCCGCCGTCCAGCACCACCGCCTCCCCGTCGGCGATCAGTGCGGCCACCTCCATGCCGATGAGCCGCTTGACCTCCACCGCCTCCCGCTCGCGCACCCCGAACGGCGGCTCCTCGCCGCGCAGCAGCAGCGACAGCGCGCCGCCCCGGATGCGGCGCACCACCCCCTGCTGGGCCAGCTCGTCCAGGTCGCGCCTGATCGTCATCTCGGACACGCCGTGCTCGGCGGCCAGCTCGGCCACGGACACGCTGTCCTGGGTCCTCAAGGTGTTCATGATGGCTCGCACACGTTCCATGTGTTCATACAAACACGACATATGTGAGCAATACAATGGGGGGCATGCGTGCCAGCCGTCTCCTCTCGCTGCTCCTGCTCCTGCAGACGCGCGGCCGCATGACCGCGCCGGAGCTGGCCGCGGAGCTGGAGGTGTCAGTCCGTACGGTCTACCGCGACGTGGAGGCGCTGTCCGCGGCCGGCGTGCCGGTCTACGCCGACCGCGGACCGGCCGGGGGTTACCAGCTGCTCGACGGCTACCGCACCCGGCTCAACGGGCTGACGGCCGAGGAGGCCTCGTCGCTGTTCCTGGCCGGTCTGCCCGGCCCCGCCGCCGAGCTGGGACTGGGCGAGGTGGCCGCCAACGCCGAGCTGAAACTGCTGGCCGCGCTGCCGCCCGAGCCGCGCTCGCACGCCTCGCGGATGCGCGAGCGGTTCCTGCTGGACGTGCCCGGCTGGTACCGCTCGGCCGACGACGTGCCGCACCTGAGCGAGGTGGCCGAGGCGGTGTGGGAACGGCGGCCGCTGCACATGACCTACCGGCGCTGGGGTCGGCAGGAGGTGGACCGGGTCATCCATCCGTACGGGCTGGTGCTCAAGGGGGGCTCCTGGTATCTGGTGGCCGCGCCGCCGGACGGCAGCCCCCGTACGTACCGGGTGGCGCGGATCCTGACCCTGGAGACGCTGCCCGGGCGTTTCGTCCCGCCGGAGGGGTTCGACCTGGGCGAGTTCTGGGCGGCGTACGCCAAGGAGTTCCGCGAGCGCATGTACACCGCCGAGGCCGTCATCAAGCTCGCCCCCGGGTACGGTGACCTGCTGGCCTACACCATGGGCGCCGACGTGGTGGGCGCCGCCCTGGCCGCCGCGGGGCCGCCCGACCCCGAGGGCTGGCTCACGCTCACCGTGCCGATCGAGTCGCTCACGCACGCGCGCTGGCTGCTGCTGCGCATGGGCGCCGGCGTCGAGGTGCTCGGCCCGCCGGAGCTGCGCGCGCTGATGGGCGAGGCGGTCGCGGAGCTGGCCAAGCTCTACGGCTGAGGCGGTCGCAGGGACCGGCCGGGCCGTACGGCTGAGGTGGGCCGGCCGAGCCGTACGGCTGAGACGGTCACGGAGCCGTGCGGTCGAGGCGTGCGGACGGAAAACCAGGAGATATTCGGCCCCCGGGTCTGTCAGCATGCCGCGCATGTACCTTCTAGCATTCGCGGGCGCCTGCGTCCTGGTGGCCATGGTGCCCGGGGTCAGCACCGCCATCATCCTGCGCCAGACGCTGCGCGCGGGCCGCGGCTCCGGCCTGGCCGCCACCCTGGGCAACGAGACCGGGATCCTGCTGTGGGGGCTGGCCGCCGCGTTCGGCCTGTCGGCCCTGCTGGTGGCCTCGCAGGTGGCCTACGACGTCATGCGCGTGACCGGCGCCGCCGTCCTCGTGATCATGGGTGCCCAGGCGCTGTGGCAGGCCCGCAAGGGTGCCCCGCCCGCGCCCGAGGGTGAGGTGGTGCCCGGCTGGCGCGGCCCGTACCTGGCGGGGCTGGGAACGTGCCTGGCCAACCCGAAGGCGGCGGTGTTCGCGCTGTCGTTCCTGCCGCAGTTCGTCCCGGCCGGGCAGGACGTGCCGCTGACGCTCGTGACCCTGGCCGTGGTGTGGGTGGCGGTGGACCTGCTGTGGTACGGGCTGCTCATCTGGGCCGTGGGCAAGGCCAAGGAGTGGCTGGGGCGTCCGGCGGTCCGGCGGCGGCTGGAGCGGATCTCCGGCGTGGTGCTGATCGGGCTGGGCGTGCGGATGGTGGTGGAGGCGCGATGACGATCTGGCACGCCGAGCGGGGGACGGGCGAGCCGGTGGTGCTGCTGCACTCGACGGCGACCGACTCCGGCATGTGGGACCACCAGTGGGAGGCGCTGGCCGAGCGCTTCCGCGTGATCAAGGTGGACTTCCGCGGATATGGGCACACCCCCTACCAGGCGGAGAAGCCGTACAACCACGCCGACGACGTGGCCCGCGTGCTGGCCGCGCTGGGTGTCACACAGGCGGCGCTGGTCGGCTCGTCGGGCGCGGGCCGGGTGGCGCTGGAGCTGGCGGCCGCCGGGCTCGCCGGGCGGCTGGTGCTGCTCAACCCCATCTCCACGCTGGAGCCCACGCCGGACCTGCGGGCGTACTGGGAGGAGGAGGGGCGCCTGCTCGAACGGGGCGACGTCCAGGGGGCCGCCGAGCTGAACGCGCGCACCCTGCTCGGCCCCGAGGCGACGGACGTGGCCTGGCGGCGGGTGGTGGAGATGCAGCGGCACGCGTTCGAGGTGCAGCTGGCCGCCGATCCGGAGCCCGAGCAGTTCGAGCACGAGGTGTCGCCGGCGGACATCGACGTGCCGGCGCTGGTGGTGGCCGGCGCGCACGACCTTCCGTACTTCCTGCACAGCGCCCACCACCTGGCCGGCGAGCTGCCCCGGGCGCGGCTGGTGGAGCTGGAGTGGGCCGGGCACCTGCCGGCCCTCGAACGTCCCGAGGAGATCAGTTCGCTGCTGCTGGACTACCTTTAGTGCATGACGAACGACCTGGCGGCCCTCATGAGACAGGCGCAGGACGACGATCCGCTGCTGGCGCTGCACGCCACCACCGCGCTGCGCCGTGAGATCGAACGCCTGGAGGCGGTTCAGGTCCGGCGGGCGCGGGTGGCGGGGCTGGCCTGGGCCCAGATCGCCGACGCGATCGGGGTGAGCAAGCAGGCCGTGCACAAGAAGTACGGCCGCCGCTAGCCTCCCGCCTGCTCGTCCCGGCCCGGCTCCCACTGGTCGGCGAACCAGCCCAGCACGATGTTCCAGGAGTAGCCGCGCCGGATCCGGCCGGCCACGTCCGCCGGCAACGAGTCCAGCCCGCGGTGCTCCAGCAGCACCTCGGTGCCGCCCTCGACGGCGCTGAAGGCCACCTCGATCTCCATCCGGCCGCCCTCGTTGATCAGGTCGGCCCAGACCAGGCGGTGCGGCGGCTCCCAGGTGAGGATCCTGCCGGTGTCGACGTGGCCGCCGTCGGACCACAGCTCGCGCAGGTAGCCGTCCTCGAACCGGATGCCGACCGCGCGGGCGGGGTCGACCCAGCTGTGGCGGCCGCGTACGTACCAGTGGTCGATCTCGTCGGTGAAGACGCGGAACGCGGTCGCCGGGTCGACCGGGACGGTGACGCTGGCCCGTACGGAGTTCACCGGGTGCGCTCCACGTGGTCCTTGAACGAGCCGAGCTGCTCGGTCCAGAACGCCTGCACCTGGTCCAGCCACGCCTGCAGCGCGGTGAAGGGCTCCTGCTGCAGCGTGTAGAGGCGCAGCCGGGCGTCGGCCCCGCCGGCCTCGGCCCGGACGAGACCGCCCGCGCGCAGCACGCGCAGGTGCCGGCTGAGCGCGGGCGCGCTCATCTGCACGGCCTGCGCCAGCTCGCCGGCCGGGCGCGGCCCGTCGCGCAGCAGGTCGATCACCTTGCGCCGGGTCGGGTCGGCGAGCGCCGCCAGCGTGGCGTCGATTTCGTTAACGTTGGTGTTAATCTTTGCCTGCTTCCGTTAGGCTGTTAATCCTTAACGACAGCGACAATTATTGCGGAGGTACGCACATGCCTGTCGAGCTCGGCTACTACACCCTGTCGGTTCGTGACCTGGACCGGGCGGCCGCCTTCTACGGGGCGCTGTTCGGCTGGGAGTTCAAGCGGGAGCACGAGATGTACCTGCACGTCACCAACGCCACCGTGCCGATGGGCTTCGTCGCCGGCGGCCCGTCGTCCCAGCCGAACCTGTACTACCACGTCACCGACATCGACGCGGCGGTCGAGCGGGTGCGCGAGCTCGGGGGCCGCACCGGCGAGCTGCTCGACAGCAAGTCGGGGCGCGGCTGCACCTGCACCGACGACCAGGGCACCGAGCTGGGCCTGTGGCAGCCCGCCCCCGGCTTCGCCTGACCCGCCCGCGTGCCCCGGGGCTGTTCGTCAGTTGGGAACCCGGACCGTCGTGATGCCGAGCGTGCTCAGTCGGGGACCCGGACCGTCGTGATGCCGAGCGTGCTCGTCATCGGCAGCAGCCCCGCCTCGAACACCGCGCCCAGGAACGGCGAGGCGAGCTGGGCCAGCCGCCCGGCCCGCTCCTCCCCGAGGAGCCGCCACGGTTCGGCGGCCAGCTCGTCCGTCATCCGCTCGACCTGGTCGCGCAGCGCCCGCCCCCGCTCGGTGGCCTGCCCGTCGTCCTGGACCAGCCCCCGCGCGGCCAGCCGCTCCCGGGCCTCGGCCCATTCCTGCTCGCTCCAGCCCCGCCCGGCGAAGTTCCGCACCGGCGCGGCCCCGATCGCCGCGAACGACACCAGCGCCTCGCACGGGTCCAGCTCCGCCGCGGCCAGCGCCGCCAGGTGGCCGTCGCCACGGTGCTCGCGCAGCACGGTGGCGGCCTGCCACAACACCAGGTGCGGCTCGTCGTCCGGCCACGGCAGGTCCAGGTTGGCCGCCGCGAACGGCCGCCCGCCCACCGTCACGCTCTCGGCCGCCCGCCTGGCCAGCTCCGCCGCCTCGGCCGCGCCCGGCCCGGTCACCTGGTCGCCGAGCAGCCCGCGATAGGTCTTGTCCACCGCCTTCAGTCGCGCCTCCAGCACCTTCTCGGGCGCGGCGACGTCCCAGACGCCGGGCACGTGCCCGGCCACCATGTCCGGGCTGAAGTTGTAGTAGAGCGCGGTGGCGAGCCGCGCGCCGGCCCGCCCGAGCGGCGCCGTGCGGTAGGCGAAATAGCTGGGCCAGCGCGACTCCACGTCGTAGCCGAGGGCCGCCGCCTCCGCGAACGCCTCCGGCGAGAAGTACAGAACGGCGTGGATGGGCTCGAGCTGGTGCCACATGCTGCGGGCGAGCCTCGACAATGCGCTCATCACAATCCCTCACTGTCTAGATAAGCTATGCCAGTGACGATAGAGGCATGGCGCATCACTGGTCAATCGCAAATAGACAGTTATGTCGGGAGGTGGGCGGAGCTCGCCGTCATCCTGGTGAACGAACTGCACGTCACCCGGGCCCGCGGCCGCCCCGTCACCCCGCCCGCCGACCGCCGGGCCGCGCTGGAGGAAGCGTTCCTGCGCCAGGGCTGGACGCCCAGCCGCGCCCTCACGTCCGCGGACGCCGACCGCCTCGCGGAGGTGGCGGCCGAGCTGCACCCCGCCTTCGCCGGCGACGTCACCGCCCTCAACCAGGCCCTCGTACGCCACGCCGCCGTCCCGAACCTGCACGGCGACCCGCCCGTCCTGGCCTTCCACGGGCCCGCGGCGGACCTGCCGGACGCCTGGGCCGCCGACGCCGCCACGGCGCTGGCCATGGTGATCGGGGTGGGGCAGGGGGTACGGCTGCGGTCGTGCGAGGCGGAGGGGTGCGAGCTGGTGTTCTTCGACGTCACGCGGAACGCCTCACGACGCTTCTGCGGCCTGTCCTGCCAGAACCGCGCCAAGGCCAGCGCCTACCGGGCCCGCCGCCGCGCCTGACGGCCGTCGCGGTCGCGTGGGGTGGCGCGCGCACGTAGCGCCACCGCGCCGCAGGACAGGTGGCGGACGTCAGCGGGACAGCCGTGCCCGGGCCTCCGCCAGGATCTCGGCCTGCCGCATCCAGTCCCCGCCGTCCAGGCCCAGGCCGACCGCGTCCGCCCCGGCCTCCGCGTACGCCGCCAGCCGATCGGTCACCTGCGCCACCCCGCCGGTGACCGGGATGTCCCGGGCCTCCTCCGCCGACATGCCGTGCATGCCGACCAGGCTGCCGATGAAGGACTCCAGGGCGGCCCGGTCGTCCACCAGGATGGCGTGCCCGCCGACGGACACCGACGGCACCGGGCGGCCGAGCTCCCCGGCCAGCTCCCGCAGCCGCGCCACCTTGGGAGCCAGGCCCGCCGGGCTGATGAGGGACGGGGCCCAGCCGTCCCCGTACAGGACGGCCCGGCGCATGGCCGCCTCCGAGTTGCCCCCGACCAGGATCGGCGGGACGGCTGCGGCCGGCCCCAGCGTGACCTCCGCCTCGCCCACCCGGGTCGGCTCCCCGCGAACGAGTCCCGGCAGCGCCTGCAACGCGGCGTCGGTCCAGCGTCCGCGCCCGCTCATCGGCGCGCCCACCGCGCGCCAGAACGGCGAGCCGGGAAAGCCGCCGATCCCGACCCCGAGCACCACCCGCCCGCCCGACAGGTGCTGCAAAGCCTGCACCTGCGCGGCCACCCACGCCACCGGCCGCAACGGCAGGCTGAGCACGCCGAACTCCAGCTCGATCCGCTCCGTGGCGGTTGCGGCGGCGGCGAGCACGACCGCGGGATCCCACCCCGGCGTGCCGTCCCCGATGATCACATCGGCCATCCCCACGGCGTCGTAGCCGAGCTGCTGGAGGTGGCGGGCCTGCGCGAGGTCCGGCACGCCGTTCGCGTCCATGGGCAGGCTGGTGGTCAGCCGCATCACGATCCTCCTTGTACGTTGCCGACGGCCAGGTTGCGGACGGCCAGGTTGCGGACGGCCTGGAAAGACACGCTAGAACCTCAAGCAGAGTTGACATCAACCCCACCGCCACCGCCGGCAGTCGGCACCCCCCCATCAGCACGGCCGCCGGTGCCCGCCATCGCATGACCGCAGTGCCGCAGCGGCTCGCCCTGCCCGTGCGACACCCGCCGTGCAGGCCGTCCCTCGGCGCCGGCACCGCCCGCGACGCGGCCTCGGCTCGGTGCGGGCGCCGGTACCGCTGGGGCGGCCGAGCTCGGGTGTCAGCCGGTGATGTCGGTTTCGATGTGCGTGACGGCCGTCATCGCGCCGTAGGACAGCAGGTAGACGGTGCAGTGATCGCTGAAGCGCCGGTCAGTGGCGCGCCAGGCGGCCACGTCCTCATCGGTGAGGGTCTCCGGCGCCAGCCCGGCCAGGATCGCGACCCGAGCACCCAGAACCTCCTGCTCCGACAACCCCGGCAGCTCCGGCAGCTCCAGCAGCCCCGGCAGCCCTGTCAGCGCCTGGTCCACGTCGCCGAACAAGCGGCGCCCCCGGTGCTCGGCGATCACTCGCGTGACCGCGCTCGCCGCCGCCGGTGAGAGCAGGCCGCTGCCCTGGGCCGCGGTGGCGACCAGGGCGGCGTACGCCGTGCCGATCGGCAGGCCGGCTGCCCACTTCGGCTCGGGTCCGGTGGGCAGCCCGTCCAGCAGCGGCAGCGTGGCGCCCGGCCGCAAGTCCTGGCCGAGCTCGCGCAGGACGGGGGCACCCTCGAACGGCGGCTCGTCGTCCGGGTCCATGCTGCCCGGCGTCAGCCCGGCCGGCAGCATGGCCGCCGACACCCGGTTGACGAAATGCCCGAACAGCGCGGTGCCGACGTACTCGGCGGCCCGCTCGCGCGGGAACGGCGCCGGCTCCGGCTCCCGGTTCGCCACGCCGGTGGCGGCCGCCCAGCTCAGCAGCGCCGCGAGCCGCTGGTCGCCGGGCGGGTCGCCGCGCTCGACGGTGTCGGCGAGCTCCTGCTCGCCCAGCAGACGGAGCACCGACAGGAACGCCTGGACGTCGTACTCCAGCCTGTTGGCCTGCGCCACCCCCAGCGCCACCACCATCTTCTCCAACTGCGGAACGTCCCCCGCGAGCTGCGCCTCCCGCATCAGTGACCAGCCGGCCGCCATCACCTCCGGTGCGGGCGACGTCATCATCACCGCCGGCCCGATGCTGCTGAACTCGGCGTTCACCTGCGCGTACACCTCAGCCACCACGCCCTTGGCGCGCTGAGGGGAGACGGGGGTGATGTGGCGGATCAAAGACGACATGGACGATGCCCTTCATGGTGGTCGTGCTCGGCAAGGGTTCGAGCATCGCCGCCGGGGACTGGCCGTGTCGTCGTACGGGCGGAGACAACGTGCGTTACTTCGCAGGGGGTACGGGCGGGCGCGGCTACCGCTGCGGAGGTACTCCCGAGGGGCGCGCCTGATGAGGGGTGCGGTCAAGCGCGGGAGGAGAGGATGCGCCAGCCGTGGGGCGGGACCAGGGCCGGGTCGTCGTTCGCCGGCGCGCCCGCCTCCGGCACGAGGGTCGCGTGCTCGTCGGTCAGTGGGAAGCGGCGCGGGGCGTCGTCCAGGTTGAGCAGGGTGAGCAGGGTCTCGTCGCCGTCTCCGGCGGTATGCAGGACGGCGCCGTGATTGGCCAGGTGGTGCACGCTGGTGCGGGCCCGGGCCAGCCAGGGGCGTCGGCGGCGCAGGGCTGTCAGGCGGCGGTGCAGCTCGAACACCTCCCACGCGCCCTCCGGCAGATCGGCGGAGAAGGCGCACGGCGCCGCGGGCTCGGCGGACCCGGCGGACCCGGCGGGCTTGGTGGGCTCGGGGGTGGCGGGGAAGGCGGGGGAGTGGTCGGGGTCGCGGAGTGCGGGCGTGGCGGGGAAGGCCGGGCGGATGGCGTCGTCGCCGCCCTCCCGTTCCTCCTTGACGCCGCGCAGGCCCAGCTCGTCGCCGTAGTAGACGCTCGGCACGCCCCCGACCGTGAACAGCACCGCCAGCGCGTGGCCCAGGTGGCGGGGGTCGTCCAGGCGGCTGGCCAGGCGGGTGACGTCGTGGTTGCCGGTGAAGGTCTGCGGGGCGAAGGTGGCGAGCATGGCGTCGTGCCGGTCCAGGGCGTGCGCGAGCTCGTACAGGTTGCGGTCGTTGAGCGAGCTCCAGAGGGCCTTCCACAGCTCGTACTGGGTGACGGAGTCCAGGCCCGAGCGCGCGACGTAGTCGGCGTAGTCGCCGTGGATGACCTCGCCGACGAACCACGCCTGCGGGTGGCGAGCCCGTACGCGGGGCAGCACCGCCTTCCAGAACCCGGCCGGTACGGCGTAGGCCGCGTCCAGCCGCCAGCCCGAGGCGCCCCGGTCGAGCCAGTGAGTCAGCACCGAGGCGACATGATCGCGTACGCCCTCCTGCCCGTGGTCGAGCGCGACCAGCCGCCCGTGACCCTCGAAGGTCTCGACGTCGCCGTCCGGCCCCCGCCTGAGCCAGCCGGCGTCGCCGGTGAAGGAGCGGCCGACGTGGTTGAACACGCCGTCGAGCACGATCCGCAGGCCGCGCTCGCGGGCCTCGCCGACCAGGGCGTCGAAGTCGGCGTCGTCGCCGAGCCGGGGGTCGAGGGCGAAGTGGTCCACGGTGTCGTAGCCGTGCGTCTCGGAGGCGAAGATCGGGCCCAGCAGCAGCCCGGTGCAGCCCAGCTCCGCCACGTGGTCCAGCCAGGGCAGGAGCCGGCGCAGCCGGTGCCGTACGGGGCCGTTGCCCGACGTCGCCGGCGTGATGGGGGCGCCGGTGAAGCCGAGCGGGTAGACCTGCCACCAGATCGCCTGGTCACTCCACGAAGGCGCCATGCCTTTACGGTAGACCGAAACCCCCGCCACGCCTCCGCCCGGGTGCCGTCCCGTCTACCCGTCCGGTACGCCCCACTTCTCGCCGCGCCTCCCGCTTTCCGGCGCCACAAACCGTGCCGGGCAGGCGTTCGGTCGTTCACCGAACGCCTGCCCGCTCATGGATCGCCCCCGCCGATCGGGGACCAGCGATCAGATCGTCACGCAGGGCAGGCCGACCGAGTTCCACTTCCCTCCGACGCGGGACCAGCCCTCCGCGCAGACCTTCCCGCTGCCCTTTCCGGCGTAGCGCCGGGTGTCGTGGTTGGCGGGCCAGTAGCCGTTGGGCGAGCTGACCCTGGGCCGGCCGGGGCCCCAGAAGTCCAGGTGACCGTCCTGAACGTTGGTGTGGTCGAATTCGCCCCATACCTGATATCCGGAGCCGGTGTAGGCGGTGTAAATGCATACGTTCTTGTTGCAGCCGGATGGCCCGTTCTCGTCGGCTCGGGCCGTGCCGGCCGACGCGAAGAGCGTTGCGCTCGCGGCGAGCATGGAGAGGCCGAATGTGATGGGTCGACGCATGTGTTTCCTTCCCCCGGTTGAATGTCCGGCCGCAGCGCGGCCCGTACGTCTCCATTTTCATGGGTCGGGGGGGCATTGCTCCAGGTCAGAAATAGGACATTGACCGGACAAGGGACGGACATATCGTGGACGATTTCGTCGCTTGTGAATTATGTGTGCCGCGGAGTCGAAGTCGTGTCACTGGTGATATTGGGATAATTCGGCGCGGGGGGGCGGTACGATTTTGAATGACTTTGCTGGAATTGAGGGGAAAATCGGTGCATTGCGGTTGGAGTTCATCGTGGACGCGTGGTCAGGTGGGTGAGGATCAGGTCGGCCACCTCGTGCGGGGCCTGGAGGTGCATGTCGTGGCCGGTGGCGAGGTCGGCGAGGGAGAGCAACGGGGTCTGCTCGGCGGCCGCCGTCAGTTCGCGGGCGAAGCCCCGGACGTAGGCGTCGAAGGCCGCCGAGACGTCCGGGGGCAGCATCGCGCTCAGGTCGGCGCCGCTGGAGGAGACGACGAGGAGGGGGCAGCGGGGGCGCCGGTAGACGTCGAGCAGGTCGAGCGCGTCCATCTGGGCGATGAAGTGGGACATCTCCGGATCGTTCGTTGTCTCCTCGGCGAGGAACGCGCGCATCGTACGCTCGGCCTCGACCGGGTCGACCCCCTCGAAGGGGCCGGTGGGATTGGTGTGCCCGTCCAGGTTGACCGCGAGCGGGCATTCGGGGTGTTCCGTCGCCCATAGTGCTGCGACGATGCCGCCCAGGGAGTGCCCGGCCACGGCTGGGCGCGTCAGGCCGTGGCGCTCGATCGTCTCGCCCACGTACTCCACGGCCCCGGCCCAGGACCACGAGCCCAGCTCCGGCAGCTCAACCGCCACCGTACGCAGGCCCGCCGCCTCCAGCAGCGGGGCGGCCGATCGCCAGTCCGCAGACGTGCGCCCACCGCCCGGCAACAGGAGAATCTCCACCACCCCGGCACCTTTTCCGACCGGCGTCCCACCCCGCAACCCGATTTCGTCCGTATCCGTTCAGGCTCGTCGTTGATCCGTGTCGTGGTTGGGGTGGACGTGCCGGTTTTCGGATGAGTGTGGGTGTTGTGGGATTGTGTTCGTACCTCGAGGGGGTTCCTCCTCTGGTGAGCGCGATGATCTGAGCCGTGAGGAGTCGCTGGCCGCGTTGGCCGAGCGGGATGCGGCGATCGCGGCCCTGCTGGCCGAGATCGAGCAGCTGAAGCGGCGGGTACGGTCCGG
>NZ_JBQQCB010000064.1:0-62316 GCF_052246675.1 Nonomuraea sp. KM90 | reverse complement strand
TCGACGTGTGTGCGGCTGGCGCCTTCGGTTGTGTTGCTTGCTGGGTGTTGACCGGCATCGGTGTTGGTACGGTGCTGAGCTCGGGCGGCGTGGGCGCCTGCGACGTCCATTCCGTCGGGAGCACCAGCGGGCCCACGTCGTTCGGGTCGGTGGCCGACTTGTCCGCCCAGGGCACGGTCACCTCGGCCTGCCCCGGCTGGTCCTGTCCCGTCTGGCCCTGCCCTGGCTGGTCCTGCCCCGGCTGCTGCGGCTGGCCCTGCTGCGGGACGTCCTGCGATCCGTCAGCCGCCTGGGCGTTCGCCGACGGGGTGCCCACGGCCGCGGCCACGGGCTCGAAACGCTGCGTCGACGCGTACCGGTTGGCGCTCCACAGCCCCACGGCGGACAGCAGCGCCAGCGCGGTCACCGCGGCGGCGAGTCCCAGAGGGAAGCGGCGAGGGGGACGGGAGGACACCGTCTCCCCGGCAACGGTCGCCTGCCGCTCGGAGCGCGGCGGCTCCCACATCGGGCCGGGAGGCGGCACCGGCACACCCTCCATCGGCGGCGGACCGCCATGGGCGTGCTCCTGCGGCACGGGCGGCGGCCCCCACGTCTGCTGCGGCAGCATGGGCGCTCCGGCCTGCGGCGGCATCCCCTCCGCCGGCATGCCGGAGGGCACGGGGCCGCCCTGCACGGGCACGCCATGAAGGGGCGCGCCCGGCACACCCTGTGAAGGCACGCCATGAACGAGCGTGCCCGGCACACCCTGCACAGGGACGCCATGGACGGGCGCGCCGGGCACACCCTGCCCCGGCACGCCGCTGACGGGCACGCCTTCGATCGGGGCGCCCGGCTGAGACGGCGGCTTCTGCGCCAGGGCGGCGGCGCCGCCCTTCTTGTCCCCGAGGAGCCGCAGCAGCGCCATGTACGTGGTCGGGCGCGGCGTGACGTCCTTGGCCAGCGCGGACAGCACTACCTGGCGCAGCGGCTCGCCCAGGTTCCCCACTTCGGGTTGCCCGTTCAGCACCGCCTCGGCGTCGTGCCCGAACGGCGGCTTCCCGGTCGCGGCGAACACCACCGTCGCGGCCCAGGCGAATATGTCGGCGTACGGCCCGTACCTCAATCCCCTGAGCTGCTCAGGAGCCCGGTACCCCACCTCGCCGGCGGGTTCTCCGAGGTCGACGTCCGTCACCCGGGGGCCGTCGGCGCCGATGATCACGTTGTGCGGGGTGAGCCCGCGGTGCGTGATGCCGGCCAGGTGCACCGCGGTCAGCGCGGTCAGCACACCCACGGCCACCCGCTCGAGCGCGTCGGCGTCGAGCGGACCGTCCTCCGCCACGATCTCGGCGAGGCTGCGCCCCTCGACGTACTCGCGCACGACGTAGGGCAGGTCACCGTGCTGACCGGCTTCCAGGGTCCTCGCGATGTACGAGCTGGAGACGCGTTGCACCCCGGTGAGCCGAGCAATGTCGTCGCCGCCCTGTTCAGGGACGGCGGGCAATAACTTGATCACTCTCAGGGGCGCGTCCTCGGACTCCTTGCCGAGATAGGCCGTACCGTTCGGCCCATCGGGAAGGCGTCCTGAGATGACGTACGCGCCCAGCTTCTCGGGATCGCCCGGCCGCACGGGATGCATCTCTGTCCCTTCAGTTACTGCAAGATCTCAAGGGGACATTCAACCAAATCCGTCACATTCGCATCAGTGGTTTCGTCAGCAAATCGATAATTCACCGAACCGCAACCCTCAGGACGGCCGGCCGGGCCGCCAGCCCCTGCGCCGCCCCAGGGGAACGAGCAGCGCGAGCGCGCCCGCCACCGCGATCGCCAGCACCGCGCCGAATCCCACCGCCATGGAGATGCCGATGGCGGTCTCGTCGCGGGGAGGGACCTTGGCGATGGCGTCCGCCGGCAGCGCGGTGGGCGGCGGCTCGGCCACCACGGGCGCGTTGACGGCTTCGTAGGGCAGCACGGCCGTGAGCGCGAGCACCGGGTTCACCATCCCCGTGCCGGTGCCCACACCGGCGGTGCCGTCGGCGGTGGCGATGATGCGGCGGCGCACCTGCTCCTGGGTGAGCTTCGGGAAGCGGGCCCGCACGAGCGCGGCGGTGCCCGCCACGTAGGGCGTGGCGAAGCTGGTGCCCTGCAGGCCACGCTTGTAGGCGCGACCCGGCCAGGGAGCGGTGATCTCCGTGCCGGGGCCGAGCACGCCGACCGGGGTGGTGGCGTTGGAGGAGTCGGCGCGGCGGCCGTCGGGGGTGGCCGCGCCCACGGCCAGCACGCCCTCGTACGCCGCGGGATAGGCGGGCACGTCCTCGTCGTCGGGGCCTGTGACGTTCCCGGCCGCGGCGACCACCACGATGTCCTGGTCGAGCGCCCGCTGGACGGCGGCGCGCAGCCCGGGGTGGTCGGAGGCGCGCACGGAGACGTTGATCACCTCGGCCTTGGCCGCGACGGCGTCGTTGATGGCGTCGACCAGCTTGTTGATGTCGCCCTCGGGCTTGTTGCTCTGCTTGAGCATCACGATCTCGGCGTCCGGCGCGACGCCGTGGAAGGGCACGCCGGCCAGATAGCGGGCGCCGATGATGCCCGAGACGGCCGTCCCGTGGCCCACGCAGTCGCGGTGGCCGGTGTGCGTCTCGTCAATGATCTTGGAGAGCTGGACCTGCGGGTGGTAGTCGGCGCCGCTGTCGACGACCGCGACCGTCACGCCGGCGCCCCTGGTCAGCCGCCAGGCGTTCTTGATGTCGAGCCGTTTCTGCGCCCACGGCTCGCTGGCCGGCAGCTTCAGCGTGCCTTTCTCCGGGTTGCAGTCCTCGGGCGCGGCGGCCGCCGGAGCGCCGAGGACGTGCAGGGCGATCAGGCTCGCGAAAAGGGCGCGACCAATCATGACGGGCAAGCGTAGACGCAACCTAGCCGCAGTTGGCCCACCCCGCACTCGTGCTCCCTGAACCCGCGCTGCCGGAGTAGCGGACACACTTGCCCTTGGCCGCCAGGATGACCGGGCCGGCGTAATACTCGAAGTTCCCGGCGTCGGTCTTGCTGCCACCGCCCTGCACCTCCAGAGTGGCGCTCACCCGGGTGGACCTGCCGACGTCCGCGCCCGACTTGAGGGTGACCACGCAGTTCTGCCCCGTGCTGTTGTTCCACAGCTGGTACGTGGTGCCGCCGGTGAACGAGCTCGACCGCTGGACGACGAAACCGCCACCGCACACCTGGGCCGCGGTGTAGGGGTTCTTCTTGACGGGCGGCGGGGTCGTCCTGGTCGGAGTCGGCGTCGGCTTCTGCGTCGTCCTGGTCGGCGTCGGCTTCTGCGTCGTCTTCGTGGGAGCCGGCTTCTGGGTCGTCTTCGTGGGAGTCGGCTTCGGCTCCTGCGTCGTCCTCGTGGGCGCCGGCCTCGATGTGGTCCTCGTGGGGGTGGGCGCGGGCTCCTCGGTGGTCCGCGTCGGGCTCGGCGTCGGCCTCCTGGAGTGCGGAACCGTCTTGGTGACCGTGGCCTTGGGCTTGGGGCTCTTGGTGGGCTTCGCCGACGGCTGTGGCTGCTGCGTCCCCGTGGGCTGGGCGGTGGGGAGCGGCACCGGCTGCGTCGAGATCGGTCCGGGGGTCGGCACCGTCGTGAGCACCGGGACCGTCGGCGAGCCGGTCGGGTCCTCGGTGGGGAGCGTCATCGGGCCGACGCCGCTCTCGTCCGGGGCGGCCGTGTCCACCCACGGCGCGGTCATCTCGGGCTGCGGCTGCGTGGGCGCGCCCGTCACGGCCCCTTCCCCCTGGTTCAGGGCGGAGAAGGCGCCTCCCCCGGTGGCCTCCCGGGTGGCGGCGGCGATCGGGGCGAACTTGACCTTGCCGGAGTACTGGCTCGCGCCCCACACGCCGAGGCCCGACAGGAGCACGACGGCGGTGAGGCCCGCCACGAGCCCCACGGGGAACGGCCTGCGCTCCCGCCCGTCGCCCTGCCCGGGCACCGCCGGGGGAGCCGGAGGCTGGGGCGGGCCCTGCTGCGCGGGGCCGGGCGGAGGCCCCCACATCTGAGGCTCGTACGCGGGCCCCGCCGTCCCGAGTCCCATCGGCCCCTGGCCCATCGGGGCCTGTCCCGTCGGGGCCTGCGCCATCGGCTCCATCGGGACCGCTCCGATCGGCCCCGGGCCCATGGGGCCGGGCCGGACCGGTGCGGGCTGGACCGGGGCGGGCTGGACCGGGGCGGGGTGGACGGGTGCGGGGTGGGCGGGGTGTCGGTCCATGGGGGCTGCGGGCGGCGGCATCAGCGGCGTCTGAGCGCCGTCGACGGGCAGCTGGATGGGCAGGATCGCCGGCGGCGGCACCGGGCTCCCGACAGCGGGCGGCAGCACCGGGCTCCCGGCGGCCGGCGGCGCGGGCACGGGCGCGTTGCGGTCGCCCAGCAGCCGCAGCAACGCCGTGTACGCCGTGAGCCGCCCGTCCGCCTTCTTGGCGAGCGCGGCCAGCACCACCTGCCGCAGCGGCTCGGGCAGCTCCCCGATCTCGGGCTCCCCGTTCAGCACGTTCTCCGGGTCGTGCCCGAAGGGTGCGGACCCGGTGGCGGCGAACACCACGGTCGTGGCCCAGGAGAAGACGTCGGCGTACGGCCCGTACTGCAGCCCGCCGAGCTGCTCGGGCGCCCGGTGGCCGATCTCGCCGGCCGGATCCCCGAGCTCGATGTCGGTGACGCGCGGCCCCTCGACGGTGAGGATCACGTTCGACGGTGTGAGGCCGCGGTGCGCGAACCCGGCCAGGTGGACGGCGGTCAGCGCGGTCAGCGTGCCCACCGCGACCCGCTCCAGCGCGTCCCCGGTCAGCGGCCCGTCCGCCGCGACGGCCTCGGCCAGCGACCGGCCCTCGATGTGCTCCCTGATCACGTACGCCAGCCCGTTGTCGGTGCCGGCGTCGAACGTGCGGGCCACGTACGAGCTGGACACCCGCGTGACGCTCTTCAGCCGGGCCCCGAAACCGGGGTCGGCGTCAGGGGTGACGCTCAGCGTCTTGACGGCCACCTGAGGCGCCTCTTCGGACTCCCGGCCCAGGTAGACGACGCCACGCGGCCCCTCACCCAGGCGGCCGGTGATCTCATGGCCACCTATCCGCTCCGGCTGGGAGGCGTCCTTCTCCGCCATGACCGTCCTTTCGGGATTACGTCATGATCGGAGGACATTTAACCAAATAAGCCCCATAAGCATCAGGGGTTTCGGTCGCGCACTCTGACTGTCAACCGTCAATTGGCGTTCGAGCGGGCGGCCAGGACTCCGCGCGCGCCCGTTCGACCGTCGCGCGCCCGTTCAACGGAAAGAAGCCCCAGCTCCCTCGCCAGGGCCCTCTCGTTGATCATTTCGTGGCGGACTCGATGTTCTGCCGGTAGGTCCCGATGACCCGCGAAGCTTCCGCGAGTTCCTCGGTCATGCGCTGGAACGCGGTGCGGTAGTTCTGCCACGCCTGCTGGAAGCGCTGCGCTCCCGGCCCCGTCCACGCGGTGCCGACCTTGGCGGCCTCGCGGTCGAGCGCGGTCATGGTGGTGCGGACCGCCTCCGACTGCTGCGTGAACTGCGTGGACATCTGCTGCATTTCCGCGGGGTCGCCGCCGAGCATGCTCTGGCTCATGCATACCTCCTGGAACCTGTGAAAGCGCCCTCACACTAAGGAAGGGCCACCGCCCGTCGCCCGCGTTATGCCGAGAGGCTATGGTCTACCCGAGGATTGTTCGGATCGCATCGGGAGCTGTCGGCTCATGCGCGAGATAGTCGTGACCGGCGGCGGGACCGGCATCGGATACGCGATCGCCGAGGCGTTCGTCTCGCTGGGCGACCACGTCACCATCACCGGCCGCCGCGAGCAGGTGCTCAAGGAGGCCGCCGAGCGTCTGGGCGCGGCGTACACGGCGTTCGACGCCACCAGCCCCGGCGAGGTGCGGGAGGCGCTGCGCAGGCTGCCGGAGCGGGTCGACGTGCTGGTCAACAACGCCGGCGGCAACACCAACCTCGGCCGCAGGTGGTCCGACGAGCTGATGGACGTGGCCCAGGCGTGGTGGGCCAACCTCAACGCCAACCTCATGTCCGCCGTGCTCGTCACCACCGCGCTGACCGCGCGGATGGGCGACGGCGGCCGGATCGTCTCGATCGGCTCGATCGCCGCCAGGGGCACCGGCTCCGGCTCGTACGGCGCCGCCAAGGCCGCCATGGAGTCCTGGACCGCAGACCTGGCCGCCGAGCTGGGCCCCAAGGGCATCACCGCGAACGTCGTCTCCCCCGGCCTCGTCCTGGACACCGAGTTCTTCCGCGGCCGGCTGACCGAGGACGGCATCAGGGCCCGCGTGGAGAACACCCGCAACGGCCGTCCTGGCAGCCCCGCCGACGTGGCCGATACCGTTCTGTTCCTGGCCTCCGCGGGAGCCAGGCACGTAACGGGGCAGGTGGTCCACGTGAACGGCGGCGCGTACCTGGGCCGCTGAGCACCCAGGAGGCCCCGAGGAGGAAGGACGAAGGCCGGTGCGGAAGGTTCTGATCGCCAACCGGGGCGAGATCGCCGTGCGCGTGGCCCGCGCGTGCGGGGACGCCGGGATCGGCAGCGTCGCGGTCTACGCCGACCAGGACCTCGACGCCCTGCACGCCAGGGTCGCCGACGAGGCGTACGCGCTGGGCGGCCGGTCCCCCGCCGAGACCTACCTCGACATCGCCAAGCTCCTCGACGTCGCGCGCCGCTCCGGCGCCGACGCCGTGCACCCCGGCTACGGCTTCCTGGCCGAGAACGCCTCCTTCGCCGAGGCCGTCATCGACGCCGGCCTGGTCTGGATCGGCCCGCCGCCGGCCGCGATCGCCGCACTCGGCGACAAGGTGCGGGCCAGGCACATCGCGCAGAAGGTCGGCGCGCCGCTGGTCGCGGGCACCAAGGACCCGGTGAGCGGGGTCTCCGAGGTGGTGGCGTTCGCGGAGGAGCACGGGCTGCCGATCGCGATCAAGGCCGCGTACGGCGGGGGCGGGCGCGGCATCAAGGTGGCGCGCAGGCTGGAGGAGGTCGCCGAGCTGTACGAGTCGGCCGTACGCGAGGCGGTCGCCGCGTTCGGGCGCGGCGAGTGCTTCGTCGAGCGCTACCTCGACCGGCCCCGCCACGTCGAGACGCAGTGCCTGGCCGACCGCGACGGCAACGTGGTCGTGGTGAGCACCCGCGACTGCTCGCTCCAGCGCCGCCACCAGAAGCTGGTGGAGGAGGCGCCGGCGCCGTTCCTGACCGGCGAGCAGGTCGAGATCCTCTACGCCAGTTCCAAGGCCATCCTCAAGGAGGCCGGCTACGTCGGGGCCGGGACGTGCGAGTTCCTCGTCGGGCAGGACGGGACGGTGTCCTTCCTGGAGGTCAACACCCGACTGCAGGTCGAGCACCCGGTCAGCGAGGAGGTCTCGGGGATCGACCTCGTACGCGAGATGTTCCGGATCGCCGACGGCGAGCCGCTCGGCTACGGCGACCCGGTGCTGCGCGGGCACTCGATCGAGTTCCGGATCAACGCCGAGGACGCCGGGCGCGACTTCCTGCCCGCCCCCGGCACGCTGACCACGATGCGCCCGCCCTCGGGGCCGGGGGTGCGGCTCGACGCCGGCTACGAGGCCGGGATGACGGTGCCGGGGACGTTCGACTCGCTGGTGGCCAAGCTGATCGTGACCGGGCGCACGCGCCGGGAGGCGCTGGAGCGGTCGCGGCGGGCGCTGGCGGAGTTCGAGATCGGCGGGATGCCCACCGTGCTGCCGTTCCACCGGGCGGTGGTCGCGGATCCGGCGTTCACGTCGGAGCCGTTCTCCGTGCACACGCGGTGGATCGAGACGGAGTGGGACAACCCGGTGCCGCCGTACGAGGGGGAGGTGGCCGCCGACGAGCCCGCCGCCGCCCGGGAGACGGTCACGGTGGAGGTCGGGGGCAAGCGGCTGGAGGTCGTCCTGCCCGCGGGGCTGGGCACGTCCGCCGCTACGCCCGTCGCGAACAAGGCTCCCCGGCGCGGGGCCGGCGGGGCCAGGAAGTCCGCGGCCGGCGGGGACGCGCTCGTCAGCCCGATGCAGGGCACGATCGTCAAGGTCGTGGCCGCCGACGGGGACGCGGTGAGCGAGGGCGACACGGTGGTGGTGCTGGAGGCCATGAAGATGGAGCAGCCGCTGGCCGCCCACAAGTCCGGCACGATCACCGGGCTGGCGGCGGCGATCGGGCAGACGGTGACATCCGGCGCAACGATCTGCGAGATCAAGGACGCCTGAGCGGTTCTCGTAAAGAACTCTTGACCGCCGATCGACCGGACCCGCGTAGAACCAGTGCCCGCTCTTCGTCCACGATGTGCACCTGCGAGTCCCCGGACGGGTAGCGTGCGGAGTGAGGAACTTTGCCGACCGCCCGTTCGTCCTGAAGGGCGAAGGAGGCTTGCTGCCAATGACCCATTCGCTGCGCCGAGCAGGGGCCGCGATCGCGGCTCTGATCGCCGGTCTGATCGTCGTTCTTGCGCTGTCCCCTGCCGCCAACGCGGCGGCTCCCCCTGACGCGAAGTCAGTGGTGTCCAACTGGAAGAGCGCTCCGCTCTACGCGGTGTCCGGCTCCGCTCTGTCGTCGGATCAGCAGAGTGAGATCAATGACGCGCTGAAGGGCGCGGACACCAAGATCTACGCCGTGGCGCTCCCGGATGGCACGGTGGACAACTCCAGCATTGAGCCCTACATGTCCCAGCTCAGCACGGAGCTGACGGCCGCGGGCCGCAACCGGGCGACGATCGCCGTCATCGACGGCACGACGCTCTTCGCGGGCTCGAGCGCCCTTCGCACGGCGGGCCTGGCGGGCGAGCTGGCCAACCGCGCGGTGACCGCCAACTCCGGCGACCTCGTCGCCGGCATGAAGGACTTCGCCAACCGTGTGGACATGGCCGCGCGGGGTGACCGTTCGGCTCTCGACTCCGGCAGCCAGGCCAACCCGGGTGCCGGCGGCACGGCCGCGCTGATCGCCCTGGGCGCCCTGGTCGTGGTCGGCGGTGGCGGCTACTTCCTCTACTCCAGCAACAAGAAGAAGAAGCGGGCCATCCAGGAGGCCAAGGACCTGGCCGCGGTCAAGCAGACCGTGGACGAGGACGTCACCAAGCTGGGCGAGGAGATCACCGCCCTCGACACCGACGTGTCGCTGTCCGGCGAGAGCGGCAAGCACATCGACGAGTGGCAGACGGCACTCGACTCCTACGAGAAGGCCAAGACGCAGCTCGCCACCGTGCAGCGGCCCGACCAGGTCCGCGAGGTCACCCAGACCCTCGAGGACGGCCGCTACGCGCTAGCCGTGGTGAAGGCCAAGGTCAACGACGACCCGGTGCCCGAGCGGCGCGCGCCCTGCTTCTTCAACCCGCAGCACGGCCCGTCCCTCCGCGACGTCCGCTGGGCCCCGCCCGGTGGCGCGGTGCGCGACGTGCCCGCCTGCAAGATGGACGCCGAGGCCGTGGAGCGCGGCTTCGACCCGCAGATGCGCGAGGTCATGGTCGACGGCCAGCGCCGGCCCTACTACGACGCCGGCCCGGCGTACCAGCCGTACGCGTACGGCTACTACGGCGGCTTCGGTGACGTCATGACCGGCATGTTCATCGGCACCATGATGGGCAGCATGCTCAGCGGCGGCTTCGGTTACGGCGGCTACGGCTACGCGGACGGCGGCGGCGGTGACGTCGGAGGCGGTGACTTCGGCGGCGGCGACGGCGGCGGCGGCGGCTGGGGCGACTTCGGCGGCGGCGGCGACTTCGGCGGCGGAGACTTCGGCGGCGGCGACTGGTAACAGGCCCTTGGAAGCCCCGGATCGTGAGGTGATCACGGTCCGGGGCTTCTTGCTGTTCGTCCCCGGCCACCTGGCCCAACCGGGTGCGGCTCGTTACCATCGCGCAATGGACAGCGACGAATGGACTGTGGAGCGCCATCTGAGCGGCAGGCCCGCCGGGGTCGTCTCCCTCTATCAGCGCTTCATCGAGCTGGCCGAGGGCTGCGGGCCGTTCACCTACTCGGTGACCAAGTCGGCGATCGTCCTGAAGGGCGAGCGTCGCGGGTTCGCCGGCGCGGTCCCGAAGGACGGGGAGCTCAGGGGATACATGGACCTGCGGCGTACGTTCACGGATCGGCGGATCGTCAGTTCTTCCCCGTACACGAAGCGCCTCTACGTGCTCCACTGGCGGGTGAGCTCGCTCGATGACCTGGACGACGAGTTCGCCGGGTGGCTGGCGGAGGCTTACCAGGTGGGCCAGGGGGCGCATCTGTCCGGGCCGCCGCTCCGGTGACCCGTGTGGGCGGCACGACAAGAGGCATGCTCATCGTCATCGGCGGCCTGCCTGCCACGGGGAAGACGACGCTGGCCCGGCTCCTGGCCGGGCGGCTGGGGGCGGTTCACGTCCGGGTCGACACCATCGAGCAGGCGATCGTCCGCTCCGGCCTGGCCCGTCAGCCGCTCGGGCCCGTCGGCTACGTCGTCGGCCATGCGCTGGCCGAGGATCATCTGCGCCAAGGGTTCACCGTGATCGCGGAATCGGTGAACCCCCTGCGGATCACGCGTGATGCGTGGCGGGACGTGGGGGCGCGGGCCGGGGTGGCGGTCGCGGAGGTGGAGGTGGTCTGCTCCGATCCGGAGGAGCATCGGGAGCGGGTGGCGTCGCGTTCGGTGGACATTCCCGATCTGCGGTTGCCTGACTGGCAGGAGGTCGTCGAGCGCGAGTACGAGCCGTGGGACCGGGAGCACGTCACCGTCGACACGGCCGGGCGGTCACCGGAGGAGTGCCTCGATGGCCTTCTCGTGGAGATCGATCGGCTCGGGCGGCGGCGACCGGCCGAGGGCTGAGGCCGTCTCCAGGTTCTCCGTTGATTTCGTCGGGTCCGGCTGTAAACCGGACGGGCTTGCCAGGCGGTAGTCATCGCTGGAAGCGACGAGACGGAGATGCTGGATGAACGACGGGTTCGCGGAGTACGTGGCGCATCGGCACTTACGGCTGTGCCGGATGGCCTACCTCCTTACCCGGGACTGGGGCGCGGCCGAGGATCTGGTGCAGACCGCGCTGGCCAAGGCCTGGGTGGCGTGGCAGCGGATCGAGGGTGATCCCGATCGCTACGTCTATCGCATCATCGTGAACACCCACGCGTCGTGGTGGCGCAGGCGGTGGCGCGGGGAGGTGCCGACCGAGAGCCTGCCCGAGACGGCCGATCCGCGCGATCCCGCCACCGTGGTGGACGACCAGGCCGCGCTCTGGGGCGCGATCGGGGCGCTGTCACCGCGCCAGCGGGCGGTGATCGTCCTGCACTACTTCGAGGGGCGGACGCTCGCCCAGATCGCCGACATCGTCGGTTGCTCGATCGGGGCGGTGAAGAGCCAGCTCAGCCGGGCGCTCACCCGTCTGCGGGTCGATCCGGACATTCAGACCATGAACTTGGAGGGGGTCCAGCGATGAGGCACACCGAGAGCGGGCTGGGACGACTTCTGGACGAGCGGAGCCGGGAACGTGCCGGCGGCGAACCGGCCGCCGACCTCGACGCGATCGTACGGCGGGGGCGCCGCATACGTCGTACGCGGCGGGCGGTGACGGCCGGGGCGGCGCTGGCCCTCGCCGTCTCCGCCGCCGGGCTGGCGAACACCCTGCTGGTCGGACCGCGGGCGGCGGACCAGGCGATGGTCGCCCAGCGTTCTGCGGACTCCGCCCAGGTCGAGCCCGAGCTGAGGATCCCCGAGGAGTTCAAGGTGGTGCTGGGGGCCACGAAGTTCGACCTCTCCCTCATCCACTCCGAGCGGTTCGGCACCATGGGCGCCGCCCGGACGGTGACCTACACTCCGACCAGCCACTTCACTGGATACAAGGTGGTCTGCGACGACCCTCGGGCGTGGGTGGTCACGAAGCAGCGGCTCAAGGGCGGCGAAATGGGGGGTGGGGCCGCACGCTGCGGGAGTTCGCCGGCCGGGCATCACGACGAGCGCTCGACGCCCGACGGCTGGCTGGAGCGGCCGCAGTCCCTGCAGGTGTGGGTGTTTCCGGCGGATGCCCGTGTTCTGGAGATGGCGCAGGCGGCCGACATCACGTGCCCGTCGTTCGTGAAGTCGCGGGAAGAGTGCGATGAGCGGGCCGCTCTTGTCGCGCTGAGGCGTGCCGGAGTGCTCGAACGGCTGTCGGCCCAGGTGGGTGAACGGCCGGGCAGGTGGGCCGTCGGGATCTACGACCGCGCAGCCGCAGCTCCCGACGATGGTCCCGCCGGAGCCGACCCCACACCGAGCGGTGGAAGCTCGGAGGGCTCGGATCCCGTGCCGGATGGCACCCGGTAGGCCCCTGCGGATCCTGCGGGGCGGTGACGTTTCGGCGGGGGCGCCTGTCTCGTAGGGTTCCGGGCATGGGTGATCACGCTCGTCCCGCGGAGATCATCGCGGGCGCGTTGCAGGGGCGTGGTGCTGGTTCCGGAGCTGGTGGAGATCGGGCTCGGGCGGTTCGAGGGCGCGATGGACGCGGCGGTGCGCAAGCGTACGGCCGAGGTCCTGCGCTCGTGGGTCGTGGACGGGGAGCTGGGCGAGGCGGTGGGCGACGGCGAGGACGGGCATGCCGTCACCGCCCGCGTCGTCGCCGCCCTGACCTCGATCGTCGCGGCCCATCCGGGTGGGACGGTGGCCGTCGTGGGGCATGTCGGGAGCCTGACCATCGGGCTCACCGAGCTGTGCGGGCGCGACGGGCCGGCTGGGCGGGTGTGGGGGGCGCCGTTGCCGCATGCCGTGCCGTTTCCTGTCGCGTGGGACGGGCGAGCGTGGCACTGCGACGCCTGGCCGCAGAATGTCTGATGTGCTCTATCTTGCCCAAGGGCCACGAGTGGCCATCCGTTACGTCTGCCTGCAGGACTTCGAGGAGCTGTCGGCCCTGCACACGGAGAGCGCGAAGATGCTCGCCCGATGGATGCCCGGCCCGCCCATCGTCACGTTCGAGGACTTCGAGAGCTACCTGACCAGGTTCGACGGCCCCCTCCACGAGGGGTTCCTCATCTGCCGGAGCGACACCGGCGAGATCGTCGGGCGGGTCAACGTCAACAACATCATCCGGGGAACCCACCAGAGCGCGACCATCGGCTACTCCGCCTACGCCTCCACGACCGGCCGCGGGTACATGACCGAGGGCCTCGGGCTACTCGTCCGGCACGCGTTCGGCGAGATGGAGCTGCACCGCCTGGAGGCCAACATCCAGCCGTCGAACACCGCCTCCCTGAGCCTGATCAAGCGCGTCGGTTTCCACCGCGAGGGCTACTCGCCCAACTTCCAGTACATCGACGGCGCCTGGCGGGACCACGAGCGCTGGGCCATCACCGTGGAGATGACCGAATGAGCGAAGTGATCGCGCGGGCGACGGCACGCGTGCTGCTGCTCGACCCCGCCGACCGGATCCTGCTCTACCGGGGCCGGCTGCTGCAGGTGGAGGATCCGCCGTACGCGTGGTTCACGCCGGGAGGGGGTCTCGATCCCGGGGAGAGCGCGCGGCAGGCCGCGGCGAGGGAGCTGCGGGAGGAGCTCGGGCACGTGGTGGACCCCGAGGCGCTCGGGCCGGTGGTGGCGACCAGCGAGGGCGGCTGGTCGGTGGCCGGGCAGCGGTTCCACTCCCGCGACTCCTACTTCCTGCTGCGGGTGAACGGGCTGGAGGTGGACACCTCCGGCATGGACGAGGAGGAGCGGGCGGCGACCGACCGTTTCCACTGGTGGACCCCCGCCGAGCTGGACCGGCTGGCCGACGGCGACGAGCCCGTGGTGCCGAACGGGCTCGGGCCGCTGGTGGCGCGGCTCGCCGCCGGGGAGCTTCCGGCCGCGCCGGTCGTCCTGCCGTGGCACCTCCCGGGCAGCCGGGCTCGCCGTGCGGGGCGTGGCAGGATCGGTACGTGACGTTCGCACCCCTGCCCGAGACCGCGGCCTGGCGGCATCTCGACGCGCGCACCGGCTTCGAGGTCGTGCGCTTCCACGGGCGGCGGATCGAGGGCTGCACGACGGCGGTCGAGGACGGGCTGGCCTGGATCGTGGACTACGTCATCGACGTGGACGCCACCTGGGCCACCCGCCGCGCCCGGATCACCGGCCGCACGGCCTCCCGGACCCGCCGCACGCTCGTGGAGGCCGACGGCGCGGGCCGCTGGCGGGTGGACGGCGCGCCGGCGCCGCACCTGGACGGCTGCCTGGACATCGACCTGGAGTCGTCGGCGATGACGAACACGTTCCCCGTGCACCGGCTCGGCCTGGCGGAAGGGGCCGGATCGGCCGCGCCGGCGGCCTTCGTCCGGGCGCTCGACCTCGGGATCGAGCGGCTCGACCAGCACTACGCACGCGTGCCCGATGAGGGCGGGCGCCGGTGCTACGACTACGCGGCGCCGGTCTTCGGCGTCACGTGCCGGCTGGTCTTCGACGCGTCGGGGCTGGTCCTCGACTATCCCGGCCTGGCGGTACGCGAGAGGTGAGAAGCCCTTGACCTCGACCTTGGTTGAGGTAGCAACCTGGGTCCCAGGACACAGGTAATCAAGGAGTGAGGTCATGGCACACGACAGAGTGATCATTTACGAGGAGGCCGGGGCGGATCCGCAGGCCGACGTGATGGTGGTCGAGAACGGCCGGGGACGCACCCGGGTACGCGCCGTCGCCGAGCCCGCCCAGATGGTGGACCTGGTGGCGGGGCTGGTGGGCGAGGGGGCCGACCAGGTCGAGCTGTGCGGCGGGTTCGGCGCGG
Organism: Nonomuraea sp. KM90; assembly: GCF_052246675.1. Taxonomy (NCBI): domain Bacteria; kingdom Bacillati; phylum Actinomycetota; class Actinomycetes; order Streptosporangiales; family Streptosporangiaceae; genus Nonomuraea; species Nonomuraea sp. KM90. The sequence continues at coordinate 47,627 of NZ_JBQQCB010000064.1, read as the reverse complement.
TCTGGCACGCCGAGGCCCGCCGGGTCGCGGCCGGGAAGGCGACGGTCGGCGCGATCTACTACGGGTTCGAGTCGCTGACGAACGTGGCCGCGTACAAGGCGCGGTTCGAGGCCGGGGAGGCGCTGTCCGAGGCGTTCGTCATCGTGCACGAGGACGCCGATCCCGAGGTGGACCGGGTCGTGCACGAGAGGGAGGCGGGCGGCAGGACCACCTTCGTGGCGGTGCCCGACGAGGCGGCCGCGGCCGCCGTGGCCGCGAAGATGGCCGGCGAGCTGCAGCTCATCGAGCTGTACGGCGCGGCAGGGCCCGGGTCGGCCGCGCCCGTCATCGTGGCCGTGGACGCGAGCGTGCCCGTGGGCGTGAGCGGCTACGGGCGCTGACGGTCAGTTCGTCGGCAGGAGAGTGCCCAGCGGGCCGAGGTCGAGGTTGAGGTCCTCCGGGGTGAGGTCGAAGCGCGCGCAGAGGTCGCCCATCGCCTCCTCCAGGCGCATCAGGGTGACGCCGAGCACCTCGATCTGCTCGTCGGTCAGGTTGCCCTGGTCCATGCGGCGTACGCACTGGCGCTCCACGAGCTGGCGTACCAGCTCGACGAGGGTGAGGACGAGGCGGGTCAGGTCGCGCTCGACCGTGTCCGAGTCCGCGGCGATGCGCCAGCGGGGCGTCTCCATGGCGGCTCACGAGCTCCCTTCGAGTTCGTCCACCGACACGATCAGGGTGCGCAGCGAGATGTGCACCAGGTCGATGTCGGCGATGGACAGCACCAGGTCGCCGGTCAGCACGACGCCCCCGGCCAGCAGCCGGTCCAGCAGGTCCACGAGGGCCACGCGCTCGGGCGGCAGCCGGTCGTCGACCAGCACGTCCCGCCTCACGTCGCCTCCAGGACCGTGAACGAGTAGGGCGCCCAGGGGCCGGTCATGCGGATCTCCACGCCGTCGCCGCCCAGGGTGCCCGCCAGTTCGGCGAACTCGGCGTCGCGGGCCTCGTCCACCAGGTAGGCGCCGTTCAGCAACATCACGTCGTCGCGGCCGGACAGGCGCGGGTCCTGGGTGCGGTGGCGGCAACCGGCGGCGGCGAGGGCGCACAGGGCCTGGTGGATGTGGTCGGCGCGGCGCAGCGCCTGCCGGCGCGCCTGCTCCCGGCCGCGCAGGCTGGCGCGCCGCCGCTGCAGGTACGCCGTCCCCGGCCGCCCCGCCTGCCCGTCGCCCGGTCCCGGACGTCCGGCATGTCCCTCACCCGTCCCCAGACGTCCGGCATGTCCCTCGCCCGGCCCCGGACGTCCGGCATGCCCGTCGCCCGTCCCCTCACGACCGGCGTGCCCGTCGCCCGTCGCCTGGCGGCCGGCGTGGCCGGCGTCGGCGGTGGGGTCCGGGGTGCGGGAGTCGGCGGCCGGGACGGCGTAGGCCTTGACGCCCCATTCCCTGCGGCCGGTGACCTGGTCGAGCAGCTCCAGGAAGTCGTCCCCGCGCCGGTCCAGCAGGTCGCCCACCTGGCCGTCGTCCTCGTACACCGTGACGAGCCGCACCGGCGCCGTCGTCGTGGCCGCCGCGACGGCGTCGACGACCCGGTGGTGGGCGCGCGCCGTCTCCGCCAGCCAGTCCAGGTCCTCCAGGGACCGCCGCAGCGGCTCCTCCCCGAACTGGTCGAGCGGCACCGTGCTCACGTAGGCGACGAGCCCGTTGCGGCTGAGCGCGCGTACGGAGGCGCCCGCCACACCGGGCGGGCACTCGGAGTACGAGTCGCGGGCCACCGCGTAGAGGTACGTGCCCTGGCCCTCCTCAGCCACCGGCCCTCCCCTCGACCGCGTGCCCGGCGACCCCGTGCCCCTGCACCCCGTGCCCCTCGGCGTCGTATCCCTCGACGGCCGACAGGCGGCGGCGCAGGCGGCGGTTCTCCTCCACCAGCTCGCGGTCGCGTCCCGACAGCCACGGGTCGTGCTCCCACCAGTCGATGCCGAGCTCCCTGGCGGTGTCCACGGAGGCGATCAGCAGCCGCAGCTTGATCGTCAGCAGCTCGATGTCCAGCAGGTTCACCCGGATGTCTCCGGCGATCACCACACCCCGGTCGAGCACGCGCTCCAGGATGTCGCCGAGGTTGGCCGGCTCGCGGCTCCCCGGCCCCGAGCCGTACGTCGGACGGACCACAGGACCCGACTGTGAAACTCTGTCCATCTCAGACCGCCTCACCGTAGTCGGCGTTGGACCGCCGGTATCTGCGGATCCTCCGATATGACAGCAAGCTGCCCTCCCCGTCGATCTCGGCCTGGTAGACCGCGAGCATGTCCCCCGATGACGGGATGCGGCGGTCCTCGACGACCTCGACGTTGATCAGCCAGCCGCCTTCCGTGCGTTGCACCGAGGTGATGCCCTCGGCCTGCTTCGTGGTCAGGTCCTCGATGTGGCGCATGCCGACCCCGCCGGCCGTCACCGCGGTCAGCTGCGGCTTCGGCTTCGGCTCTGCCCTCGCCTCCGGCTCCGGCTCCGGCTCCGGCTTCGGCGGAGCCGGTCGCGGCGTCTGCGTTCTCGGCTTCCCGGCGGTCGGCCGCCTGGTGGTCGTCGTCTTCTCGGCGGTCGGCCGCCTGATGGTCATCGGTTCATCTCCGCATCGCTCCCTGCAGGACCTGCTCGACGGCCCGGCGCTCCTCCTCCTCGGTGATCTCCCCGGCCTCCCTGGCCGCCTCGATCTCCTCCAGCTTCCTGCGTACGGCGGCCGGGTTGTGCAGCTCCCGGTCGGCCTGTTCCTGGATCAGCTCGGCGAGCCGGACCAACCCGCGAACCGGCGCCAGCGGCCACGTGAAGATGGTGCTCACCAGACCCACGAGTCGCGCCCCCCCTACGCCTGCGCGGTGACGAAGTCGTACGGCGCCATGGGCCCCAGCAGCCGCATGGTCACGCGGCCCTCCCAGCGCTCCCCGAAGTCCCGCACGGCCTTCTCCAGCGCCTTCTGGTCGCTGGACTTCGCGAGCAGCGCCACGTGCACGGCGTCCTGCTCGTGCGTGGGCTCCCGGATGACCCCCTGGACGTAGTGGCCGGTCAGGGCGTCGAGGAGCAGGCGGGTGTCCAGGTCGCGCTTGGCCTCGATCGAGGCCGTGATGATCTCGCCGAGCCGGATCCGCTCGTTCCTGGTCGCGTCCTCCGACCTGCCGCGGATGGCCTCGCGCAGGCCGGCCGCCTCCGGGCTCTCGGCGAGGATCTCGGTGAGCAGGGCCTGCTCGACGTAGCGGCCCTTGATGACGTACTCGGCCTGTCCCTTGAGCTCGTCCAGCGCGGCGAGGAAGTCGTCCTCGTGCGGCGCGAGCAGCTCTTCCACGACGGCGTCGGCACTGGCCAGCACCGCCCCGAACCGGAACGGGAGCACCGGGCCCTTGGCCGCCATGGCGTCCAGCAATCCTTCGTGCGCGAAGAAGTCTCCCGGCCGGCCCAGGGGCTCCTCGACGTTGACGTCGCTGACGAGGGCCGCGATGTCGCCGTGTTTGACGAGCTTGACCTTGCCCGCCGGGTCGCCCAGGCCGCGCTCGTCCGACGCCACCTTGGCGTTGGCGAGCACGATCCCGTAGACGTACGTGCCGATGTTCTGGCTGCGGCGGGTGGCCTGCTTGGGCACGGAGGCTCCGGAGACCTTCGTAGAACGTCCCATTGTGCTTACTCTTCCTCTCGCTTCGGCCGCGGTTTCCTACGGGGGGCAGCCTTGGGTTCCCGCTCCACGGTGACCTCCGCCTCTGGCTCGGCCGCCGCGGCCGCGGGGTCGCGTTTTGGCTCGGTGAGCTCTCGGAGTGTGTCGCCCGCCGCCTCCACCACGCCCTGGACCACTTCCTTGGTCTTGTCCTGGCTCGGCACGCCCTTCGCCCGCTCGATGACCTCGGGCAGTCCCTTCTCGCTCTGGGTCATGTCCAGCCTGTTCGCGGCCTCCGCGAAGCGCAGGTAGGTGTCGACACTGGCCACGACGACGCGCGCGTCGATGGTCAGGATCTCGATGCCGACGAGTGACACCCTGACGTAGGCGTCGATCACGAGACCTCGGTCGAGGATCGTGTCAATGACGTCGGCAAGACCGGTCGGGCCCCGCCCGCCGACCTGACCGGCTGCCGCCGGTTGCACAGACGTACTCATGTGTTCCCCCTTCGCCTTCGCCAGCCTGCCCAGCAAATACGACAGGGAACCACATACAGCTAAAAACCCGGCAGATTTGACACACGCGGAGTTCGCCGATGATTACCTTCCGCAAACTTGGGGTGCGGAGGTGTTTGCCTCAGCTGCTGGCGCGGATGGCCAGGAGAGGCGTGAGGAGGGTGGAGTCGGGGACCGTACGCCCCTCCAGCTTGTCCATGACGAGGCGGACCGCCTCCCGGCCCACCTCCTCGGCCGGGATCAGCACGGAGGTGAGCGGCGGGCTCGCCCGTTCGGCCACGTCGTCGGGGCAGATCGCCACCACGGCCACGTCGTGCGGCACCCGCCGGTCGAGCTGGCGCAGCGCGGCCAGCACGTGGCTCACCGCGGCCTCGTTGTGCACGACCAGCCCGGACAGGCCCGGCCGGTCGAGGAGGAGGTCGCGGACGGTCTCGTACACCTCGTCGAACGTCTCCTCGCACGGCAGCGCGACGCCCTTGAGCCCGTGGTCGTCCAGCGCCGCCACGAAGCCCTCGCGGGTGCGGGTGGCGAAGCCGGTGCCCCGGTCGTACACCACCGACGGCGCCCCGAGCAGCGCGATCTCCTCGTGCCCGCGCTCGGCCAGGTGCTCCACGCAGCGCGCCCCCGCCGCGGCGAAGTCGAGGTCCACGCACGTCAGCCCGGCCGGCTCGGCGGGAAAGCCGATGAGGACGCTCGGCTCGGGCAGCTCCCGCAGCAGCGGCACCCGGCGGTCGTCCAGCTCCACGTCCATGAGCACCAGCGCGTCCACCAGCGCGCTCGCGGCCACCCGCCGGATGCCCGCGGTGCCCTCGTCGGCGGTCAGCAGCAGCACGTCGTGGTCGAACCGGCGGGCGGCCGTGACGACGGCGCTGGCGAAGCGCATCAGCACGGGCACGTGCATGCCCGCCCGCAGCGGCAGCACCAGCGCGATCACGTTGGAGCGCTTGCTGGCCAGCGCGCGGGCGCCGGCGTTGGGGTGGTAACCGAGCGCGCTGATGCTGTCGAGCACCCGCCGCCTGGTGTCGGCCGAGATCGTCCGCTTGCCGCTGAGCACGTACGAGACCGTGCTCACGGCCACACCCGCGTGCTTGGCGACCTGGGCGATCGTGACCGTACGCCCGCTCAAGCCCCTGCTCCGAAGTCGATCCGGGCCAGCGTCACGCCCTCGTTCTCGAATACCACATAGAGATCGTGCACCCCCTCGGCGCCCGAGAGCGAGGCCGTGACGGAGTGATAGCCGTACCGGTCGGTCCTGGGCACCGGGAACGCGGCCAGCGCCTGGCCGTAGAGGGGGTCGCCGCGGCGGATGGTGATCATGCCGCCTTCCGTGCTGCCCGCCTCCGCCACGCAGGTCGCGGCGCCGGTCAGGTCCACCTGCCGGAACAGGATCCAGGCGCCCTCCACGTCGGACCGCACGGCGTCGCCGTCCACCCTGGTCTCGTCCACGAACGTGATCGCGTCGTACTCGTCGTGGTCCGCCGCGCGCAGCGTGCCCGACCGGGGCGGGACGGTCTCGCCCTCGACCTCGAAGCGGGCGCTCAACCGCAGGTCGGTGGCGCTGCGTCCGACCATGAGCTGGTGCGGCGCGCTCTCCACGACGAACCTGCTCCTGGTGACGTCCCAGAAGGCCAGCTCCAACACCGGCAGGCGCAGCTCCACGGCCCGGCTCTCACCGGGCTCCAGGCGTACCTTCTCGAACCCGCGCAGGCGGCGCAGCGGCTGCTTGACGCGCGAGCGCTGCTGGTGGGTGTAGAACTGGACGACCTCGACGCCGGGGCGGGATCCCGTGTTCGTGACCGTGGCCCGGGCCGCCAGGACGCCGTCGGCGATCCGCACGCGCAGGTCCCCGTATTCGAACGTGGTGTAGCTCAGGCCGTGGCCGAAGGGGTGCAGGGGGACGCCGCGGAAATACTGGTAGGTGGCGTCGGAGGCGATGATGTCGTAGTCGAGCAGGTCGGGCAGCTCCTGCTCGGAGCGGTACCACGTCTGGGTGAGGCGGCCCTCGGGGTCGGCGTCGCCGAACAGCACCTCGGCCAGCGCGTGGCCGTACTCCTGGCCGCCGTGCGCCGACCAGAGCACCGCGGGCAGCTCGCCCTCGGTCCAGGTGAGCGGGTAGCCGCTGCTGATGACCATGACGGTACGCGGGTTCGCCTTGCGCACGGCGCGGACCACGGCGTCCTGTCCGGGGGCGAGGGCCAGGGTCATGCGGTCCTCGGTCTCGCGGCCGTTCACCAGGGGGTGGTCGCCGACCACCACGATCGCCACGTCGGCGCCGGCGGCCACGCGGGCGGCCGCGTCGGTGCCGCTGCCGACCACCTCCATGGCCAGCCACGCGGCCTGGTCGGCGTCGTCCACCAGGCGCAGCACGCCGTCCTCGCCCGCGCCGACGTAGCAGCCGGTCGAGATGTGGCGCAGGGCGAGCGTGCCGCGCGGGCGCTCCTCCGTGCGGAACGTCTGGCGCACCTCCCACCCGTTCGGCCCCGGCTGGTCGTTGACCAGCGCCCCGCCGTCCACGGCCGGGTCCACCGAGACGAACCGGCCGGTCGTCACCGAGCGCAGCGCGTACGCGCCGCCGCCCCAGTCGAACAGGTCGAACAGGCCCGGCTCGGCGGCGCCCGCGCGCAGCGGCCCGCCCGCCGGATCGGCGGTGACCGGTCCCGCCTCCGCGGTCAGCGTGACCCGGTCCACGGCCTCGCAGAACACGGTCTCGCACCGCTCGGCCAGCCCGGCCCGGGCGGTGACGGCGTAGGGCAGGGTGCCGCTGTACCAGTCCTCCATGAGCGCGTCGCCGAGCTGCCCGATCACGGCGACCCTCCGCACGTCGCGGAGCGGCAGCAGGCCGTCGTTCTCCAGCAGCACGAACGAGCGCCGCGCCGCCTCCCTGGCCAGCGCCTGGTGCTCGGGGCAGTTGACCACGTTGTCGTTGATGTCGTCGTACGGCGTCGCCGGGTCGAACTCGCCCAGCCGGAACCGGATCGACAGCGCGTGCCGCACGGCCGAGTCGACGTCCTCCTCGCTCAGCAGCCCCTGGGCCAGGGCGTCACGCAGGTGCCCGAGGGTGGCCTCCGAGCGGTCGTCGTCCTGGGTGAAGCTGTCGAGCCCGGCCTTGACCGCGTGCGCGTACGCCTCGGGCAGCGTGTCGTGGTAGCCCTGGAGCGCGGTGAGGTTGCCCGGCGCGTACGCGTCGCTGACAACCAGCAGGTCGTCCGGCGCCCACGCCCGCAACGCCTGCCCGATCAGCGGGCTGAGGTGCGCGGGACGCCCGTTGACCAGGTTGTACGACGGCATCACGGCCACCGCCGCGCCGGCCTCGATCGGCCCCCTGAAGGCCGGCAGCTCGTACTCGTGCAGCACCCGTGGCGGCAGGTTGCTGGAGGTCGTGCACCGCTCGGTCTCGTTGTTGTAGGCCAGGAAGTGCTTCAGCGTCGGGGCGGTCTTGAGCATTCCGGGAGCGCTCCCACGAAGCCCAAGCGCATAGGCCGTGGCCATCACCGAGGTCAGCCACGGATCCTCGGAGTACCCCTCCTCGTTCCGCCCCCACCTGGGATCGCGCAGCGGGTTGACCACCGGCGCCCACACGTTGAGGCCCGCCCCGGCGGGGTCCTTGTGGTGGAAGGCCAGCACCTCGTCGCTGGTGGCCTCGCCGACCCTGCGCAGGAGGTCGCGGTCCCAGGTCGAGGCCAGGCCGATGGCCTGCGGGAAGACGGTGGCCGGACCCAGCCAGGCCAGGCCGTGCAGCGCCTCGGTGCCCGTGCGGAACGCGCCGAGCCCGAGCCGCTCGACCGGGGCCTGGTACTGGTGCAGCAGGCCCACCTTCTCGTCGAGGGTGAGCCGGTGCAGCAGGTCGTCGATCCGGTCGCGAAGCGGGACCTCCGGGTCGCGGAAGGGGGGTACGTGCATGGTCATCCCTCTGAGAGTGTCGAAGCGCTTCGACGACCGGCCTGGGGAAGTTACGCGGACGTTTCGATGGGTTGACTGAAGGGTGCACGCCCCCGTGACCAAGGTCAAGGGATTCGCGACAATCCTCCCGGCAATCTTCCCGAATCGACGGAGTCGAGCACCCTCGCCGCGCCCCCCAGCGCGGCCGCGTCGTGCCCCAGGGTCGAGGCCACGACCTGGCATCCCCCGGCTTCGGCGGCGATCACGCGGTGGCCCAGCTCCCCGTGGACGGCGGGCAGCAGCCACGGCGCCAGCGGGACGTAGTAGCCGCCGAGGATCACCACTTCGGGGTTGAGCAGGTTCGCCAGGATCGACACGCCCTGGCCCAGGCTCCTGCCCACGGATTCGAGCGTGGCCAGGGTCGCCGGGTCGGCCGCGCTGGCCAGGCGTACGACCTCCTCGATCTCGACCTGGATCTCCGCCGGGGACAGGTCTCTGCGCAGCACGGCACCGATGCCGGCCATGGCCTCCAGGCAGCCGCGCCGGCCGCAGTGGCAGGCGGGGCCTTCGGGGTCGAGCTGGACGTGGCCGATCTCGCCGCTGTAGCCGCGCCCGCCCCGGCGCAGCCGCCCGTCGAGGATGACGCCGGCGCCGACGCCGATCTCGCCGGTGAGGTAGACCAGGTCGGAGGCGCCCGCGTGCGCGCCGAAGCGCTGCTCGGCCAGGGCCGCGAGGTTGGCGTCGTTGTCGACCTGGATGGGGAAGCCGGGATCGCGCAGCGCCTTGGCCAGGTCGCCCCCGAGGTCGGCGTCGTGCCAGCCGAGGTTGGGCGCGATGCGTACGGTGCCCTGCACGTCGACCAGCCCCGGCACGGCCACGGCCAGGCCGAGCACCTGGCGCTCCTCCTTGGCCATCCGGCTGACCACGCGCCTGATGATCGCCCCGACGCCGGCCACGCCCTGGTTGACGGACTCGCCCCCCGAGAACGAGCGCCGCCACGTCAGCAGCCGCTCCCCCGCCAGGTCGGTGGCCACGGCCGAGACGGTGTCGACGTTGATCTCGACCCCGATGGCGGCATACGGCGAGCCGTCGAGGACGAGCATCGTGGCCGGCCTGCCGACGCGGTTTTCCGTCAGCCCGGTCTCGCGGACGAGCCGGCGGTCGATGAGGTCGGCGACCAGGCTGCTGACGGTCGCCTTGTTCAGCCCGGTGGAGGCGGCGATGTCAGCGCGCGAGCACGGTGCGTGCTCGCGCACGAACCGCAGGACGACCGCGAGGTTGGTGGCCCGTACGTCGGCGAAGTCGGCCGGCTGAGGGCCGGTCGTAGAAGTGATCAATATCAGCCCCGTTCCCGCCAAGAGATGACCCCAGCATGCCGCATCGCGGGCTCCCTTCACCAACCTGTGACCGTCGCGATCCCTTGTGGCTGCTGACACAGTCTACTAATTTGTTTGGTCGTAATACCAACTAATACTAAGAGGCCATCCCCACTCGGAGAAAGGGAGCGAGCCATGGCGATCTCCACGAACCGCCGCGGGTTCCTCGGCCTGGTCGGCGCGAGCGTGCTCGTAGCGGGCTGCGCCGAGAAGAAGGAAGTGTCCAGGGGCACGGCCGTGGCGGCCGACAAGCTCAAGAGCCTGGTGCCCACCAGGGTCCCGTTCGAGATTCCCGGGCTCAAGCCCGACCTGCCCGGCAGCGAGTTCGTCCAGCCCGGCTTCCTGTCGCGTCCCGCGCAGATGGTGCAGGCGGTCACCGCCAAGCCGCTCACCAGCGGCAAGGAAGTGACCGCGATGACGCCGCTGTGGGGGACGGTGCCGCCGGGCCTGGGCAGCAACTCCTACTACGACACGGTGAACAAGCGCCTCGGCGGTACGGTCCGCTTCAACATCTCGGACGGCAACACCTACGGGCAGAAGCTGAGCACCGTCCTGGCCAGCGGCGACGTGCCGGAGATAGTCATGGTCCCGGAGTGGGAGCTCATCAAGATCGGCCACTTCACCGAGGCGGCCAACAAGCTCTTCGCCGACCTGTCCCCCTACCTGGCCGGGGACAAGGCCAAGGAGTTCCCGCTGCTGGCCAACTACGACACCGCCGCCTGGCAGTACGGCGTCTTCGGCGGCGTCCTGCAGGGCATCCCCTGGCAGAACGACCCGTTCCCGTTCGCCACGTTCGTCCGCCAGGACATCATGGAGGAGCTCGGCCTGGAGCACCCCAAGACCGCCCAGGACCTGCTCACGCTCGGCAAGGAGATCACCGACGCCAAGAAGAAGCGCTGGGCGTTCGGCGGCGGCATGGAGCAGGAGCTCCAGCGGGCCTTCGGCGCGCCGCGCGAGTGGCGCAAGAAGAGCGACGGCACCCTCGAGTACAAGTACGAGACCGCCGAGTGGGCCGCGAGCATCGAGTTCCTGGCCAAGATCTTCGAGGCCGGCTACGTGCACCCGGACATCGTGGCCAACAAGGACGCCGACAACAAGGGCATCTTCGGCAGCGGCCAGATGATCATCTACCGGGACGGCCTCGGCTCCTGGCACGAGAACATGGGCCGGTTCGGGGCGGACAACCCGAAGTTCCGCCAGATGATCGTCGACCCGTACCCGGCGCAGGCGGGCGGGAAGCTCCTCATGTGGCGCAACGAGCCCGCCAGCATGTTCGTCTTCATCAAGAAGGGCCTCGGCGACGCCCGCACCCGCGAGCTGCTCGCGCTGTCCAACTGGGCCTCCGGGCCGTTCGGCACCCAGGAGTACGAGCTCGTCACCAACGGCGTCGAGGGCAAGCACTACACCGTCGAGGGCGGCAAGGTGAAGCAGACCGCGCTCGGGCGCAAGGAGGTCGCGCCCACGTACCTGTTCCTGTCGGGCCGGCCGAACGCCAACTCGATGAGCCAGTACGAGGGCCTCGTCCAGGGCCTGTGGGACTGGTCGACCAAGGCGGCGGCGATCCTGGACAACGACCCGTTCGTGGGGATCCGCGTGGAGCGGCCGTCCAAGATGGCCGGGCTGACCGTGCCCACCGAGGACAAGGTGCAGGAGATCGTCCGGGGCAAGCGGCCCGTCTCCGAGTGGCCCAAGATCGTCAAGGAGTGGCAGGACCAGGGCGGGAACGAGGCGCGCGAGTTCTACATGAAGGTCGCGCGTGAGAACGGCCGGCTCTGAGGCCGTGAGGAGCACTCCATGGACACGATGACGTCGGGGGACGTCTCCATGCCCGGGAACGGCCGATCATGGGTGCGGTGACCGCCAAGCGGCCCGTCCGGAGCGGCGCGCCCTCCGGCGGCCCGGTCGCCTCGCCGCCCGGCCTGACCTGGCGGGCCAAGCTGCGCAGGGACTGGCCGCTGGTGGTGATGAACCTGCCGATGCTGCTGGTGGTGCTCGCCTTCTGGTGGGTCCCGGCGCTCGGCAACGTGATCGCCTTCCAGGACTACAACCCGTACACCGGCGGCATCGCCGGCAGCCCGATCATCGGCTTCACGAACTTCGCGCTGCTCTTCGAGGATCCGCAGTTCCTGCGCGCGATCGGCAACACCCTGTCGATCACCGCCTTCCAGCTCATCTTCTACTTCCCCGTGCCGATCATGCTGGCGCTGCTGCTCAACAGCATCGCCTCGGCCAAGCTGAGGGCGTTCGTGCAGGGCGTGGTCTACATGCCGTTCTTCTTCTCCTGGGTGCTGGTCGTGGCCATCTTCCAGCAGATGTTCGGCGGGGCGGGCCTGCTGGCGCAGATCCTGCGGGAGAACGGCCGCGAGGCCGTGGACTGGATGACGAACTCCGACACGTTCATCCTGCTCATCACGTCCCAGACCATCTGGAAGGACGCCGGCTGGGGCGCGATCATCTTCCTGGCCGCGCTCAGCACCATCGACCCGAACCTCTACGAGGCCGCGGCCGTGGACGGGGCCCGCCGGTGGCGGCGCATGTGGCACATCACGCTGCCCGGCCTGCGCCCGGTGATCATCCTGCTGCTGATCCTGCGGCTCGGCGACGCGCTGAACGTCGGGTTCGAGCAGTTCATGCTGCAGCGCAGCGCCGTGGGCAGCGAGGCGTCCGAGGTGTTCGACACGTTCGTGTACTGGTCGGGCATGCGTACCGGCGATCTCGGCTACGGAGCGGCGGCCGGGCTGTTCAAGGGCCTGGTGGGGCTGCTGCTCATCGTGGCGGCCAACCGGGTGGCGCACGCGTTCGGCGAGCGAGGGGTGTATTCCAAGTCATGACCGCACTGACGACCAGGCCCCGCCCCCGCAAGCCCGCCAGGCTGGCGCCCTGGGAGGAGCGGCCCTCGCCGGTCGGCCGGCTCGGCAAGGGCACGCTGGTGACCCTGATCGTGCTGATCGTGCTCGGCCCGCTCTACACGATCGTCCTGACCAGCCTGAGCTCCACGGCCACCGTGAACCGGGCGGGCGGGCTCGTGCTGGTGCCCGACGAGATCACGTTCGAGGCGTACCGGCAGATCTTCTCCGACACCGTCGTCAGCCGGGCGGTGCTGGTCAGCACCGGTGTGACCGTCGTGGGCACGCTGCTCAGCGTCGGGGTGAGCGTGCTGGGGGCCTATTCGCTGTCGCGGCCCGGCTCGTTCCTGCACCGGCCGCTGCTGTTCAGCGTGCTGCTGATGTTCGTGTTCTTCCCCGGCATCATCCCCGTCTACCTGATGGTGAGCGGGCTGGGGCTGAAGGACAGCTACTGGTCGCTGATCCTGCCGACGGCCGTGTCGGCGTTCAACGTGGTGGTGCTGCGCTCGTTCTTCATGAGCATCCCGGGCGAGGTCCTGGACAGCGCGCGCATCGACGGGGCCGGGGAGTTCCGGATCCTGTTCCGGATCGTGCTGCCCATGTCGAAGGCGGTCACGGCGGTCGTGGCGATGTTCTACGCGGTCGGCTACTGGAACGCGTGGTTCAACGCGATGCTCTACATCGACGACACCCGCAAGTGGCCGCTGGCGCTGATCCTGCGGCAGTACGTGGTGGACTCCAACCCGCTGCCCGCCGCCACCGCCGGGGTGACGGGCGACGCCCCGCCCACCCTGGCGATCAAGATGGCCATCGTGGTGATCGCGGTGATCCCCGCCCTGATCATCTACCCGCTCGTGCAGCGCCACTTCACCAAGGGCGTGATCGTCGGCGCGATCAAGGGCTGATCGGCGGGGGCGCCCCGCCGGGAAGCCCCCGTCACGCGACTCCCGGCCGCCCGCCTGGCGCGCCGTCAGGAGTAGAAGTGCATGACGATGCCCAGGCCCACGAAGTGCACGAGCACGAGGATCACGATCAGCGAGACGAACACGAACTTGGCCGGACCGTGCTCGAAGTGCTTGCCCTCCTTGAGGGGAGGCAGCTTGGCCTGGCGCTCGGCGATGCGTTCCTCCAGCGGCTTGCGGTGAAACACGGGGCGACCTCCAGGTCGGGGGGCGTAAGATTTGCGTGGCATCTTTTTGTACACTATTAGTTTGTACACAAAGTAATTTACCAGAAGCATCCGGAGGTTCGCACAGATGGAGCCTGTGACAGAGGCAACAGATCTCCTGGCCCTGGACCGGCAGGTGTGCTTCGCCCTCAGCATCGCCTCGCGCAGCGTGATCGGCCTCTACCGGCCGCTGCTGCAGCCCATGGGGCTCACCCACCCGCAATACCTGGCCATGCTCGCGCTCTGGGAGCACGAGCCCCTGTCGGTCAAGGAGCTGGGCGAGCTCCTCCGGCTCGACCCGGGCACCCTGTCCCCGCTCCTCAAGCGGCTCCAGGCCCTGGGCTACATCCATCGCGAGCGCAACAGCAAGGACGAGCGCGCCCTCGCCGTGACGCTCACGCCGGAGGGCCGGCAGCTGAGGGCGGAGGCGGAGAAGATCCCGCCCGCCATCGTGGCCCGCCTCGGCATGAGCCTCGAAGAGCTCCAGGACCTGCACACGTCCCTGATGCGGGTGATCGCGGCCACCCACGCGGACGAGGACTGACGGTCAGCCGGTGAAGATGTCCTCCGGCAGGAACGCCGAGACCAGGAAGCTGGGCACGTCCACGAGCTGGCTGACCTTGAGGTCCACCGCGACGCTGCAGATCGCGTACGCCTGCTGGGCGCTCCACCCCCGATCCCCGAGGTGGTCGATCATCTCCAGCAGCGCGTTGCGGGCGGCCAGCGTCGCGTCCTCCGCCACCACCTGCCCGTCCCGGCTGACCGACATCCCGGTCGTGGCGTAGAACCTCCGGGGCGCCGCGAACGGCGCCGCCACCCAATAGTCCGACCGCGAGAACCGCGGCCCCCTGATCCCCTTCTCCGCGGCCTCCCCCGGGTGCACGGCGAAGCGCACCCGCAGCGTGGCCCGCATCTCGATCGCCGTCCCGCACGCCTCGCAGTCGCCCTGCGCGAAGTGCGCGTCCCCGGCCGAGAACAGCGCCCCCGGCGTGTCCACCGGCACGAACAGCCGCGTCCCGGCCCCGAGCTGCTTGATGTCCACGTTCCCCGCCTGCTCCCTGGGCGGGATCGTCCTCAGCCCGGCCGCCCCGGCCGTGGCGGGCACCGCGCCGTCGGGCGACGGCGGCAGCACGAACCCGCCGCGCTCCAGCGCCGCCTGCTCGCGCGCCGTGATCCTGGCCAGCGAGCCGTGCCCGGGCGACAGCCCGATCGTCCCCATGAACGGCGCCGCCGGGATCCGCACGCCCGGAAGGTCGTCCGACACCGCCCAGCCGTCGGCGAGCTGCCAGCGCACGATGAACGGCTCGGGGAACACGTCACGCAGGAACCCGAAACCGGGCACCTGCACGGTGTAGCCGTAGCCGTCCGGCACGACCTCCAGGATCTCGATCTCCAGCAGGTCCCCCGGCTGGGCGCCCTCGACGTGGACGGGGCCGGTGAGCGGGTGCACGACGTCGAGATCCGGCGCCTCGACGGTCTTCAGCGTGGCGTTCGGGCCCATCTGGCCGTCGAAGGCGTCCCTGGTCTCCATGACCACCTCGTCGCCGGGCGCGCAGCGCACGACGGGCGGGATGTCCGGGTGCCAGCGGTTGTGGCCGGTGCCGGGCTCGTCGCGAAGAGGGAGGGCGGGATTGATGCGGATCTCGTGTACGGCCATGGCGGCCCCCTCGGGTGCGGCGTGTGAGGGCCACGCTTCGCCCGCCCGTCCCACCTGTCAAGACCTCAGCAGCTCGTACGCCGCGTACGCGGTGATCCCGTACGCCAGGTGCGGCAGGACGTCCGACACCCACGCCGAGGCCGTCCACTCGCGCGGATCCGTGGCGCCCAGCGCGGTCAGCGGGGCGTTCGAGCCGAGCATGGCGAGCGCCGTCAGCCCCAGCACCCCGACCGCGCACGGCGGCCGCCGCCCCGACGCGAGCAGGCCGTAGCAGACGGCCGCACCCGCGCCCGTGCCGTAGCCCAGCAGCGAGCCGAGCGCCTCCTTGCGATGCTCGCCCCGCTCGCCGTCCCCGAGGTCCACCTCCGCCAGGCCGG
Organism: Nonomuraea sp. KM90; assembly: GCF_052246675.1. Classification (NCBI taxonomy): domain Bacteria; kingdom Bacillati; phylum Actinomycetota; class Actinomycetes; order Streptosporangiales; family Streptosporangiaceae; genus Nonomuraea; species Nonomuraea sp. KM90. The sequence continues at coordinate 32,200 of NZ_JBQQCB010000064.1, read as the reverse complement.
CCAGCCGCTCCACGGCCTGCCCCGGGGTGCTGCTGGCCCCGCGCGCCCGGATCACCATGTCGAGATACGAAGCGACGTTGAGCGCGCTGGTGCCCGCCGCGCCCGCGATCAAGCCTTTGACGAGTGTGTGCATGTGCCACCAGCTACCCGAGACACTCCGTTCGACGCCGGCCACCCAGGGCCGCGGCGCCCCTCACGCGAACAACCGCAGCGCCAGATGCAGCAACCGCGCGTTCTCCGAGCTGAGGACGCCCTCCGCCGCGCGGGCCAGCTCCTCCACCTCGGCGCGCCACCCGGCCGGGAGCCGCGCGGGCGGGGCCGTCGAGCTCCGGCACCACCGGACCAGGTCGTCGCGGGCCCGCCCCCTCAGCTTCTCGTCCGGGTCCCGTACCAGCAGGAGGTCCGCCCTGACCCGGCTCCAGGGGTCCCGGTGGACGAGCAGGCGGTACGCGGCCCGGCGGACGTGCAGGGGGTGGCCGGTGCCGAGCAGTGCCCACAGGCGCTCGGCGGCCACGCCGGGACCCGAGGCCTGCACGGCGGCCACGACGTTCCTGACCACCACCGGGGCCGGGTCCTCCAGCAGGGCCGTCACGTCGGCACGCGACCCCAGGCGGCGCAGCGTGCGTACCGCCTCCGCGCGCACGCGCGACCGCGGATCCCGCAGGTACGGCAGGACGAGGGCGTCGTCGGCCCGCGTGCCGCAGTCGCCGAGCCCGGCCAGCAGCCCGCGCGTCGCCCCGCCCGCCTTGATGCGTTGGCGGTAGAGCTCGGCGGGTTCGCCACCGGCCCGCCGCACGGCCCACTGCGCGGTCAGCCGCATCATGCCGGCGTTGTCGCCCAGGAACCGCGGCCCGTGCTCCGGGTGGCCGAGCTGTACGAGAGCGGTCAGCGCCGCGATGCGGCCCTGCGCGGTGGCGTCGTCCAGGATCTCCACCGCGTGCTCGGGCCGTTCCTCCGCGACCGCCCGCGCGGCCAGGGCCTGGGCGCACCGCGTGCGTGAGACCTGGTCGGGCTCGTGCAGCGCCGCCGCGACCAGCCGCTCGTGATCCAGTCGGCCGGCCTGGACCAACACGTCGTACGCGAACCGCCGCGCGCGGGAGTCCGGGCTCCCGAGCACGAGGTCGAGGGTCTCCTGGCCGGCCCGCATGAGGGCGTCACGGACCTGCTCCAGGGCCGGACGGCCGCGGACACGCTCGCCCATGCGAACGGCCACCGGCACCGCGATCGGCAGCGCGACCGGTAGCGCAGCCGCGTCCGCGAGCACCTCGCCCAGGACGCGCAGCGCCCTGTCACGTACCGGATCGACCCAGTCGGTGGTCCTGACCAGCAGCAGGGGCAGCAGCCCGGCCTCGGAGCGCATGGCGGGATGCGCCATCGCCCGTGCCCGCTCGCGCCCGTTCCAGCCGCAGGCCGCCAGCGCGACGGCAAGCGGGGTGGCCGGTTCCGGCGCGACGGCGGCCGGTGCCGCGTGGGACCGGCAGTCGAGCGGGGGCGGCGGGGACTGCCGGCGCACCGCCAGGTCCAGATCGATCCAGGCCAGTGGATCGACCGCCGCCAGCACGTCCATGGCCCGCGCGGCCGGCTCCGCGTCCGCGGCGAGGGCGTACAGGCCGATGGCCAGCTGGTCCAGGCCACTGTGCCGCCCACGACCGGTCGCGGTGACCAGCCGATGGATGGAGTCCACGATCTGCTCCACGGGCGGATCCACGGGCTGATCCACGGGCGGCTCGCCGTGCCGCAGGAAGTGCTCCTTGATCCATGTCACGCCGACATCGTCGCACCCGAAAGGGTGATGTTTCCTGCCAATATCCGCGGCGGGGACCCCCGATGCCGAGGGTCCCCGCCGTCTCGTCCTACGCCGGAGTGCAGGTAAGAGTGGTGGGTGAGGTGTGGGTGCCGGTGTAGCTGCCGTTGAAGCCGAACGACGCCGTGGCGCCGACCGCCAGGTTGCCGTTGTAGCCGGCGTTCGCGGCCGTCACGTCGGCCCCCGTCTGGGTCTGGGTGGCGCTCCAGATCTGGCTGATCTTCTGGTCACCCGCCCAGCTCCACGTCACCTTCCAGCCGGTGATCGCGGACGTGCCGGTGTTCCTGACCGACACCTCCGCCTGGAAGCCGCCCGGCCAGGTGTTGCCCGCCTTGTACGTCGCCGTGCAACCGGTGCCCGTGGTGGGCGTGACCGTGGGCGTGACCGTGGGGGTCACGGTGGGGGTGACCGTGGGGGTCACGGTCGGGGTCACGGTCGGGGTCACGGTGACGGGCGGGCCGGTGCGGTCGCCGTAGATGATGCCGCGGCCGTTGGTGCCCAGGTAGACGCGGCCGTACACGCGCGGGTCGCCCGTCAGGGCCTCGCCCATGTTGCCCCACTGGTGCTTGTCGTCGTTGATGCGCGACCAGCTCGACCCGCCGTCGTCGGAGCGGTACAGGCCCGTGACGCCGTCGATCGTGGCGACCGCGAAGACCGCCATGTACGTCCCGCCGGGCGCCGCCTTGCCGAAGCCGACGTTGACCGCGTTCGTGACGGCCGCCAGCTTCGTGAACGAGGTGCCGCTGTTCGTCGAGTGCCACATGCCGCCCTCGCCCGCGACCCAGAGGTCACCCTCGACGCCGGGCACGGCCTTGACCTTGCCGTTCGCGGGCAGGCCGGTCGCCGCGGCGGCGGTGAACGTGGCCCCGCCGTTCGTGCTGACGTACAGGCGGCCGCCGCTGAGGCCGTAGAACTTCATCGGGTTGACCCGGTCCGACTCCACGATCGCCCCCGTCGGCAGGCCCGACGCCTGCTGCCAGGAGTTGCCGTAGCCGATCGAGTAGACCGGGGCGACGCCCTTGGGGGCCCAGACGAAGCGGGAGCCGTCGGCCGCCGCCGCTACCGTGCCGCCCTCGTTGACGCCGCCCGGCTCCGTGCCCTGGAACCAGTTGGCGCCGCCGTCCGTGGAGAAGGCCACGTGGCTGTCGTTGGGGCGGTCGGCGTCGGTGAAGTTGCCCGCCCTGACCATGATCGAGGGTGCCTTCTCCGCGTAGTCCAGGCTGGTGGTGGAGGTGAAGACAGGCGCCGTGAACATCATCGGCGGTACGGCGTCCAGGTTCGTGTGCCGGAACCCGGCGATGTCACCCAGGCCGCTGACCAGGGGCGCGCCGCTCGGCGGGCTGATCAGGTCGAGGACCGCCGTCTCCTCAAGGCCCTTGGCCATCGGCTTGATGGTGAACTGCCCGCCCGAGTCCCAGAGCGCCAGGTTCTCGGTGCCGTAGATCGTGGCTCCGGTGCCGTACATCATCCTGTTGGAGTCGAACGGGTCGATCTCCAGGGACTCGGTCATCCAGCCCAGCTTGGGCGTGACCTCGGGCGGCTGCGGGTTGGTGCCGAAGGTCAGCCAGGGGTTCTCGGCGATGTCCATCTTGTAGCGGAACGAGCGGTTGGGGTACGACGTCCAGTCCCACACGCGGGTCCACGTGGCGCCGGAGTCGGTGGAGCGGAAGAAGATGACGTCCGGCCACCACGAGATCTGCGTGGCCACCATGATCGTGCCCGGGTTCTGCCGGTCGATGGTCAGGCCGCTGTAGCCGAAGTAGTCGTCGGCGCTGGAGGACGGGACTGGGCTGATCTGGGTCCAGACGCCGGTCGCGGTGGCGTAGCGCCACACGTCGCCCTTGGCCCCGTCGTACGGCCCGCCGGTGTCGCTCGTGGCGAGGTAGAGGTAGCCGTTGACGGTGTCGAGCACGCCCTTGTGGGCGAGGTAACCGGTGGGCTGGCCGGCCAGCCGCGACCAGGTGGCGCCCCCGTCCGTGGTGCGGTAGACGGTGTTCTCCTTGTCGGCGACGCCCACGTAGATGGTCCTGGTGGCGGTGCCCGCGGTGGACGAGCGCTTGTCGTAGGTCACCCAGACCACGCCCGGCCGGTGGCTCAGGTAGCCGTTGGGGTCGCTGGGGTCCTGGGCGTAGTTCCCGGCGTTGGGGAACGCGGTCACCTTCGACCAGGTCGCGCCGTAGTCGGTGCTGCGCCACAGGCCGTTGCCGTTGGGGGCGCCGAAGTACAGGACGCGGTTGTCGTTCGGGTCCACCGAGAGGGCCTCGCCCATGCCGCGGCCGGGCATGTTGCCGCCCAGCTTGAACGGCAGCGCCGTGACCTGCCAGGTGTCGCCCTTGTCCGTCGAGCGCAGGATGGCGCCGTTGTTGGGGTCCCAGCTGTTGGTGTACATGCCGACGGCGGCGTACACGCGGTTGGTCTGCACGGGGTCGGTGGCCAGGCTGATCACGCCGTTGTAGCCCCACTTGTCCCAGCCGACCCAGTCGAGCAGCGGGGTCCAGGACCTGGTGGACTGGTTCCACCGGTACGCGCCGCCGATGTCGGTGCGGGCGTAGACGAGGTTGCGTTCCGTCGGGTTGAAGATGATGCCGGGTACGAAGCCCCCGCCGTCGATCCGGACGTTCTTGTACGCGTACGGATCCGAGGCGACCGCCGCTACCGGCGACATCCGCACGACGGCCGCCACCAGCAGGACGGCGGCGGTCGTGAGCATGACGAATAATCTTCTTCGCATGCGCGGCTCTTCCTTTCCAGGCACGCCGAGAGGCGCCCCAAAGGCGTCAGATGACCGCCATGCACGAGCAGAATGCAGGACCCTGACCGTCGCCGCGCCTTCGCGCATGAGCTTTCCACCAGAAGGCTCACACACGTGCGCGGCGGAGGTCAATAGTTTGGATAGACAACGAATTAACCAGGCCCAGGAGGCACGATGACGACATTCCCCGACTACCGCGTCGACGGGAAGATCGCGCTGGTCACAGGCGCTGCGCGGGGTCTCGGGCGGGCGATCTCGCTGGCGCTGGCCAACGCCGGAGCGGACGTCGCGCTGGGCCTTCGGGACGCCGGGGCGGACGGCGGGCCGGCGGACGAGATCCGGGCGCTGGGCCGCGTGGCGCTGCCCCTGCAGATGGACATGACCGCCCCCGGGCAGATCGCCGAGGCGGTCCGGCAGGTCGTGGACCGGTTCGGCCGGATCGACCTCCTGGTCAACAACGCGGGCATCGCCCCCGGCAACCCGGCCGAGGACGTGACCGAGGACGACTTCGACCGGACCCTGCAGGTGAACCTGAAGGGCACCTTCCTGGCCAGCCAGGCGGCGGGCCGGGTCATGATCGGCCAGGGGTACGGCCGGATCGTGAACGTCGGCTCGCAGGCCGGCGAGGTGGCCCTGCCCGGCGAGTCCATCTATTGCATGACAAAGGCCGCCATCGCGCACCTCACCCGCTGCCTCGCCGTCGAATGGGGCCCCCACGGCATCACCGTGAACAACGTGGCCCCCACCTTCATCCGCACCCCGGGCACCGCGCCGGCCCTGTCCGACCCGGCGTTCGAGGCGGACGTGATCGAGCGGATCGCGGCGCTGCACCGCATCGGCGAGCCCATGGACGTCGCGGGCGCCGTGCTCTTCCTGGCCTCGCCGGCCGCTTCGCTGGTCACGGGGCACACGCTCGTCATCGACGGCGGCTGGACGGTCCGATGACGAGGGAGCTGGTGTTCGAGGACACCTTCGACGGCGACCGGATCGACGAGTCGAAGTGGATCGCCCGCTACCTGCCGCAGTGGACCACCCGCGACCGCTCGGCCGCCCGCCACCGGCTCGGCGACGGCCTGCTCCGGCTGCGCATCGAGGAGAACCAGCCGCCGTGGTGCCCGGACCTGGAGGGCGAACTGCGGGTCTCCTCCCTGCAGACGGGCGTGTACGCCGGCCCGGTCGGCAGCCGCGTCGGCCAGCACGGTCGCGGCCCGGACGCCGTCGTCCGCGAGGCCCAGACGCCCGCCAGGCTCTACACCCCCCGGTACGGCCTGATCGAGATGCGGGCCAGGGCGACCGACGACCCGCACAGCATGGTCGCGCTCTGGATGATCGGCTACGAGGACGTGCCCGAGCGGTCGGCGGAGATCTGCATCGCGGAGATCTTCGGCCGCGACGTCCGGCCCGGCTCCGCGCGGATCGGCATGGGCGTGCACCCCTTCGCCGACCCGCGCATCACCGACGACTTCACGGTGGAGACGCTGCCCATCGACGCCCGGGAGTTCCACGTGTACGCCGCCGACTGGACCCCGGACCACGTCTCCTTCTTCGTGGACGGCGACCTCGTCAGGACGGTCCACCAGTCGCCGGACTATCCGATGCAGCTCATGCTCAACATCTACGAGTTCGAACCGCACGGCCCGTACCCCAAGGAGTTCACCGTCGACTACGTGCGCGGTTACCGATAGCCGCCCAGAGCGCGACCCCGATGTAGAGCGCCTGCTCGGGGATCCGCTGCCACAGCGGTGAGGCGAGCTCGGAACCGGCCGCGACGGCGTGGACGTTCGCCGGCAGCAGGAGCACGAACAACACCGCCAGGGCCACCCCCGCCGCCCTGCGGGTGCTTTCGAGCACGAGCCCCGCGGCCCCGGCCAGCTCCAGCACGCCGGACGCGTACACCATGAAGGCCGGGAACGGCACGAACGGCGGCACTATCGCCACCATGTCGGCGTGGTTCGGCATGAACGTCACGCCGGCCGGGACGAAGTGGGCGCTGGCGGTCACGACGAGCATGACCGCCAGCCCGTGGGCCGCGCTCACCCGCCACGTGCCGAACCGGCCGACACCGAGCACCCCCAGCAGCCGGAACGCCACCGTGGCGACCAGCAACACGATTACCACCATGAGACCCTCCATCGATAGCGTCACTATCCAACAACATTAGATACCACTGCTATCCAAAAAGGGCAAGCGAACGGCGGCCACGAGATCGTGGCCGCCGTCCGTCAGGGTGAGCTCACCGGGCGAGCGCGAAGTCCCTGATCCGCAGGTCGCCCTTGAACACCAGGTAGAGGCCGCCGGTGCCGGCCTTCACCGTCGCGCTCGCGGTGCCGTACTGGTAGATCCCGCCGGTGGCGGGCACCGGCACGGTCGCGAGCAGCGTGCCGGTCGGCGAGCCGCGGCGCACCTCGAACGAACCGCCGCTCACCGAGGACACCGCGGCCGTCAGGCGCGAGCCCCAGGAGGCGCCGGTGTACGACACCCAGTCGCCGGCCGAGCCCTCGACGACCTCGCCGCCCGCCTTGCTCTCGTCGGCGAAGGCGACGCCCGAGTAGCCGTCGAAGTCCATCGCCCGGGTCGTCCTGGCCAGGTCGCGCACGGGGATGGTCTCGCCGGGCACGCGCAGGGTCGTGGCCTGGCGGATCCGGTCGGAGGCGGAGCCGACGAGGACGTCGTGGGTGGCGTTCTCGACCGCCCACTTGTTCCGGGTGTGGTCCCAGACGGCCAGGTCCGGCTTCTTCAGGGTGAACGTCACCGTGCGCGTCTCGCCCGGGTTCAGCGTCACCCGCTGGAAGCCGCGCAACTGCTTGACCGGCTGCGTGAAACGGGACTCGCGCTGGTGGGTGTAGAGCTGGACCACCTCGTCGCCCCTGGCCCTGCCGGTGTTGGTGACCTTCACGCTCACCTTGTCGCCCTGGACCCTGAGCCCCTGGTAACCGAAGGAGGTGTAGCTCAGCCCGTGCCCGAAGGCGTAGAGCGGCTTGTCCTCGCCGTACAGGTACGTCATCCCGGTCCTGGTCAGGTCGTAGTCCAGGATGCTGGGCAGTTCGTCGGTCGCCGGCCAGGTCTGGGTGAGCCGGCCGCCCGGGTTGACGTCGCCGAAGAGCACGTCGGCGACGGCGTGCCCGGTCTCGGCGCCCGCGTGCGTGGTCCACAGCAGCGTCGGCGCGTCCACGATGACCGGGTAGCTGGTCTCCAGGACGACGACCGTCTTCGGGTTGGCCTTGCGCACGGCCTCGATCAGCCGCCGCTGGCCCTCGCCGAGCCGCAGGTTCTCGCGGTCGTGGAACTCGCGCCCGGCCACGAACGGGTGGCTGCCCACCACCACGACCGCGACCTCGGCCTTGGCGGCCTGCGCGGCGGCCTCGGCGACGCCGTCGGAGACGACCTCCTTGCCGAACTCGGCGGCCTGCGCCTTGGGCACCAGGCCGAGCGTGCCGTCGGTGACGCCCACGTACGCGTCGGGCAGGGCGAACCAGCCCTCGACCGTCTCGTAGCCGGCGTACTTGATCAGGTAGTTGCCGCCGGCCTGCTTCTCCAGCGCGAACTGCTGCGAGACGTACCAGCCGTCGGGCTCGGCGTCGTCGGTGTCGAGCGAGCGCCAGTCACCGCCGAGCAGCCTGCCGTTGCCCGCGTTGCGCAGCGTGGAGACGCCGCCGGTCCAGTCCGTCAGGTCCCACTGCGAGGCCGCGGTGGGCGCGGTGTCGGTGAGCGCCGCGTTGTCGTTCGGGCCGGTGCCGGTGGCGGTGATGTACCTGCCGGAGTCCAGGTGCTTGAGCGCGATCCGCTCCAGACCCTCCCCGGTGGTGACGGCGCCGACGCGCTCCTTGATCCCGTCGAGCGGCGTCACCTTGTACGGCATCTCGCCGGAGTACCAGTCGCGGTAGAGCTTGGCCGACAGCGGCCCGACCACGGCCGCCGACCGCGGCCCGGCCAGCGGCAGCACCTCGGAGTTCCGCAGCAGCACGGCCGCCTTCCCGGCGGTCTCCCGGTTGAGCCGCTTGTTGGCCGCGCTGTTGATCACATCCGCGCCGATCTTCTTGTACGGCCCGCCGTCCGGGTCGAAGTGCCCCAGCCGGGTGCGGATGGACAGCACGCTGCGCACCGACTTGTCCACGTCCGCCACGGTGATGCGGCCCTGGTCGAGCGCGGCCTTGAGGTTCGTGACCATCGGGCCGATGTCGCTGTTGTCGATGGTGAAGCTGTCGAGCCCGGCCTTGAGCACCGCGGCGAACGCCTCGGGCTTGTTGTCGTAGTACCGCTCCAGGTCGGTGAGCGCGTGCGGCCCCCACGCGTCGCTGGGGTTGTAGAGCGTCTTGTCCGTCCACGACCTGACCACGTCGTTCAGGTCCGGGTTGACGTGGTTGGGCCGCCCGTTGACCAGGTTGTACGACGCCATGACCCCGGTCGCGGCGTCGGCCGAGACGGCCGCCTTGAAGGCCGGCTCGTAGTACTCGTGCTTGAGCTTCGGCGTCAGGTTGGAGGAGGTCAGGCTGCGGTTGGTCTCGTTGTTGTAGGCCAGGTAGTGCTTCAGGACGGGCGCGGTCTTCAGGTAGAAGGGGTCGTCACCCTGCAGCCCCTTGCCGTACGCCGTCGAGATGGCCCCGGTCAGCAGCGGGTCCTCCGAGTAGCCCTCCTCGTTCCGGCCCGCCCGCGGGTCGCGCAGCAGGTCGACCACCGGCGCCCACACCTGCAGGCCCCACAGGACGGGATCGGCGGCGTTGTAGCCGCGCGTCTCGTCGCCCACGGCCGAGCCGACCTTCCTGATCAGCTCGGGGTCCCAGGTGCTGGCCAGGCCCACCGCCTGCGGGAACACGGTGCCGCTGGCGAACTTCTGGTTCCAGTTGTCGTTGAGGTGGTTGGACCAGGCGACACCGTGCAGGGCCTCGGTGCCGTTCTTGTGGTAGGCGATGCCCAGGCGCGGGATCGCCGGCTGCGACTGGTGCAGCAGGCTCAGCTTCTCGTCCAGCGTGAGCCGGCCGAGCAGGTCGCTGACGCGCTGCTCCAGCGGCAGGCTCGGGTCCTGGAACGGGTGGGTCTCGGCCGCCTGGGCGGGCGGCACGGCCAGCATCGAGGCCGCGAGGGCGACGGTCGCTAATAACGGGATTTTTCGCATTATTGGGGGTTCTCCATCACTTGATGGCGCCGACCGTCACACCTCGGGTCAGCGTCCGCTGGAAGATCAGGAAGAAGGCGATCGCCGGTACGACGCCGAGCAGGGCCGAGGCGCTGGACATGGTGGCGTCCATGTACTTCTCGCCCTGCAGGACACCGAGCGCGACGGGCACCGTCTGGGTGTCGTTGGAGATCAGGAAGATCAGCGGCAGGAAGAACTCGTTCCAGGTCCAGATGAAGAAGAAGATCAGCAGCACGTTGATCGTCGGCCGGCTGATCGGCACCACGATCCGCCACAACGACCGCAGCCGCCCCGCGCCGTCGATCGCCGCCGCCTCCAGGATCTCCTTCGGGAACTGGCCCAGGACCGCGCTCAGCAGGTACGTGCCGAACGCCGCCTGGATGGCGGTCATGACGATGATCACCGCGAGCTGGGTGTCGTAGAGGCCCACGGCCTTGGCCAGGTAGTACAGCGGATAGGCCAGCGCCTCCTGCGGCAGCGTGTTGGCCACCAGGAACAGCACCAGGATCCACAGCCGGCCCTTCACCCGGCCGATGCCCAGCGCGTACGCGTTGAGCACGGACAGCACGACCGCCAGCACCGCGACGGACGCGCTGATGACGAAGCTGTTCCAGAGCTTGGTGCCGAACTCCACCCGGTTCCAGAAGTCGACGATCCCCTGGAGGTGGAGCCCGTCGGGCAGGCTCAGCGGCCCCTGCGAGCTGTACTCGGCCGGCGACTTGATCGCGTTCATCCCCACGATCAGGAACGGGAAGATCATCACGACCGCGAGCACGACCAGCGCGAGCAGCACGGCCCAGCGTCCGGGCCCTCTCATGACTCACGCTCCTGGACGCGCAGGAACAGGAACGTCACCACGATGATGATCAGCGCCAGCACCGTGGCGATCGCGGAGCCGTACCCGACGTTGCTCTTCTGGAAGAAGTTCAGGTACGAGAAGTACGACGGCACCATCGTCGCGTTGCCGGGCCCTCCGCGGGTCAGCACGAAGATCGGCCCGAACACCTTCAGCGCGGCGATCGTGCACGTCAGCAGCACCACGAAGATCTCCGGCCGGATCTGCGGGATCGTGATGTGCCAGAACTTGCGCCACCACGAGGCCCCGTCGATCTCGGCGGCCTCGTAGTAGGACGGGTCCACGCGCTGCAACCCGGCCATGAAGATCACGACCGGGTAGCCGAGCTGGAACCAGACCATGATCCCCATGACCGTGGCCAGCGCCAGGTCGGGGTCGCCGAGCCAGTCGAGGTCCAGCCCGAAGATCTGGTTGACGGCGCCGTACGACGGGTGCAGCATCCACCCCCACACCACGCCCGCCACCGCCACCGGCAGGACCTGCGGAAGGTAGTACATCGCGCGCAGCGCGGAGGCCGTGCGCGTCCCGAACCGCTTGCCGATGTAGTCGAACAGCGCGGCCGCCAGCACGAGGCCGATCGCGGTCGGCACGACGGCCATGGCCACGATCAGCCCCACGTTGTGCTGGAACGACTGCCAGAACCGCTCGTCCGCCAGCAGCCGGGTGTAGTTGTCGAGCCCGATCCAGCGCGGCGTGCCCACCCCCGACCAGCGGGTGAAGCTGGCGCCGACGTTCATCAGGAACGGCACGACGATGACGGCCAGGAACAGCAGCAGGCTGGGGATCAGGTAGAGCCAGTACCCCCGCCTGCCGCTCGTGCGCACTCTCATCTAGTTGCCAATGTCGGCGAGGTTGTCCTCGTACGGCTTGGCCAGCTCGTCCAGCACCTGGGCGGAGGTCTTGCTGCCGTTGATGAGCTCCTGGACCCCGGCCACCATCACGTCGTAGTAGCCGGGCGCCGGCCAGTCGGGGTAGAAGGCCAGGCCGTCGGAGGTGGTCAGCTTGTTGAAGGTCTCGATGAGCTCCTTGCTCTTCGCGTCGGTGATCGCGGCCGGGTCGGCGGCCACGGGGACGCCCCCGGAGTTGCCGAGCAGGTTCTGGATGTCCTTGCTCATCGTGATGTCGATGAAGTCGTAGGCCAGGTCCTTGTTCTCCGACTTCTCGGGGACCACCCAGAGGTTGCCGCTCGAACCGGGCGACATCGTGGCGCCGGGGAACAGGAAGTGCCCCCATTCGAAGTCCTTGATCTCGGAGGCGAAGCGGCCGTACCACCAGCTTCCGCTGATCACGATGGGGAACTTGCCGTTCATGAACGCCACGCCCATGTCCTCGGCCTTGAGCCCGGCGGAGTTCTTGGCGATGTAGCCCTTCTTCACCCAGTCGGCCAACGTGTCGGCGCCGTAGGTGAACTCGGGGCCGTGGAAGTCGACCTTGCCCTTGTAGGACTGGAACGCCTCCAGCCACGGCTTCTGCGCCTTGGTCAGCGCGAGCTGGTAGAAGATCTGCTGCGCCGGGTACTCGGCGCCGGCGTTCGAGACGGGGGTCACCCCGGCCTTGACGAAGGTGTCCAGCGCGGCGGTGAACTCCTCGTACGTGGTCGGGACCGCGACCTTGTGCTTGTCGAACAGCTCCTTGTTGTAATAGACCATCACGAACTCGCCGTAGTTGGGCACGCCGAACCACTTGCCGGTGCCCATCACGCCCCGGTCGTCATATCTGGCGGTGGTCTGCAGGCCGCCGGGCAGCAGCTTGTCCCAGCCGCGCTTGGTGACCTGCTCGCTCAGGTCCGTCAGCAGGCCCTGCTTGGACAGCAGCCCGGACGTGGCGTTGCCCTTGTTGTACTCCATGATGTCGGGCGCCTCGTCGGAGTTGAGCACCATGCTGGCCGTCTTCTGGATCTGTTCGAAGCCCTTCTCCTCGAACTCGACGGTCACGTTCGGGTGCGACGCCTCGAACTTCTTGATCGCCTCGGCCCACGCCTTGCCCATGGCGCTGTCGGCCGACTCGTAGTGCCAGAGTTTCAGCACGCGGGGCTGGGTTCCACTCGGGCTGGGGGTGTCCGAGCCTCCGCCCGAGCCGCAGGCCGACAGGGCGAGCGCGGCGGCGGCCAGCACCGCGGCACCTCTCAGTTTGACCATGATCCCTCCAGGGGGTGTTACGAGATGACGGTCCGCACGGGAGCTCCGGTCGCCGGGACGATCTCGACCCCGGTGACCCGCTTCGGGCCGGTGACGACGACGCGCAGCTCGTCGCCGTCCCTGGTGGCGACGGCGACCGTCACGCCGTCCGCGTCGTGGATTTCGGCAGTGTGGGTGCCGGGGCCGTCGCCGCCCCCGAAGGCGACGAGGGTGATCTCGGCCGGCACGTCCACCGTGTCGCCCTGCTCTTGGACAGGGATGAGCGCGCCGTACCGGACGAACAGCGGGATCTGGTCGAGCGGCTTGCTGACCCGGACGTAGCGGGCGCCGTCCAGCACCTCGCCCGTCCAGTGGTCCACCCACCGGCCGCGCGGCAGGTACACCTGCCGGGTGCCCTCCGGCGCGGTCATGGGGGCGACGAGCAGGTCGCGGCCGAGCAGGTACTGCAGGTCGGCCTGCCAGGCCACCGGATCGTCCGGATGGTCCACGCACAGCGCGCGCATCATCGGCGCGCCGGTGCGCGCGGCCTCGACGGCCGCCGAGTAGATGTAGGGCATCAGCCGGTAACGCAACTTCAGCGCCGCCACGGCCTCCGCCTCGACCTCCGGGAACTCCCACGGCTCGCGGGTCGTGGTGCCGTGCAGCCGCAGCAGCGGCGACAGGGCGCCGAACTGGGCCCAGCGGACGTACAGGTCGTCGGTCGGGCGGCCGGTGAAGCCGCCGGCGTCGTGGCTCCAGAACGGCACGCCGGACAGGCCGTGCGCGAGCCCGCCCCGGATCGTGCTGCCCATGGCGGCGTAGCTGGTGTAGGTGTCGCCGCCCCACTGGGCGCTGTGCCGCTGGCCGCCCAGGTACGACGAGCGCGCCCACACCAGCTCGTGCCCGTTGACCTCGCGGGTGACGCCGGCGACGACGTCGTTGAACAGCAGGGTGTAGACGTTGTGCAGGTCGGTGCCGGTCATGCCGTTGAACGCCACCGCGTCGCTGGGCACGCCCTCGGCGAAGTCGGTCTTGAACGCGGCCACGCCCTGGCGCAGGAGCGGGCGCAGCAGGTCCTTGAACCACTCGACGGCCGCCGGGTTCGTGAGGTCCACGATGCCGCAGGCGGGGAAGGAGCCGTGCCAGCAGTCGGCGACGTACGGGGCTCCGTCCTGGTTCTTCAGGAAATATCCGGCTTCGGCGGCCTCGCGGAATGTCGGGCTGAGGTGGGAAATATAGGGATTCATCCAGAGGCAGACCTTGAACCCCATCCCCTCCAGCTCGGCCAGCATGCCGGCCGGGTCCGGGAAGTTCTCCGGGTCCCACCTGAGGTCCGACCAGTGGCCGTCGGTCTGCCAGTAGGTGTCCAGGTGCAGCACGTCGCACGGGATGCCGCGCTCCCTGATCGTGCGCGCCCGGGCCAGCACCCGCTCCTGGCTGTCCACGCGGAACCCCGAGGAGATCCAGGTCCCGAACGCCCACTTGGGCGGCAGCGAGGGCCGGCAGGTCAGCAGGTCGTAACGGTCCAGAACCTCGGACGGCGTCGGCCCGGCGATCACGTAGTAGTCCATCACGTCGTCGGGCACCACGATCTGCACGACGCTGTGCGTGGACTGGCACATGTCGAACTCCATGGGCGCCCCGCTGTCGACCAGCACGCCGTACCCGTGGCTGGACACGTACAGGGGCACGTTCTTGTACGCCCGCTGCGACTCGGCCCCGAAGGCGTCGAAGTTCCACATGACCGGCCGCTGGCCGCGCTTGTCCAGCCGGGTGAACGACTCGCCGAACCCGGCGAACGCCTCGTCGGGCGCGGCGGCGAAGCTCTCGTGATAGGCCACGGGCGTACCCCCGGCACTGGAGCGCCCGAACGGCAGCGTACGCAGGCGGCCGCTGATGTCGGTGTGCCCGCGGTCCTGCTCGACCAGCGTGGCCCCGGCCGCGTCGGTGAAGCGCAGGTGCCACGGCGCCAAGGTGATCTCGGCCCGCAACGACCCGGCGTCGAGCACGATCGGCTCACCCGGCTCCGCCACGGCACGTGCCCCTGAGTACGTGCCGGGCGTCACCAGCGAGATCGCGCCCTCGGAGCGCGGCCGGGCGGTGGCGTCCTCGGACAACCGCACCCGGATCACGCCCTCGCCCGCCGCACCGACCTGGACGACCAGCGTCTCCTCCGCCGAGGTCACCGCCTTCAGCATCACCTCGGCACCGTCGGCCGCGACCAGCTCGGCGGCGGTGACCGCCGACAGGCCGGTCTCGCCGCGCGTGCGGACCGGCAACTCGGGCGGGTCCGCGACGAAGTACTCGTGCGCGACCAAGGGTGGGCGATAGGGCATGGAAGCTCCTTCAAACACGGCGCAAACTCGTGAATTAGTTTGCTGTCCATACCAACAAACGTCAACGGTGCGACTGCCGGGAACGCGAAAAGGCGCGTGGTGCACCGCACCACGCGCCTGGGGACCGCTGTGACTAGATGGGCACGCCGGACTGCATGAGCCGCCGGGCGGCCTCGGTGATCGACCCCGACAACGACGGGTAGACCGCGAACGTGTGGGCCAGCTGGTCGACGGTCAGCCGCTGCTGCACCGCCACGGACACGGCCAGGATGAGCTCGGAGGCCCGGGGGGCCACGACCACGCCGCCCAGCACGATCCCGGTGTGCGGGCGGCAGAACAGCTTCACGAACCCGTCGTTGAACCCCTGCATCTTGGCCCGCGCGTTGGTGGCCAGCGGCAGCTTGACCACGTTCGCCTCGATCTCGCCGGCCTCGATGGCCCGCTGGGCGACGCCCACCGCCGCGATCTCCGGGTCGGTGAAGATGTTGGAGGCCACCGTGGCCAGCCGCAGCGGCTGCACGGCCTCCCCCAGCGCGTGCCACACCGCGATCCGGCCCTGCATGGCGGCGACGGAGGCGAGCATCAGCACGCCGGTGCAGTCGCCGGCCGCGTAGACCCCGGGCGCGGACGTGCGCGAGACCTTGTCCACCTTGATGAACCCGCCCCGGTCGAGCTGCACCCCGGCCTCCTCCAGGCCCATGCCGGAGGTGTTGGGGACCATGCCGACCGTCATCAGCGCGTGCGACCCCTCGGCCGTGCGCCCGTCCTCCAGCGTGACGACCACCCCGTGGGACGTGCGCTTGACGGAGGAGGCCCGGGAACGGCCCATGACGTTCATGCCGCGCCGCCGGTAGACCTCTTCGAGCACCTCGGCGCCGTCGGCGTCCTCGTTGGGCATCATCCGGTCCCGGCTGGAGACCAGCGTGACCTCCGACCCCAGCGAGCGGTAGGCGCCCGCGAACTCCGCCCCCGTCACCCCGGAGCCGACCACGATCAGGTGCTCGGGCAGCTCGTCCAGGTCGTAGAGCTGGCGCCAGTTGAGGATCCGCTCCCCGTCGGGCTCGGCCCCCGGCAACACGCGCGGCGTCGCCCCGGTGGCCACCAGCACGACGTCGGCCCTGATCGTGCGGTCCCCCGCCCGCACCACCTGCGGATCCACCAGCCGGCCGCGCGCGTTGACGATCTCGACGCCCTCGGCCTCGACCCGCGCCGCGATGTCGGCCGACTGGGCCTGGGCCAGCTCCTTGACCCGCTTGTTGACCAGTGGCAGGTCGACCCCGACCACCCCGGTGTCCCCGTCGGGCCCGCCGGAGAACGACACGCCCACGGAGGACGCGTCGAGCAGAGCCTGTTTGCGGACGGAGGTCGCGATCAGCGTCTTGGACGGCACGCAGTCAGTGAGCACGCACGCACCACCGGGGCCGTCCTGCTCGACCATCGTGACTTGCGCGCCTAGCTGGGCGGCCACCAGCGCCGCCTCGTAGCCGCCTGGTCCGCCGCCGATGATCACGATCCTCGTCACATGTTCCATTGTCCCGCACGACCGGCGTGAAGCTGCAACGGGGCCGTTCCCACGCCTCCGATGCCCCGGTCCGCCGGGACGATCGGGATCTGGGCGACGAAGTGTGACACGACGCCCTTACGCCCGGATCCGATGGACCGTCGCGGCCGTCCAGCGTGGCAGGATGGCGCGGTAGCTGGATGACGAAGACGCACCCGGCGAGAGGGGTGGATCGTGGCGTGGCCTTCTGATCGGTCGGGGAAGCCGAGTGACCTCAAACTCTATGGCGCGTACGGCACGAACATGGATCCGGAGCAGATGGCCATGCGTGCCCCCCATTCACCGATCTGGGGTGTGGGCTGGCTGCCGGGCTGGCGGCTGACGTTCGGCGGCATGGACCTGGCGTGGGAGGGCTCGATCGCCACGATCGTCGAGGATCCCGACGAGCACGTGTTCGTGGTCCTCTATGACGTGCCCGACTGGGAGGAGACCTCGCTCGACCAGTGGGAGGGCGCGGTGCGCGGCGCCTACCACAAGGTGCGGCTGCGGGTGCAGACCCTGGAGGGCGAGGTCGTGGCCTGGTTCTACGTGCTCGACGGCTACGAGGGCGGGCTGCCCTCGGCCCGCTACCTGGGCAGCCTGGCCGAGGCGGCCGAGCGGGCGGGCGCCCCCGACGACTACGTCAAGGAGCTGCGGGAGCGCCCCTGCACCTCGTTCGGCGGTTAACGCAGCGGCTCGTCCTTGGTCTCCTTGAGGACGAAGAGGTAGACCAGGAGGGAGACCAGCGCCAGCGCGGACATGTACCACGGGAAGAGCCCGGGGCTCTCCGCCTCCTGCAGCGCGGTGCCGATCAGCGGGGCGGTGCCGCCGAAGAGCGCCACGGTCAGCGAATACGGGAACCCGGCGCCCGCCGCCCGCACCCGGGTCGGGAAGAGCTCGGAGTTCACCGCGGCCGAGATCGAGGTGAAGCAGCCGAGGAAGACCATGCCGACGAGCTGCACGACCAGCAGGCTCCAGTAGGCGTCGGTGAGCAGGCCGAGCAGCGGCACGGGCAGGATGACGAACCCCAGCCCGAAGGTGATCAGCATCGGCCTGCGCCCGATCCGGTCCGACAACATGCCGAGCAGCGGCTGCAGGACCATGAAGAAGACCAGGCAGATGGTGCCGATCTGGAGCGAGTCCGCCTTGTCGAAGTCCACGGTGATCTGCGCGTACGTGGGCAGGAACGTGGTCCACGTGTAGTACGCGACCGTGCCGGCGATGGTGATGCCCACGATCGTCGCGGCCGACCTCGGATAGCTCCTGAGGAACTCGAACAGCTTGGGCCGCTGCGTCTCGCCCCGCTGGATCTCCTCCGCCACGGCCGAGGTCTCGTCGGCGCCCTTGCGGATCCACAGGCCCACGAGGCTGAGCAGGGCGCCCACGAAGAACGGGACGCGCCAGCCCCAGGAGTCCATGTCGGCCGTGACCAGCATCGTGGCCAGCAGGGCCGCCAGGCCGGTGGCGATGAGCTGGCCGATGGTGGTGCTGACGTACTGGAAGCTCGAGTAGAGGCCGCGGCGGCCCTTGGGCGCCGACTCCACGAGGAACGTGGTCGCGGCGGCGAACTCGCCGCCCACCGACAGGCCCTGGATGAGCCGGGCCACGGTGAGCATGACCGGGGCCAGCAGGCCGGCCGCCGTGTAGGTGGGGGTCAGGCCGACGAGCAGCGAGCCGACGCCCATGAGCACGATCGTGAACGTCATGGCGGACTTGCGCCCGTACCTGTCGGCGAAGGCGCCGACCAGCAGGCCGCCGAGCGGGCGCATGAAGAAGCCCACGGCGAAGACCGCGAAGGAGCTCAGCAACGGCACCAGGGGGTTGCCGGCGCTGGGCGGGAAGATCTGGACGGAGAAGAACGTCGCGAGGGCGCTGTAGGCGTACCAGTCGTACCATTCGACCACGTTGCCGATGCTGGCCGCCATGAGCTGGCGTACGCGGCTCTTGGGGATGCCGAGTGGGGAGTGTGCCACAGGGGTGGTGGCCACGTGGGCTCCTTTGCTGCCAGGTGCGGTGATGGCTTACTGTGCATTCGGAAGACCGAAACAGTCAAATGTCCGGACCAATATTTACAATCCCGACACAGAAACGGCCGCAGGTGGATGTTCTCGACCGGCGACTCGTCGCCGCCCTGCAAGTCAGCCCGCGCGCCTCGTGGGGCGAGATCGGCAGGGCCGTGGGCGAGCACGAGCGCACGGTCGCCCGGCGGTTGCAGCGGCTGATCTCGGAGGGGGTCGTCCGGGTCACGGCCATCTACGACGACCTGCGCACCGGGCACGGCCGCCCCGTGCACCTGCACGTCCAGGTACGCCCGGGGACGGCGGCACAGGTCGCCAAGGCGCTGGCCGACCGGCCGGACACGCGGTCGGTCTACTCCCTGACCGGCGCCGCGGACATCGGCTGCGAGCTGGTCTCCCCCTCGCGGGAGGACCTGCACCGCATCCTGTCCTCGCAGGTCTCCGACATCGACGGCGTCCTGCAGACGCAGACTCAAGTCGTGCTCCACACGTTCAGGACCGTGGCCGAGTGGCACGCTCCGTACCTCACCGAGCGGGAGGTCGCCGAGCTGCGGCCGGACCCGCTGCCGGAGTGCCTGCCCGACGAGGACGGCCTGTCACCTCTGGAGCAGGAGATCGCCGAGCTCCTCACCGCCGACGGCCGGATCGCCTTCACCGCGGTCGCCGAGCGGCTGGACATCTCCGTGCCGACCGCCCGCAGGCGGGTCACCTCGCTGATCGAGCGGCGGCTGCTGCTGCCGCGGGCGGAGGTGGAGCCCGCGCTGCTCGGCCTGGAGGTCGAGGCCATGTTGTGGCTGAAGGTCCGCCCTCACGGTCTCGACCTGGTCGGCCAGGAACTGGCAGCGCACCCGAACGTCCGTTACTGCGCCGCCACCACGGGCACGCATTCCCTCATCGTGCAGGTCGTGTCGGCGCACGAGGCGGACCTCTACCGGTTCATGACCGGCGTCGTCGGCCGGTTCGACGAGATCACCGACGTCGACCTCACCCTGATCACCCGCGCCTACAAGCGCGGCCACCTCCACAAGTCCGGACTGCTCACGTTGGACCACCGTTGGGAGAAAACGCCATGACACCCGCCGAACTGGAAGTCGCCGACCTGTGCGTCGAGCTGATCCGCGCCGACAGCAGCAACTACGGGGACGGCAGCGGCCCCGGCGAGCGGGCCGCGGCCGAGGTCGTCATGGCCAGGCTGTCCGAGGTCGGGATCGAGTCCACCTACATCGAGAGCGAGCCGGGCCGCGGCAACGTGATCACCCGCGTCGAGGGCACCGACCCGTCGCTGCCCGCCCTGCTCGTGCACGGCCACCTGGACGTCGTGCCGGCCAACGCCGCCGACTGGTCGGTGGACCCGTTCGCGGGCGAGGTGCGCGACGGCTACATCTGGGGCCGTGGCGCCGTGGACATGAAGGACATGGACGCGATGATGCTGGCGGTGCTGCGCCGCTTCAAGCGCGAGGGGCTCAGGCCGCGGCGCGACATGGTCTTCGCCTGGGTGGCCGACGAGGAGGCCGGCGGCGTGTACGGCGCGAAATACCTCACCGCCCACCACCCCGAGCTGTTCGAGGGCGTCACCGAGGCGATCAGCGAGGTCGGCGGCTACTCCCTGGAGGTGGACCCGTCCCTGCGGCTCTACCTGATCGAGACCGCCCAGAAGGGCCTGGCCTGGATGAAGCTGATCGCCGACGGCACGGCCGGGCACGGCTCGATGCTGAACGCCGACAACGCCGTCACCGAGGTCGCCAGGGCCGTGGCCAGGATCGGCGAGCACGACTGGCCGCTGACCTACACCCCCACCGTCCGCCAGTTCCTCACCGAGGTCGCCGACGCGTTCGGGATCCCGTTCGACGAGGACGACCCGCAGCCCGTCCTGGACAGGATCGGGCCGCTGGTCCGCTTCGTCGGCGCCACGCTGCGCAACACCACGAACCCGACCCAGCTCGGCGCCGGCTACAAGTCGAACGTCATCCCCGGCCAGGCCACGGCCGTGGTCGACGGGCGCTTTCTGCCGGGGTTCGAGGAGGAGTTCTTCAAGACCGTGGACGGGCTGCTCGGGCCGAAGGTGCGGCGCGAATTCATCCACCACGACATCGCGCTGGAGACCTCGTTCGACGGCGCCCTCGTGGAGTCGATGGTCGCGGCGCTCAAGGCCGAGGACCCGTCGGCGCGGGCGATCCCGTACTGCATGTCGGGCGGCACCGACAACAAGACGTTCTTCGCGGACCTGGGGGTGCGCGGGTTCGGGTTCGTGCCGCTGCGGCTCCCGGCGGACATGGACTTCGCCTCGATGTTCCACGGGGTGGACGAGCGGGTGCCGGTCGACGCGCTGCAGTTCGGGGTGCGGGTTCTGGACAGGCTCCTCCTAAACTACTGAGATGTGAGCAAAGACGCATACACCCTGGCCGACGAGTCCGCCGCGGCGCTGCGCAGCACCGCCGGGCTCGACACCTTCGAGGTGGCACTTGTCATGGGGTCGGGGTGGGTGCCCGCCGCCGACGCGATCGGCGAGACGGTGAGCGAGATCCCGTTCACCGACCTGCCGGGTTTCCGCGCCCCGGCCGTGGCGGGGCACGGCGGCAAGATCCGCGTCGTACGCACCTCGACCGGCCGGCACGCGCTGATCTTCCTCGGGCGTACCCACCTGTACGAGGGGCTCGGTGTGGACGCGGTCGTGCACGGCGTCCGCACGGCGGCCGCGGCCGGGGTCCGCACGATCGTGCTCACCAACGCGGCCGGCGGCCTGCGGCCCGAGACGCAGAACGTCGGCGACCCCGTCCTGATCAGCGACCACATCAACCTGACCGGCGCCAACCCGATCACCGGCACCACGTTCATCGACCTCACCGAGGTCTACTCGGGCCGCCTGCGCGCGCTGGTCCGCGAGATCGACCCGACCCTGGCCGAGGGCGTCTACGTGGCCTTCCGCGGCCCCACCTACGAGACGCCGGCCGAGATCCGCATGCTCCGCACGCTGGGCGGCGACATGGTCGGCATGTCCACCGTCCTGGAGGCCATCGCCGCCCGCGAGGCGGACATGGAGGTGCTCGGGATCTCCCTGGTCACCAACCCGGGCCCGGGCCTGTCCGGCGAGCCGCTCAACCACGAGGAGGTCCTGGAGGTGGGCCGGGCCACGGCCGCCCGCATGGGCGTGCTGCTGGCCAAGGTGGTGGACCGGCTGTGAGCCTGCTGCGGGAGGCGAACGAGTGGCTGGCGCAGGACCCCGACCCCGACACCCGGGCCGAGCTCTCCGAGCTGATCGAGCGCGAGGACCTGGCGGCCGTCCAGGACCGATTCGGGGCCAAGCTGGAGTTCGGCACGGCGGGGCTGCGCGGCGAGCTGGGCGCGGGCCCCAACCGGATGAACCGGGTGACCGTCATGCGGGCCGCCGCCGGCCTGGCCAAGGTGCTCGGGCCGGGCAAGCACGTGATCATCGGCTACGACGCCCGGCACAAGTCGGACGTGTTCGCCCGCGACACCGCTGCGGTGCTGACGGGAGCCGGGCTGCACGCGTCCCTGCTGCCGGGGCCGCTCCCCACGCCCGTGCTCGCCTTCGCCGTGCGGCACCTCGGCGCGGACGCCGGGGTGACGGTCACGGCCAGCCACAACCCGCCGCGCGACAACGGCTACAAGGTCTACTGGGGTGACGGCTCCCAAATCGTGCCGCCGCTGGACGCCGAGATCTCGGCCGCCATCGACGCCGTGGGCCGGGTGGACGAGCTGCCGCTGAACGGTCCCGGCACCCTGACGGAGCTGGGCGAGGGCATCGTCGACGACTACATCGACGCCGTGACGTCCCTGCCCCTGGGCGAGGACCGCGACCTGCGCGTGGCCTACACCCCGCTGCACGGGGTCGGCGCGGCCGTCCTGACCGGCGCCTTCCTGGCCGCCGGCTTCGAGAGCCCGATAGCGGTCGAGGAGCAGCGCGACCCCGACCCCGACTTCCCCACGGTCTCCTTCCCCAACCCGGAGGAGCCGGGGGCGATGGACCTGGCCACCGCCCTGGCCGCCAAGCTGGACGCGGACCTGGTCCTGGCCAACGACCCCGACGCCGACCGGTGCGCGGTGGGCGTGCCGCTGCCCGGCGGCGGCGTACGCATGCTGACCGGCGACGAGGTCGGCGGCCTGCTCGCCGAGCACGTGATCACGCACACCACCGGCGACCGCATGGTGTCCACCACCATCGTCTCCTCCACCCTGCTCGGCAAGATCGCCCGCGCGCACGGCATCCGGTACGGCGAGACGCTGACCGGCTTCAAGTGGATCATCAAGGCCGGTCCCGGGCTGGTGTTCGGCTACGAGGAGGCCATCGGCTACAGCGTCGGGTCCGACGCGGGCCTGCCGGTCAGGGACAAGGACGGGATCGGGGCGGCGCTGACGGTGGCGGGCATCGCGGCGACGGCCAAGCGCGACGGCCGTACGCTGCTGGACCTCCTGGACGACCAGGCCCGGCGCTACGGGCTGCACGCGACGTCGCAGCTGTCGTTCCGGGTGGCCGACCTGTCGCAGATCGCCGCCGCCATGTCCGGGCTGCGCGCCGACCCGCCCGCGACGCTCGGGGGCCTTGCGGTGGAGCGGGCCGACGACCTGACGAAGGGCGACGGGGGCCTGCCGCCGACCGACGGGCTGCGCTACCGCCTGTCGGGGGACGCCCGCGTGGTCGTACGTCCCTCGGGCACGGAGCCCAAGCTGAAGTGCTACCTGGAGGTCGTCGTCCCGGTGACGGGCACGCCGGCCGAGGCCAGGAGCCGCGCGGAGGAGCAGCTCGACGCCCTGAGAGCGGATCTGGCGGCGCGGCTGGCACTCTAGCGGGATGGAGACGTTCGAGGACTTCATGGCCCGGATCGGGCCGGACCCGGCGGTGACGGGGGTGGTGCTGAGCGGCTCCCAGGCCCGCGAAGGCACCGCCACCGCCCACGCGCGGGCGGCCGGGCACGGGGACGTGCTGGATTCCTGGGGGGAGGACCTGGCGTTCATGCGCGGCGCGTGAGCCCACGAGCTGTTGTTCCCTGCGTGCCGCCATCCTGGACCCGACCTCGGCACTGACCATCCGTCCGGCCGGCCACGGAGCGCCGCCACCACATTGCGGACCCGCAAGCCCTTCGGCGCGAACAAGGAGCCCGTCGCGAAGACGATCACGATGGTCGGATCCGTGAAGTGGCGCAGCGGCCGCGACGTGCCCGGGCGGCGGCAGGTGGCGGATCGGGCAGCGGGACCTGGGGCGCGGGTCCCGCTGCCCGAGGGGTCAGGCCAGGCGGAACTGCAGGTCGGTGTCCCAGTTGTTCATGTCGGGCTCGACCATCGGGTTCGTGTTGTAGAGCTCCAGACGGCAGCCCCAGTGCTCCACGCCGTCCTTGTCGGTCATGTCCCACTCCAGGCCCTGCTCGCCGGCCCACTTCAGCAGGGACTCGATGACGCCGGCGAGCTGGTCGAGGTGGCCGTGGTGGGAGACGGCGACGTAGCGGCCGGCGGGCAGTGTGCCGGGGAGGATGTCACCCTCGCCCTCCACCGGCGTGGCGACCGGCACCCCGGCCTCCACCACCAACCGGTCGTTGGCCATGTCAATGCTGTGGTACCTCAGGAACGGCGCCCCCGCGGGGGCGATGCCGCGCTCGGCCAGCCAGCCGATGATCTCACCGATGCGGTCCGCGACGAGGCCGAAGGTGGTCATGGTGATGGTACGGCGCACCCCGGCGTACGGACGTTCGGCGAATTCGACGATCTGTGGCATGTTGTGTTGCCTCCTTCATCCCTCAGTACGGAGCGCGGCCTCGAAACTCATCGGCAGCCCGAACAACGGGAACAACCCGGGATCGAGATAAGTGGTCTCCCCCACGATCAGCCCCCCGGCCACCTCCATGACGACCAGGGCGAACGGCTCCCCGTTGAGATACTGCCCGAAGGCCGGGCAGCCGTTGGCCCGCGTCGGCAGCAGACGGGACCCGGCGCAGGGCGCGCCCGAGGCGAGCAGGACCGCCCGGATGTCCGAGCGCCCCCGCAACCACCACGTGAACGGCGGCATGGACGACGTCGCGTCCTCGTGCAGCAGCGACACCAGCGTGTCCACGTCGTAGCGCTCGAACGCCGACACGTACCGGGCCAGCAGCCCCTCGTCCACCTCGGCGTCGAGCGGGGCCGTCGCCGGGAGGCGGGTCCGCGCGCGTTGCAGGGCGCTGTTGACCGAGGTGACCGTGGTGGCCAGCAGGTCGGCGGTCTCGGCGGCGCTCCACTTCAGCACGTCGCGGAGGATGAGGACGGCGCGCTGCCGGGGCGGCAGGTGCTGCAGGGCCGCCACGAACGCCAGGCGCACCGTCTCCCTGGAGACGGCCAGGTCGGCGGGGTCGAGGACGCGGGCGTCGGGCACGGGCTGGACCCAGCGGCTCTCCGGGAGCGGCACGCCCAGCTCGGCCCCGGGGACGGCGGCGGGGCCGAGGTCCATGGCGCGGGCGCGGCGCTGCGGGCCCCTGAGCATGTCGAGGCAGATGTTCGTGGCCAGGTGGAACAGCCACGGGCGCAGCGGCCCGCGGCCGGGGTCGTACGTGCGCCACGCCCTGACGAACGCCTCCTGCACCGCGTCCTCGGCCTCGAACCCGGAGCCGAGCATGCGGTAGCAGTAGCCGGTCAGCTCGGCCCGGTGCGCTTCCAGCTCCATGTCAGCTCACTTCGATCTGCAGCTCGGTCACCCACTCGTCCCGGTTGTCCGGGCAGTGCAGGGAGATCTCCCTGGCCAGGTCGCGGGAGCGGCGGCCGTTCTCCTCGATCCAGTGGGCCAGCGCCTGGAACGTCGGCCCCACGTCCTCCATCGACCCGTGGTGGATGATCGTCGCGGCCGTCTCGACGGCGGGCAGGTCGACCACCTCGAAGTCGTGGCCGCCGGGCGCCACGTTCACCGGCAGGCAGGCGTGCACCATGATCGAGCCGTCGGCCTCCTCCCGGTAGTGGGCGATGCCGGGCCCGGCGATCCGGACGCAGGCGGCCGCCACCCGCCGGCAGAGCTCCTCGAACAGGGGGCCGATGACCGGCCCGATGTCCTCGCCCTGGTAACTGGCCGCCCTGGCGGCGAGCTGGGCGACGCGGACGGGCTCGACCCGCTTCAGCACGACCTCCGCCGTACGCATGTGCCCCTCCGTCTCGATCGTACGCAGCCGCGCCTCGACGCTCCGCAGCCTGGCCAGGTCGGCGCTGATCCGGGCCTCGAGCTCGGCGCGGCGCAGGCGCACCATGCCGTGCAGCTCCTCGGTGCTCACCTTCTCGTCGAGGATCGCCCTGACCTGCTCCAGCGTGAAGCCGAGATCCTTGATCGCGACGATGCGGTTGAGCCGGGCAAGCTGTTCGGCCTGGTAGGAGCGGTATCCGGTGGCCGGGTCCACGTGCGCGGGGCGCAGCAGGCCGATGGCGTCGTAGTGGCGCAGCATGCGTACGGACACCAGCCCCAGCCTGGCGAAGTCTCCGATGCTGAACATGTCCTCCCCAGGTCTAGCGCCTGACACCGTGTCAGGGTCAACCTATGGCGGTTTCTCATATCTTGGGGTATTTTCGGGTTAAAGCGGGCGACCGAACGTTCGGTAGGAGTCCATGACCAACGACGCCGGCGAGCGGATCAGGACGGCGGCGGTGCTGCTGTTCGCCCGCCAGGGCTACGCCGCCACGAGCATCAGAGACCTCGGCAAGGCGGTCAACATGACCAACGCCGGGATCTATCACCACGTCACCAGCAAGGAAGCCCTGCTGGCCGACCTCATGCGGGTGGCCCAGCGCGGGCTGATCGAGGCCACGGAGCGCATGCTGGCCCCGTACGAACGCCCCGCCGACCGCCTCTCCCTGCTCATCAGCTCGCTCACCGCCATCCACGCCCGCAACCCCATGACCACCCGCGTCATGGACGGCGAGCTGCGCTCCCTCACCCCCGGCTCCGCCGCCCACGACGAGATCATCACCCTGCGCGACGCGTACGAGGCCCACTGGAAGGACGCGCTGGCCGACGGGGTCGCCGAGGGCACGTTCCGCCTCGCCGACCAGCGGCTGACCCGGCTCGCCCTGATGTCCATGTGCACCGGCACCAGCGAGTGGTACCGCCCCGACGGGGACTCCACGCTGGAGCAGGTGTGCGCCGAGTTCGTCACGATCGGCCTGGCCGCCGTCCGCGCCCCGGCCCAGGTCGTCGCGACCGCCGATCCCTCCCTGCTGCCCGAATTCCCCTGGGAGCCGCCGGATGCACGACACGATCCCCGACCTGATGAGGCACGCCGCTAGCACGTACGGCGACCGCGAGTTCCTTCGCTTCCCCGACACCTCCCTGACCTTCGCCGCCGCCGACGAACGCTCCGACCGGCTGGCCGGAGCCCTGATCGACAAGGGCGTACGCCCGGGCGACCGGGTGGCGATCATGATGGACAACGTGCCCGGCTGGCCGCTGAGCTGGCTGGCGATCCTCAAGGCGGGCGCGATCACCGTGCCGGTGAACGTCCGCTACCGGGCCGCCGACCTGGAGCACGTCCTGCGCGACTCGGGCGCCGTGGCCACCGTCACGACCGCCGAGCACGCCCCGCACCTTCCCGGCACGGTGCACCTCCTGGACGCCCTGAAGGACGGAACCCCCCGCCCCACCGCACCGGCCAATCCCGATGATGTGGCGAATTTTCAGTACACGTCGGGCACCACGGGCTTCCCCAAAGCCTGCATGCTCACCCACGACTACTGGCTCAGGACCGCCCGGATCGCCGCCGACCAGGTACGCCTGCGCGACGACGACGTCTTCATGATCGCGCAGGCGTACTCGTACATGGACCCCCAGTGGGTCACCCTCCTCTGCCTCCTCGGCGGCATCCCCCTCGTGGTGCTCCCCCGCTTCTCCGCCTCCGGCTTCTGGGCCTCGGCCAGGGAGCACGGGGCGACGCTGACGTACGTGCTGGGCACGATGCCCCTCCTGATGCACAAGCAGCCGCCCCACCCGCACGACCGCGACAACCGCATGCGCGTGGTGCTGTGCTCCGGCATCCAGCCGGACCTGCACCGCACGTTCGAGGAGCGCTGGGGGACCCCCTGGCGGGAGCTGTACGGCTCCACGGAGAGCGGCCCCGACCTGGTGGTGCCCCTCGACGCGGAGGAGACGGTCGGCACCGGCGCCATGGGCCTGGCGCCGCCCGGCAAGGAGGTGGAGCTCGCCGCGGAGACCGGCGAGATCCTGGTCAGGGGCGTGCCCATGATGAAGGGCTACTGGAACCACCCGGAGGCCACCGCCCACGCCTTCAGGGACGGCTGGTACCACACGGGCGACCTGGGCTTCCGCGACTCACACGGCTACATCCACCACGCCGGGCGGATCAAGGACATGGTGCGCAGGGGCGGCGAGAACATCTCCTGCGCCGAGGTGGAGAGCGTGCTCGCCCGGCACCCGGCCGTCCTGTCGGCGGCCCTGGTGCCGATCCCGGACGAGCTGTTCGGCGAGCTGCCCAAGGCGTTCCTCCAGCTCCGCCCCGGCCACGCCGCCACCCCCGAGACCGCGAAGAGCGTGATCGAGCACGCCAGGGAGCGCCTGGCCCGCTTCAAGATCCCGGCGTACGTCGAGTTCGTCGAGGAGTTCCCGCTGACCCCGTCGGCCCGCGTCGAGAAGCGCCACCTCCTCCCACCCGGGCGCGACCAGCGCGCCGCCCCAGCCATCCCGGTCGACAAGGAGCAGAAATGATCGACGTGACCGTACGCGACGAGGTGGCCCTGATCACGCTCGCCCGCCCCGACAAGCTCAACGCCCTCACCGCCGCCATGCGCGCGGACCTGGCGGCGGCCATCCGCGAGCACGGCGGCAGCGCCAGAGGCATCGTGGTCACCGGCACCGGACGGGCGTTCTCGGCCGGCGAGGACATCCACCAGGCCGTCGGCCGGTCGCTGGTCGAGGAGGTGGAGCTCTTCCACGACATGACCAGGGCCGTGCTGGAGACGCGGGTGCCGGTGGTGGCCGCGGTCAACGGCCTGGCCGTGGGCGGTGCCGCCGAGTGGACGCTCTGCTTCGACACCCGCATCGGCACACCGGCGACGGAGTATTTCCTCCCGGAGAACCACATCGGCCTGTCGATCTCGAACGCCGCCAGTTACCTGCTCCCCCGCCTGGTGGGCGCGAGATCGCTGCGGCTGGTGCTCGACTCGACCCGCATGAGCGCCGAGCAGGCCGTGGCCGTCGGCCTGCTGGACGAGATCGTGGCCCCGGAGGAGCTGGTGGAGTCGGCGATCGCCCGCGTGCGCCACTGGACCGCCCCCGGCACGGCCACGGCCGTCCACCTCGCCCTGCTGCGCCCGCCGCTGGCGGAGGTCGAGCGGGCCTTCCAGGTGGAGACGGAGGCGGCCAAGCAGGTGGAGGCGTCGGGCATCGCCCAGGCCGGGATGTCGAGGTTCGTCAACAGGGCTAGGGGATGACGACGGCCGCGAGAACCAGCGCCACCCCCACCACCAGCACCGCGATCGCGTCGTAGGACCAGCTCACCCGGGCCGGCGCCGCCTCCTCACCGCGGCGCCGGGCCGACTCGGCGCGCTCGCGGATCTGGTCGCCCACCCAGTCGGCGTGCGTCTTGCCCGCGAACGCCTCCGCCGCCGCCTGCTCGCCCTTCGACAGCGTCGGCTCGGTCTTGTAGCGCCCCCGCTGCGGGGTGGTGGTGCCGCGCCGCTGCGCCTTGGCCCGCTCGCGCGCGCTGCTCATCGGCGTCCACAACCGCAGCACCTGCCCGTCGCCGTGGTGGATGTTGACGGAGTGGGACACCGTGACGTCCTCGATCGTGGCCCACGGCAGGAACGTGGTGCGGAACGGGTTGCGCCCCACCAGCCCCGCCTCCGTGAAGACGGTGGCGGGGCGCAGCGCGACCGTGTAGACCAGCGCCGTCAGCATCCCGAGCACGGCCAGCGCCACCAGCGACGCCTTGCCGCTGTAGCGGGCGGTCAGGTCCCAGACGTTGAGCGCGACGAAACCCAGCCACACCCAGCCCAGGACGAATGCGGTCCTGGAGCGGTAGACCTGCTTCACGGCTGCCACTTGATCTGGGCGAACCCCGGCTTGATCACGCCGTTGATCAGCGCCAGCCGCTCGTCGAACGGGATGAACGCCGACTTCATCGCGTTGACCGCGAACCACTGCAGGTCGTCCCAGCCGTAGCCGAACGTCTCGACCAGCTTGTGGAACTCCAGCGACGTGCTGGTCGAGCTCATCAGCCGGTTGTCGGTGTTGACCGTGACCCGGAAGTGCAGCCGCCGCAGCAGCCCGATGGGGTGCTCGGCGATCGACGCCGCGGCCCCGGTCTGCAGGTTGGAGGTGGGGCACATCTCCAGCGGGATCCGCTTGTCGCGGACGTACGCCGCCAGCCGCCCCAGCTTCGCGGACCCGTCGTCGGCCACGGAGATGTCGTCGATGATGCGCACGCCGTGGCCCAGCCGGTCGGCGCCGCACCACTGGATGGCCTGCCAGATCGACGGCAGCCCGAACGCCTCGCCGGCGTGGATGGTGAAGTGGGCGTTCTCCCGCTGCAGGTATTCGAACGCGTCAAGATGCCTGGTGGGCGGGTAGCCGGCCTCGGCCCCCGCGATGTCGAACCCCACCACGCCGCCGTCGCGGTAGCGCACCGCGAGCTCGGCGATCTCCCTGGAGCGCGCCTGGTGCCGCATGGCCGTGAGCAGCGTGCCCACCCGGATGCCGCGGCCCGCCGAGCCCTGCCCGAACCCTTCGAGCACCGCCTCCACCACCTGGTCGAGGCTCAGCCCCAGGGTGGTGTGCTGCTCGGGCGCGAAGCGCACCTCGGCGTAGACGACGCCGTCGTCGGCCAGGTCTTCCGCGCACTCGGCGGCCACGCGCACGAGCGACTCGCGGGTCTGCATGACGGCGACCGTGTGGTCGAACGTCTCCAGGTAGCGTTCGAGCGACCCCGAGTCCGACGCCTCCTCGAACCACAGGCGCAGGTTGTCGGGATCGTGGGTGGGCAGCCGGCCGTAGTCGGTCTCCCGGGCCAGCTCGACGATCGTCTCGGCGCGGAGCCCGCCGTCGAGATGATCGTGCAGCAACACCTTGGGAGCCCGCCGGATCTGGTCAAGGGTGGGGCTCATCTGGCCATGATATGAGCCCCGTCCAGCCCTCCCGCCATGACGCGGCCCGGCTCCGCCGGCGAGGGCTCAATCCCGTCCGGCGCTCTCCGGCGAGAACGCGGGCAGGCACACGGCGATGTATTCGGCGCCCTCGGGCCCGACGCTGTAGCGGACCTTCTCGCCCGGCGACGTCACCACGGACTGCCCGGCCTCGACGCGCGTACTGCCCTCGGCGTGCTCCACGATCACCGTGCCGCGCAGGACCACGGTGTACTCGGTGAACGACGGCGTCTGCGCCGGCTCCTCCCAGCCCGGCGGAGCGGTCATGTGGGCGATGGAGATCTCCTCGTCGCCACTGCTGACGCGGCCCACGTGCTCGTCGATGAGCTTGCCGCCGGGTACGGGGATGCGGGCCGGGCCCTCGATCTTTCTCACCACGACGTCAGTGTGCCACGTCGAGGACCAGGCGGTTCGGCGAGCCCTGCTCCGTGACCCGGAACGCGGACCGCCGGGCCAGCACCAGACCGATGCCGACGCGGCCCTCGAAGTCGCCGGTCCTGACGACGTCGGTCAGGTTGTCCAGGCTCGCCGGGTAGATGGGGCCGCCGTGCCAGGTGGGCACGCCCTCATCGTCGTGGGCGTTGGCGGGGAAGAGCGTGAGCTGCAGGTAGGCGCCGCCGCGCACGTCGATGGGCTTGCCCGAGCCGTCCTGTACGAGCTCGTCCATCCATTTCACGGTGTATCCGGGGATGCCGCCCTTGAGGTCCACGACCAGCCGGTCGTACGTGCCGTGGGCGGCGTATCGCACGGCCGTCACGACCGCGGGCTCGATGCCGTCGCGGTTGACCTCCACCTCGGCGGTGCTGGTCGGGGTGCCGGGCTCGGTGGCCGTTGCCGTCCCCGGACCTGTTTCCGGGCCTGTTTCGGTCGCCGGAGGCGAGTCCGGCAGGGTGGCCTGCTGGGCGGTGCCGCAGGCGGTCAGCACGGCGAGGCAGGCGAGCGGGACGGCCGCGCGGGCGCGCGACGGCCGGCCGCGGCGGTGCGGGGATGACGGGCGCATGCCCGGTAGATGCCCAGCCCACGGGCCTGCAAGCGGTGTGGCGGCGGATCGGTACGGGGTTTCGTGGGCCTTCCATCGGACCGCGGGCGACCTCTACCCTGATCAGTCCACAAGGAGTCATATACGTGATCAAATCGAACGATTTATCGATTTTTCTGGCTAATTACGGGCCTTCGTTCGCCCGCACCGCGTACCTGCTGACCGGCGACCCGGACCGCGCCCGCGACCTGGCGATCGAGTCGCTGGTCACGGTCTGCCGCCGCTGGTCCTCGGTCCGCTGGAACCACCCGGCGCACGCGGTGCTGCGCGAGCTGTACGGCCGCTACCAGTCCGTACGGGTGCCGGCGCCGCGGGAGCCCGGGGCGTACCTGCTCGGCGACCTGCCGCCGAAGGCCAGGGCCGCCGTCGTCGCGCGCTTCCACGACGGGCTGCCCCCGCACCAGGCGGCGGCGGTCACGGGCCTGTGGATCGCGGTCCTGGACAAGGAGCTCCACCAGGCCCGCGCCCACCTCCAGGCCACCCACCC